>JAGREO010000011.1 GCA_020446525.1 Geminicoccaceae bacterium | reverse complement strand
CGAAGCGCGCGCAGGCGGATGGGAGCTCGTCGGGTGGGGCGGTGTGATGGTGGGTCATGGGAGGGGTTATAGGCGCTCATTCCGAGCGTGTCAATGCTTTTTATCCTAAAAGATCGAATCACCGGCTACGGGTTCGACTGTTTCCACGACGAGAGCCCGCGCGCGGCCCGTGCAGCCGGGTTCCGTGCGCGTATCGAGGCGGCACAACAGATCGGATTGCCGCTCATCGTGCACACGCGTGATGCCGACGACGACACGGCGCGCATGCTCGAAGAGGGCCTCGCCCGCGCTCCGTTCGGCGGCGTCATCCACGGCTACAGCCCGGCGCGGATCTTCGATCTGTCGGCCGTCGAAGGACGTGATTTCACGGCGCTCGAAGCGGGCCTCGCGGCCGGTGCGGCACGGCCCGGGCCGCAGGGCGTCGTTCCGCGTCATCTCGGGACGGGCATCGAGGAGGCCGATCGAAGCAAGTCGTGTCGTTCGAACAGTGGTGACGCGACCGCGTCGATGTGCGCCTCGAGTGCGGGTTCGATGATCCGGTCATAGGCGCAAAGGTCCACCCGAACGGGCAGGGCGCTCTCGTCGCAGAGGGACCAGATGCGATCCATCAGGGCGTCGTCGATGTCGCCATAGAGCACCAGATCGATGTCGGAATTCGCCCTGGCCCTGCCGGTGGCGCGCGATCCGAAGAGACTCACCCGCTCGATCCGATCGGCGAACGGTGCCAGAATTTCGCGCAGCATTTCCCGATGGAGGTCGCTCAGGCCGATCCTTCGCTCTTCAGTCGTCATTGGCGCCACGCTCCGACATTGCGCCATGAAGCTCATCGAAGAGTGCCGCGTAGCAGGAGCGTATGTCCTCGATGACACGGTCGAAAGTTCGCGCGTCGTAGACATGCGACATCCGGTTGCGGGCTTCGAGCGCCCGCATCCACGTGTCGGCCCGATCGATCACGCCGGCTTCGTGAGCAGCACGTATCACCGCCCGTGGGGTGACGGTCGGAAGCACCACGCCACCATGGTCGAGATAGTCCTTGAGCAACTTCCACGCGAGCTCCCGGGTATATTCGAAACGCTGGACGAGACCCTCCTTCTCGAGCTGGGTGATCTCGCGCCGATCGAGCAGATCGAGAGCCTCTCGCAGCAGGAGACGAGCGCGGCCAAAGTTCGAAAAGCGGTACTGCCATCTCGGAGTCGGATCGGTCATCGGGCGGTCCTGCTATGCCGGTCGCCATGGTAGGGCCGATGGTCGACGGTTGCCAGCGGCCGCAGGCTGTGCGCGCGCGACGATCGGGGCGTGCGCGAGGGTGACGGCGGGGGCGGATGGGGTTATCAGGTGGAGTCGTTCGGACCTGTTCATCCCTGGGGCGCACGCGTGCTCGTCGACAGTCATTGTCATCTTGATTTTCCGCAACTGGCCGAGGACGAGGAGGCCGTGGTGAGCCGCGCGCGTGCGGCGGGTGTGGGCGTGATGCTCACGATCTCCATGCGGCTCTCGACCTTTGCACGGGTGCTGGCGCTGGCCGAGCGGCACGACGGCGTCTATTGCGCGACCGGGGTGCACCCGCACCAGGCGGGTGAGGAGGGACCGGACGGGGCGGCGCCGCTGATCGCCAACGCCGCGCATCCCAAGGTGATAGGGATCGGTGAAGCGGGGCTCGACTATTTCTACGACGCGAGCCCGCGCGCGGCGCAGGCGGCCGGGTTCCGTGCACATATCGAGGCGGCGCAGGAGACCGGATTGCCGCTCATCGTGCACACGCGCGACGCCGACGACGACACGGCGCGCATGCTCGAAGAAGGGTTGGCCCGCGCGCCCTTCGGCGGCGTCATACACTGCTACAGTTCGTCGCCCGAGCTCGGACGCAGGGCCGTCGCCATGGGCTTTCACCTGGGCATCGGCGGCATCCTGACCTTCAAGCGCTCCGACGCCCTGCGGGCGACCGTCGCGGATCTCCCGAGAGACCGCATTCTTCTCGAGACCGACAGCCCCTATCTGGCGCCGGTGCCGATGCGCGGGCGCACCAACGAGCCGGCTCATGTCGCTCACGTGGCCCGGGTCCTGGCCGAGGTCTGGGGCACCGACACCGACGAGGTGGCACGGCGAACGACCGAAAATTTCTTTCGGCTCTTCACCAGGGCGAGCCGACCCGGATGAAGATCACGGTCCTGGGGTGCGGCACGTCGTCGGGTGTGCCGCAGATCGGCTGCGGCTGCGCCGTCTGTCGCTCCGACGATCCCAAGAACGAGCGTCTGCGCTGCAGCATCGTGGTCGAGGCCATGGGCGAGACGATCCTCTTCGATACCGGGCCCGATCTGCGTCAGCAGTGCCTGCGCAGCGGCGTCGCCGCCGTCACCGCCCTGATCTACACCCACGCCCATGCCGATCACATTCACGGGCTGGACGATCTCAGGCAGATCAACAACGTCGTTCATCGCTCGATCCCCACCTGGGGGGCGCCGTCGGTGCTGCAGCGTATCCGCGACCGGTTCCCTTACGCGTTCCTGGGCGGGCGTCATGCGCATGGCGGCTTCTGGCGGCCGGACCTGACACCGCACGCGTTCGACGGGCCTTTCGCGATCGGCGACGTGGAGATCGTGCCGTTCCTGCAGAGCCACGGCCGCAGCGAGAGCTGGGGGTTCCGCATCGGATCCTTCGCCTATTGCACCGACACCGACGGCCTCGACGGGAACGCCTTCGCCATCCTCGACGGCATCGACACCTGGATCGTCGACGCCCTGCGCGAGGCGCCCCACCCGAGCCATGCCCATCTCGAACGCACGCTCGGCTGGGTCGAGCGCCTGGCGCCGCGCCGCACCTTCCTCACCCACATGAATCACGAGGTCGATTATCGGACGTGGCGGGCGATGCTGCCGGCCGGCGTCGAGCCGGCCTATGACGGGCTGGTGATCGGGCTTTGAGCCCGCGTGCTCAAGAGCGCAGCCGTTCGGCCGTTTCCAGCGCCGCATAGGTGAGGATCGCATCGGCGCCCGCGCGTTTGAAGGCGAGCAGGCTCTCGAGCATGCAGGCGTCGGCGTCCAGCCAGCCTTTCTCGCCGGCGGCCTTGATCATCGCATACTCGCCCGAGACCTGATAGGCCATGGTCGGCACCTGGAACGCCTCCTTGACCCGCCGGACGACGTCGAGATAGGGCAGGCCCGGCTTGACCATCACCATGTCGGCGCCTTCGGCGATGTCGTGCGCCACCTCGCGGATCGCCTCCTCGCCGTTGGCCGGATCCATCTGGTAGGTCTTCTTGTCGGCCCGACCGAGCGCACCGCCCGAGCCCACCGCGTCGCGAAACGGCCCATAGAAGGCCGATGCGTATTTGGCCGCATAGGCCAGGATCAGTGTCTCGTCGTGGCCGTTCCCGTCGAGGGCGGCGCGGATCGCGCCGATGCGCCCGTCCATCATGTCCGAAGGTGCGACCACGTCGCAGCCCGCTTCGGCCTGGCAGCAGGCCTGCCGAACCAGGACGTCCAGCGTCTCGTCGTTGAGCACGCGGCCCTCCTCGACCAGACCGTCCTGCCCGTGGCTGGTGTAGGGATCGAGCGCCACGTCGCCGACGATGCCGATCTCCGGAAAGCGCTTCCTGATCGCCCGCATCGCCCGGCACAGGAGGTTCTCGGGGTTGCACGCCTCCTCGCCGCCGGCGGATTTGCGCTCGGCCGGCGTGACCGGAAAGAGCGCCACGGCCGGAATGCCCAGCGCGCAGCAGCGCTCGATCACGGGCAACAGGCGATCGATGGTGAAGCGCTGGACGCCCGGCATGGACGCCACCGCTTCGCTCCGGTCGCTGCCTTCGAGGACGAACAGGGGCTGGATGAGATCGGCGCTGCAGAGGCGGTGTTCCGCGACCAGCGACCTGATCCACGCGGTCCGGCGCAGGCGCCGCGGCCGTGAACGCGGGAACGCCGCGAGCGGCGGCAGATGGCGGGACAGCGGCATCGGATGTCTCGTCGGTTTCGATGGGTCTCGCGATCACCTCGAAGGGCGACCGGCATCGCGCGATCTTCTATATGGGCAGCCGGCCGGCACCACAATGCCGGCGGCCGATTTCGGCTCAGCCACGCCCGGGATGCACGGGCGACGAGGGATGAACGCCAATGACCGAACGGGACGTCCGTGATTGTCCGAACATTCATTTCGAGCGGCGGGGCCGGCTGGGCGTCGTCACGCTCGATCGTCCGCGGGCGCTCAATGCCCTGACCCGGGAGATGGTGGAAGCGTTGAGCGCCATGCTGGCGCGATGGCGCCACGACACGACGCTGGGCGCGGTGCTGGTCAAAGCCGTTCCGGGCCGCGCCTTTTGCGCCGGCGGCGACGTCCGGGCCGTGGTCGAGACGGCCGGGCGTGACGGTATCGACGCCGCCCATTCGTTCTTCACCGAGGAATACCGGTTGAACTGGCGCGTTCGCCGGTTTCCCAAGCCGTACATCTCGCTGCTCGACGGGATCGTCATGGGTGGCGGGGTCGGGATTTCGGTGCACGGCTCGCATCGCATCGTCACGGAGAACACGCTTTTCGCGATGCCCGAGACCGCGATCGGCATGTTCCCGGACGTCGGCGCCAGCTTCGTCCTGCCGCGGCTGCCGGGCGAGTTGGGCACGTGGCTCGGCCTGACCGGTGCGCGGCTCGACGGCGCGCACTGTCGTGCGGCCGGTATCGGCACGCATTTCGTCGATGCCGCACGGCTCGATGCGCTGACCGATGCGCTCGTCGACGGCCTGGGCGATGGAGTGGATGACGGTGTCTGTGACCGGGTACTGGCGTCGTACGACGAGCCGTCCAAAGGCGCAACGCCGTTCGCCGAGCGGGCGGCGATCGATCGTCATCTGGCGGCCCCCGACCTGCCCGAACTGGTCGCGCATCTCGATGACCGGGACGATCCCTTCGTCGTCACCCTGAAAGACCGGCTGGCGCCGATGTCGCCGATCGCCGTCGCCATCACCCTGCGGCAGTTGCGGCGTGGTGCCGGGGCGGATTTCGACACCTGCATGAGGATGGAGCACGGCCTCGTGCGTCACGTGCTCGAGCACGGCGATTTCGCCGAAGGCGTGCGGGCACTCCTGGTCGACAAGGACAAGCGGCCCCGCTGGCGGCATGCGAGCCTCGAGGCGGTCACCAGAGCCGACATCGACTTGTTCTTCGACGACGTGCCCGCGAGTGGCCTCGACCTCCATTGGGACATCGGGTGACGGAACGCCAGTTCGCTTTTCGAGCGAACCCGTAACGCGATTTCTCGCTATGCGATTTACCAGATTGGCAGATGGCGTGTGCGACGGTAGTTTGGTCATCCATAAATTGAACGTCATGGGTGACCGGCGTGGCGGGCGAAACGGACGAGGCCGACGTGAAAGAGCAATATCTGACCACGATCCGTCTGATCGAACGGCTGCACCGCCGCTTTCTCGACGTCATCAAGGCGGAGCTCGACCGGCTCGGCGTCGAGGACATCAACAATGTGCAGACCCTGATCCTCGCCAACATCGGCGAAGAGCAACTGACGGTCGGCGAACTCACCGCCCGCGGCTATTATCTGGGCTCCAACGTCACCTACAACGTCAAGAAGCTGGTCGAGAACGACTATCTCATCCTCGAACGCTCGGCGCACGACAAGCGCATGATGCGGGTCCGCCTGTCCGAGAAGGGACTCGACCTGACCCGTCAGATCGACGGGTTCCACGAGCGCAACGCCGAAGAGATCCGCGGCGACATCGCCACGCGCGAGCAGTTGCTCGACATCAACCGCATCCTGACAAGTATCGAGCGGTACTGGAGCCGGCTGATCAGCTTCGGTCGCTGAACGGGCGGCGGCGCCGCGACCGGCACGACCCGTGCGGGCTCGCGCCGGTCATGGTGCTCAGCCGCCCGTCGATTCCTTGAGATAGGCGATGACGTCGGCGATCTCTTCGGGCTTCTTGAGGCCGGCGAAAGCCATCTTGTTGCCCTCGATATAGCCCTTGGGGTCGGCCAGATAGGCGGCGAGGGTCTCTTCGTTCCAGGTGATGCCGGAATTGGCCATGGCGTCCGAATATTTGAAATCTTCGACGTGGCCGGCCTGTCGGCCCATGATTCCCACCAGGTGCGGGCCGACGCGGTTCTGTTCCTTGTCGACGACGTGGCAGGCCTGGCACTTCCTGAACACCTTCTTGCCGGCTTCGGCGTCGCCTTCCTGTGCCTGAACCTGATGACCGATCAACAGGGCACCGACGGCCGCTGCCGTGAAGAGGACGTGTCGCATGATGCTCTCCCTATGGTTACGATGATGGCCGATAGGCCCGAGACCTGCCGTTTCCGTCACGTCGCGGTGACCTGACGATAGATCCGCGGCAGGGCTTCGGGCAACCGGCCAAGATGACCGACCACGGCGGCTCCGCCGCGGCCGAAGATGAACGGCACCCAGTTTTCCGCCCGCCGGTCGACGGTGACGGCGAAGACGGCGGTGCCGTCGACGCGCGCCTCACCGACCGCCTTGCGGCTGTCCTCGATGCCGTAGCGCCCCTCATAGTGATCGATGTCGTTGGGTTTGCCGTCGGAGAGCAGCAGCAGCAGGCGCCGCCGCTCGTGACGCCCCGCCAGGCGCGCGGAGGCATGGCGGATCGCTGCACCCATGCGGGTATAGTGGCCCGGATGCAGTGCTGCGATACGACGTCGCACGGGTTCGCCCAGCGTCTCGTCGAAATCCTTGACGGTGGAGATGCGCACGTCCTCGTGGCGGCGCGACGTGAAGGTGAGGATCGAGAACGCGTCGCCGCAGGCATCGAGACCCCAGGCCAGTGCGGTCAGCGCCTCCTTCTCGACGTCGAGCACGCGCCGGCCCTCGATCCAGGCGTCGCTGGAGAGGGAAATGTCGACGAGCAGCACCACGGCGAGATCCCGGCTGCGAT
Organism: Geminicoccaceae bacterium; assembly: GCA_020446525.1. Lineage (GTDB taxonomy): Bacteria > Pseudomonadota > Alphaproteobacteria > Geminicoccales > Geminicoccaceae > JAGREO01. The sequence goes on along the minus strand of JAGREO010000011.1, from coordinate 19,802 downwards.
CGCGCATCGTCAGATGCACGCGGTCGTCGCAGGCACCGCCGACAAGGAGATCGGTGCGCGCCCGCACCAGCGCGTCCATGTCCAGCTCGTCGCCGTCGAGCTGCCGCCGCAGCGTCTCGCGACGCGGGCGGAGCGCCTCGAACTGTCGTCGTACGCGGCGGATCAGGCGTCGCGTGGTCTCGTCCGGCCGCCAGTCCTCGCCGGTCTCGGCGGCCGGCGCCACGCGCACGACGCAGTAGTCCTTGCGATAGGCGCCGCGTCGCCAGTCCCATTCGGGATAGCGGATGCCGGGCGTCGCGGTGGTAGGTGCGTCGCGCACCATCGCCTCGCTGGCGAGGTCCAGATCCATCTTGACGCGGGAGGAGGAGGGGCGATCGGGACGGCCGAGGGTGAGCGAGTCCTGGTCCTGTGCGGCCTTGCGGGCGTCCTCGGCGTTCTCCTCGTCGTCCGGTCTGGCGACGTCGATCATCTCGGCCGTCGCCAGCAGCAGCTCGCCCTTGTTGATCAGCGTCAGCGCATCGCGTTCGCTGCTGTCGTTTTCCATGCGCTCCGCGGGGCGGTGCAGCTTTTCCTCGTCCGTCGCACTCTCGCCGGCCGCCTCCTCTTCGTCGGCCTGCGCCTCGCGCGCGGCGGCGAGCGCATCGTCGACCTCACCCCACAAGGGTGCCGGCAGGAAGGTCCGGTAGCCGCGCGGCGCGCGCAGACCGTCGAGCGACGCGGCGGGTCGCAGGAACGCAGCCAGTTCGCCGCCGTCGCCCTCGCCGTGCAGATGCCGCACGAGCCGTTCCACCGCCGCCTCGGCCCTTGGCAGGCGACGGGACGGGCGCTGGGCGAGGAGTGCCGAGGCGAGGCGGTCGTAGAGCGCTTTCAGTCCCGCGAACTGTTCCAGGAGCCGGCGCACCGTGCGGTCGATCTCCCGCAGCGCGTGGAGGTCGCGGCGCAGCGGGTCGTCGTCACCACGCGCAACGGGTCGGGCATGGGCGAGGAAGGCGGTGAGCCAGGTGTAGAGGTCGCGGTTGAGGTCGCTCGCAGGCAGGCAGGCGAGGCTCGGAGGCAGCAGCACGAGTTCGGTGCTGCGGCGTGCCTTGTGGAGCCGTTCCTCGACCACGCCCATGCGCTGCATCATGCGCAGGCGGTGGCCGTGGACACGCGCGGCGCCCGCACCGAAGGCCAGGGCCGGATCACCGCCGAGGCCGCGAAAGAACACGGCCAGCCTGCGCTTCTCGTCCTCGAGCTCGACGCCTGCCGTCGGGTAGTGCGGATAGCTCGCCTTGTCGCCGACGATACGATGCCAGATCCTGCCGACGTTCTCCTCGTATTCGAGGAATTCCAGGCCCATGGCTTCAGCCGAAGCTCGCCCGGACGAGATCCCGCAGGCCGGCCTTGACGTCCGCATCGTCCGAGAGCGGCTCGATCACCGCATGCTCCACGGCGGTGCGCGGGGCGATGCCCGCACGGATCAGCGTGGCCGCATAGACCAGAAGGCGCGTCGAGCAGGCCTCCTCGAGGTCGATCTTCTCCAGCGCCCGGATCCGGGTCGCGAGGTTGATCAGGGGCCGCACCGTCTGCTCGTCGAGGCCGCTTTCGGTCGCCACGATGTGCAGCTCGAGGTCGGGTTCGGGGAAATCGAGCTCGATGGCGATGAAGCGCTGGCGCGTGCTCGGCTTCAGCGATTTGAGCAGGTTCTGATAGCCGGGATTGTAGGACACCACGAGCATGAAGCCCGGTGCCGCTTCCAGCAGTTCTCCGGTCCGCTCGAGCGGCAGCATCCGTCGATCGTCGGTCAGCGGATGCAGCACCACGGTGACGTCCTTGCGGGCCTCGACCACCTCGTCGAGGTAGCAGATGCCGCCTTCCCGCACGGACCGGGTCAAGGGCCCGTCGACCCACACCGTCTCGCCGCCCTTGAGGAGATAGCGGCCCGTCAGGTCGGCGGCGGTGAGGTCGTCGTGGCACGAGACGGTCGTCAGATGCCGGCCGAGCCGCTCCGCCATGTGGGTGACGAAGCGCGTCTTGCCGCAGCCGGTCGGCCCCTTGAGCAGCACCGCCAGCCGCTCGGCGTGGGCGACCTCGAACAGACGGCACTCCTCCGCCTGCGGCACGTAGAAGGACGGGCGGGCCGACGTCGTCTTTTCGCTTCTCGGACCCGCGCTTCTGTTCAAGGTCGCCACCTGTGCCATCGGTCTACTCCGCCGGCATCGGCTCGGCATCGACCCGACGGCCGGCCGTCAGCTGCTCACGAACCGGGCCCAGGAGCGAGTAGACGAGAAGCACCGCGGCCACCACGACCACCACACCCGATCCGAGACGCATCCAGAAGAACAGGGCCAACTGGTCCTGCACGTCCATGTAGCTGTAGCCGCCGACGACGCGCTGCATGTGCGTCTGCACGATACCGGCGAACGTCAGGGTGAAGGTCATGAAGGCCATGGCCGAGGTCATCAGCCAGAAGCTCCACATGTTGAGCAGCTGGTTGAACGGCATCAACCCGCGCAGGCTCGGCATCGCATAGGTGAAGACGGCGATGTTGATCATCACGTAGGCGCCGTAGAAGGCCAGATGACCGTGCGCCGCCGTCACCTGCGTGCCGTGCGTGTAGTAGTTGATCGGATGCAGGGTGTGCATGAAGCCCCACACGCCCGCACCGAAGAACGCCATCACCGGACAGCCGACGGCCCAGAGCAGCGCCGCCTTGTTCTCGTGCCGGCGCCCGCCCTGGTAGAGCAGATAAAAGGCCCACACCACCATGGCGAAGAAGGGCAGGATTTCGAACGTGCTGAAGATCGACCCGACCCACAGCCAGTAGCTCGGCAGCCCGATCCAGAAATAGTGATGGCCGGTGCCCAGCAGGCCGGAAAAGAGCGAAAGCGCCACGATGACGTAGAGCCACTTCTCGATGATCTCGCGATCGACACCGGTGACCTTGATCAGCAGGTAGGCGAGCACCGCCGCCATGATCAGTTCCCAGACACCTTCCACCCAGAGGTGCACGACCCACCACCAGTACATCTTGTCGAGCACGAGGTTGGTCGGGTTGTAGAAGGCGAAGAAATAGAAGATGCCGGCCAGCCAGAGGCCCAGCAGCAGCACCGTGTTGACCGCGGTCTTGCGGCCCTTGAGCACGGTCATCGAGACGTTGAAGAGGAACATCAGCACGGCGACGACGATCGCCACCTTGACGTAGATCGGCTGCTCGAGGAATTCGCGACCTTCGTGAATGCGGAAGAGATAGCCGACCACCGCGACCCCGCCGGCGCCCAGGAACAGCCAGAACTGCAGCTTGGCGATCAGCGGGCTGAAGATGTCCCGCTCGGCCTCCTCCGGTATCAGATAGTAGGTGGCGCCGAAGAAGCCCATCAGCAGCCAGACGATCAGTGAATTCGTGTGGATCATCCGGATGATGTGGAACGGAAGGACTTCGCTCAGCAGATTGGGCAGGACGTAGATCGTCCCCGCCAGCACGCCGAACGTCACCTGGGCGAGAAAGAGCACGAGGGCGCCTACGAAATACATGTAGGCGAGCTTCTGGGTCTGGTAGCGCAGCATGACGGTTTCCCCTCCTCAACCCGCTTCGTTGGGCGGCCAGCCCAGCGTGTCGATGTTGCTGACCCATTCGAAGAACCGGGTCAGATCGTCGAGCTCCTGGTCGGTCAGATTGAAATTCGGCATCTGTCGCCGTCCCTCGATGCCCGTCGGCATCGCCTGGATCCAGGCGATCAGCGCCTCGCGCGCGCCTTCCGGATCGTCCCGTCCGCCGTACCGGACCCACACATTGCCGAGCTCGGGTGCGAAGTAGGCGCCTTCGCCCAGAATGGTGTGGCAGTTGATGCAGGAATTGCGTTCCCAGACGTGCTTGCCGCGCGCCACGGCCTCGTCGGGCTGGACGCCGCCGATCGACGTCGAGATCGCATAGAAGTGGCTGTGCGCCACGAGTCCGGCGAACACCAGAAAGAAGAACACCGAGCCGCCGTAGAAGATGTTGCGTGCCGAAGAACGCGTCAGACGATCCGCCATTTGTGCCGTTTCCTCCGTACCTTCGCGCCGGCCCGTGCCGCCTCGGGTATGGGCGGCGGGTATAGCTTCGAGCGCCTTCGTCGAGGCCGGCGCAAGCTAGGCCGGTGGTGAGGCCCGCTCCTTGACCGCGGTCAAGGCGGATCGATGCGGATCACCGAATGATGCGCGCGAACGAGCGGCTTCGAGCCGAGGGCAAACGGGAGAAACGACGGTGCAGGATGCTATTCGGCGGCTCACGCGCCGCTTCCTCGTCGCGGCAGCATGCTGGCTCGCCGTGACGCCCGTGGTGCATGCGCAGAACGAGGGCGACGCGTTCGTCATCGTCGGTGCCGGGCAGCCTGCGGTCGAGCGCATGTTGCGCGACTTCGCCGCGGAAATGGAGGATTTCACCGACGGTCGCGCCAAGATCGCCGTCGAATCCGGTCTCGTTTCCTCGGCCACGGTGCTCGATCAGGTGCAGAGCGGCGAGCGACTGATGGGTTGGGTTCCTCTGGCGGACGTCGCGCATCTGGCGCCGGCGCTCGCGGCCCTGACCGTGCCCTATCTCTTCGCCGATCCGTCGAAGCCGTTCGAATTGCTCGAGCCGACCAAACTAGGCCCGTTGTTGAGCGACCAGTTGCGCGAGGTCGGGCTCGAACCGCTCGCCTATTTCGATCTGGGCGGGCTGCACCTTGCGGGCACCGGCGATCCGGCCGAGCCAGACGCCGCGGGGCAGGAGCTGGTGGCGCGCTCGGGCGAGCTGACGACACGCGCTTTCGAGGCGCTGGCGAGCGCCGAATCGTCGGGTGATGCCGTGTTGAAGGAGGTCGACGACGCCACACTCGTGGAGATGGGTGACGAGGCCAAGGGCATGCGCGTCAGCCGTGGAGCGCATGCCCGTGAGATCGTGGTGCTGGTCGCCAAGCGCGACGGCTTCGAGGATTTGGCTCTGGATATTCAAGAGACGACCAAAACCAAGCTCACCGAACGCGCGGCGGCCCAGAGGAATGCCGCCCGTCTGCTCGACACGCAGGCGATCGAGAGTTTCGAGGCGGCGGGCGGTCAGGCGGTGGACCTGCCCGAGGAGCGCCGCGCGGCGTTGCAGGCGAAGGTGCGCGAGGTGGTCGAGGAAGCATTGCGCGACACCGGCGATCCATCCATCCTGCGCACCATTCTGGCCTACGCCGACTAGCCCGATCGTCGATTGCGTCGCCGCGTCGGGTCCGGAGCGAGAGCCGGTCACCTCGTGTCCGACTGGATGAGTAGCTTTGCCGCATCCCTTCGCCGAATATCTGCGCACCGTCGCCCGCGGGCCGACCTTGGGCCGGCCGCTCGACGAGGCCGAAGCCGAGGCGGCGATGGGCATGATCCTCGACGGTGCGGTCGAACCGTTGCAGTTGGGCGCGTTGCTCCTCGTGATGCGCTACCGCACGGAGAGCGCCGGTGAACTGGCCGGTTTCGTGCGCGCGGCTCGGTCCAGGCTGACATCGCCGGCCGCTCTTACGGTCGACCTCGACTGGCCCTCCTACGCGGATCGGCACAAGCAACTGCCCTATTTCATCCTCGCGGCGCTGCTGTTGGCGCAGAACGGTCATCGCGTGCTGATGCACGGGATCGAGGGCGAGGGACCGGCCACCACCCGCAAGGGCCTGGCGGCCCTCGGCATCGAGCCGTCGCGCGACGTCTCCGCCGCCGGTCGGCGGCTGGATCGGGAGAACTTCGCCTATCTGCCGCTCGAAACCCTGCAGCCGGCGCTGGCCGAGCTGTTCGATCTGCGACCCCTGCTGGGATTGCGCACCCCGGTTCATACCGCTGCGCGCGAGCTCAATCCGTTCGCCGCTCCGGCACAGATCCAGGGCATCTTCCATCCGACCTACCTCGCCCTGCATCAGGAGACCCAGAGGCTGCTCGATCAGCCGTGTGCCGTCACCTTCAAGGGCGGCGGCGGAGAGGGCCAGCGCAATCCCGACAAGCCCTGCCGAACCGCCTGGGTGCGCCAGGGGCGCTGCTTCGAGGAGGTCTGGCCGGCGATCGAGCAGGATGCGGACCCCTGGCCCTGGCGCGCCGAGGAACAGCTCGATCCGGGGCGCCTGGCGGCGATGTGGGCGGGGGAATGGTCGGCGCCAGGCCCGACGGCGGCGGTCATCGGGACGACGGCGCTTTGTCTGCGCCTGCTCGACCGCACCGACGACGCCCAAGCCGCGCAGGCGACGGCCGAAACGATGTGGAGCGAAAGACGTCTGGAGCGCGCGGCCTGACGCTCAAGCGGCGGTCCGGGCGACCGCGCGGCGGGCCAGCTGGAGGACCAGCGGCACGATCGCCGGATCGGTGCCGACGGGTCCGGCATAGACCACGGGGGCCGTCGCTGCGGCCAGTGCCTCCATCACGTCGTCACGACCGTGCGGTCCCTCGTCCATGAAGAGTCCGACCGCGACGGTCGGTGTCGTGAGGTGCCGTGCGACGTCGGCAAGGAAGGAGCCCTGATCGAGATAAGCGGTGATCACGTCGGCGAACCTGCCACGGGCGGCGATCGCACGCGCGGCCGCTTCGGTGGTGGCGCCGCTCTCGGGATGCTTCGGCGTGCCGTGACCGATCAGCAGCAGCATCGTATCGGCCGTGCGCCAGCCGGCGTCGCGGCAGGCACGCGCGGCCTTGTCGGCGAGCAGCGCCACCAGATCGTCGTGCAGGCCGAGCGGCGGGTGGAGCGTCACGTCCGTCCGTCCGTCCAGCCTCTGGCGCACCAGATCCATGATGAAGCCGTCGGCCAGCAGCAGCGGCACGACGTGGACGGGTTCGGGTGCCGCGTCCAGCGCATCGTCCAGCGTCGGGACGCCCTTGATGCAGCCGACCCGCACTTCGGCGAAGAGCCCTTCGGCAGCGATGGTGTCGCGATGATCGGCCGCCACACCGGGCCGGCCCTCGATGCCGTGGGCCACCAGCAGCAGCGAGCCTTCAGTGGCTGGTGCCTTCGGAGAAGGTGATCTTGTTCCAGACATTGTATTTCCCCGCGGGCTTGGAGGCCGGTATCCGCGTCACCTCTTCGAGCGTCGCAGCATCATAGACCACGACCGCGCCGTCCTGTTCCCAGATGCTCAAGAGCGCGTAGCGGCCGTCGCGGGTGAATTCGACGTGACCGGCCGTCCGGCCCGGCGAGGGCGTGACGGCGCGCACGACCTCGAGGGTTTCCTTGTCCAGGACGAGCACCGTGTCGCGCTGCGGGCTCATGAAATTGTCGACCCATACATAAGCGCTTTTCTCGTGCCCGCGCATGAAGAAACCCGGGCCGAGCGTCTCGACCTGCTGCACCGTCTTCCAGCTCTGCATGTCGATGACGCTGACCACGCCCTCCTCGAGGTGCGGAGTGGCCATCACCCGTCGGCCGTCGCGGATCCAGGAGATGCCCGAGCCCAGATGCGGCATGCCCGGCAGCGGCAGCGTGGCGATCGGCCGGCGCACGTCGAGATTGACCACGACGGCACCCGCACCGTCCCGCGATGCGCCGATCAGATGCGTATAGGTGGGGTCGAAGAAGAAGTCGTCGATCGGCGCCTCCACCTCCGTCCGCCGTATCGGGAAACGCTCGCCGGTGCTCAGCGCCTCCTCGCGTCCGGTCTCGTAGGAATGGACGAAACCGAAGCTCGCCGGCGGCGGGTCGGCATAGGAGATTTCCCAGACCTCAGGCAGATCCTTGAGAGCCACGACGAAGCTCCGTCGCGTGGGGGCCTGATAGACGGCGGAGACGCGCGAGCTTTCCTTCTTCCAGATGTCGGTGACCGGTTTGACCTCGAGCGGCGCCAGCGTCCGGGCATCGAGCAGAACCAGCGTGTGCGGCAGGTAGTTGGCGACGGCGATGATCCGGCCGTCGTCGCTGATGGCGATGTTGCGGGTGTTGATGCCCGCGCGGACCTCGGCGACCGGTGCCAGCGACCAGAGATCGTAACGGGTGATCCAGCCGTCGCGGGAGGCGAAATGGACGAAGCGGCCGTCGGGACTGAACTTCGGCCCGCCGTGCAGGGCGAAGCGTGAGGGAAACCGCGTCAGCCGCTCGAAGGTGTCGCCGTCGATGATGCTCACGTGATGGTCGCCGCTCTCGACCAGGACGAAGAGGTTGAGCGGGTCGGCGTCGAAGACCGGCTCGACGGCGAGGTCGCCTGCCGGCGTCAGCACCGTGCGCGACGCTTCGATGTCCCGCATGCCCCATTCGGGCACCTCGGGCAGCGGGGTCGAGACCAGGGCCGCCAGTGCTTCGATCTCCACCGGCGTCAGCAGGTCGGCGAAACCCGGCATCTGCGTCGCCGGCCGGCCGTGCGCGATGATCTTAGGAATCTCGCCCGGTTTCACCCGGCCCAGATTCTCCGGCAGCAGCGCCGGGGCGATGCCACCCAGTCGATCGGCGCCGTGACAGGAGGCGCAGTGCCCGGCGTACAAGGACGGCGCGTCGGCTGCGGCCGCGGGCAGTGCGAGGCAGGCGGCGACGAAGCCGCTAAGCCACCGCCACATGGGCGCGCTTCTCGTAGGGCGTCAGTTGCAGCCTCGGAGCCGTCTCGACGCCGATCTCCTCGTCGGTGAGATAGCAGGCGGGATCCTCGGCCCAGGGATCGCCCGAGAGCTGCATCGCGCGGACCCGCGTGTTGCCGCCGCAGATGGCGAATTCCCGGCATTTGCCGCAACGCCCGCCGATCTTGCGGGGCTGCGCCTTGAGGCCCGCCATGATCGGGTCCGACGTGTCGTGCCAGATGTCGGAAAATTTGCGCTGCTTGACGTTGCCGAGGCTGTAGTGCCACCAGAAGGTATCGGGGTGAACGTTGCCGAGATTGTCGATGTTGGCGACGTTGACGCCGCTGGCATTGCCGCCCCAGGCTTCGAGCTTGGCCCGCAGATGTTCCGTCTTGTCGGGAAAGCGCTTGCGCACCCATTGAAGGAAATAGACACCGTCGGCGTCGTTGTTGCCGGTGACGAATTCCGTGTTCCGGCCGGCATCGACGTGCGCCCAGCAGCGCTCGAAGATCCGGTCCATGACGTCGCGGGTGGTGCGATGATAGGCGTCGTCGCCGCGATAACGGTTGCCGCGGCCGGCATAGACCAGATGCGACAGATAGAATTTGTCGATCTCCTCGCCTTCCATGAGGTCGAGCATCCGGGGAAGGCTCTCGACGTTGCGCTCGGTGACGGTGAAGCGCAGCCCGACCTTGATGCCGCGCTCCCGGCAACGGCGGATGCCCGCGAGCGACGCGTCGTAACAGCCGGGCTGGCGCCTGAAGGCGTCGTGCACCGCACCGATCCCGTCCAGGCTGACACCGACATAATCGTAGCCGATGGCGGCGATCTTCTCGGCCGTCGGCTCGTCGATCAGCGCGCCGTTGGTCGAGAGTCCGACATAAAAACCCATCGCCTTGGCGCGCGCGCTGATGTCGAAGATGTCCGGCCGCAACAGCGGCTCACCGCCGGAGAGGATCAGCACCGGCACCCGCGCCACCTCGAGATCGTCCATCACGCCGAAGATCTCTTCGGTCGAAAGCTCGCCCGGGAAATCGACGTCGGCGGAAAGCGAATAGCAGTGAACGCAGTTGAGATTGCAGCGCCGGATCAGGTTCCAGATCACCACCGGGCCCGGCGGCTTGCGGTGCATGACCGGGGTCGGAGCGATCAGCTCCTTCATATATTGCGAGACGCGGAACATGAGCTTCTCCTTAAAGACGCAGGCCCGTCTTCTTGAGAATGCGGGTGCTGGTGAGAACGTCGTGGCGGCGGGACGCCGGTCCGAGAAGGCGGGCGATCTGCTCGACCTTGGCGGTCACTTCGTCGGCCTGCCTGCCGTGAACCATCGCGAAGAGGTTGTAGGGCCAGAGCGGCGGCTTGCGCGGGCGCCGATAGCAATGGCTGACGAAGGGCAGTCCGCCCACCTCGGGCCCGAGAGCGGGCAGAGCGTCGTCCTCCACGTCCCAGACGCTCATGCCGTTGGCCGTCCAGCCGAGCGCGTAGTGGTTGGGCACGGCACCGATACGCCGGATGACACCCTTTTCGAGCATCCGCCGCAGGCGCGCCATCAGCTCGTCGGCCTCGATGCCGATCTTCTCGGCGACCGCATGGTAGGGTCGTGCCTCGAACGGCAGACCCGCCTGCGTCGCCTCGACGATTCGCCGGTCGATCGGATCGAGAGAACTCATGCGGAGAGCTTCAGCTCGAGAAAATACTCGTCGAGCTTGGGCAGGTTCAGCACCACGAGGCCCGTCGCTTCCTCGATCCGGGCGACCACCTTGTCGATCTGTCCCGGATCGCCGACCGCCAGGACGAACCACATGTTGAGTTCGTGGTTTCGGGCGTAATTGTGCGCCACCTCGTCGAACGCGTTGACGATGTCGGTCACCTCGTCGAACCGCTCTTCGGGCACCTGCATGGCGCAGAGCGTCACCGCGCCGCCGAGTCTTTCGGCGTCGAACATGGGGCCGAAGCGCGAAAGCGTGCCGAGTCCGCGCAGGGTCGCCAGCCGTGCGATCGTCTCCTGCTCGCTCAAGCCGAGTTCTGCACCGATCTCGGCGAACGGGCGTTCGGCGACGGGAAAACCGCCCTGCAGGGCGTTCACGAGGCGGCGATCGGTCGCGTCCATTCCATTCCCTCGATCCTGCTCGCCCCCTCGAGCAAGCGCAGTGCCGCATGGCGCGCGCCCCGCTGTTTGAAGCGGCGGCGGCTGAACAGCACCGCCCGCGCACATCCGCTCAGGCCGGCGGTGCGGGTCGCCTGATCGGCCTGCGCCTCGACGACGGCACGATCCTTGCCGTGGATCATGCAGAAGAGGTTGTAGGGCCAGTGCGGCGGCCTTCGCGGCCGGCGATAGCAGAGTGTGACGAAGGGCAGGCCGGTGAGCACCGCCGCCGCATCGCGCACCGCCCTGTCGGGCACGTCCCAGACCGTCATCGCATTGGCGCGGTAGCCGAGCTCGTGATGACGCACGACCAGTCCCAGTCGCCGGACCACACCCCGATCGAGCAGCCCGCGCAGACCCTCGATCACCGCCGACTCGCTGCATCCCAGCACATCGCCGATCGCCTCGTAGGGTCGTGCCACGAGCGGCAGACCCTCCTCGATCGCCGCCAGCAGATCGCGCTCGAAGGACGTCAGTGCCATTGTACGGGGAACCCCAGATCGAGCCGGAACGCCTCCTCGAGCGGCAGGTCGACCACCGGCACACCGGTCCGATATTCGATCTCGCGCAGCACCTGCCGCACCCGCGCACCGTTCGGCGCATGTACAACGAACCAGAGGTTGAGCCGGTGCTCACGTTCGTAATTGTGGTTGACCTCGGCGAAACCACTGACGAAGTCGGCGATCTGGGAGAGCGCATAAGGCGGCACGCTCATCGCCGCGAGCGTGCTCGATCCCGCCCGGTGCGGCTCGACCACCGCACCGACTCGCGACAAGACACCGCTCGCTTCGAGTTGTCGCAGGATCGACAGCACGGTTTCCTCGTCGATTCCCAGGCGCGCCGCAATCACGGCATAGGGCCGCGGAGACAAAGGAAAATCGCGCTGGAATCCGTCGATCAGGCTGCGGGCTGTGTCGGGCAGGGTCGTCATGCTCAATATCCGATGCGATTGGCACGGGCGGTGAAGAAGATGCCCGAGGGCGAGCGTGCCGGCAGGCGGGCGAGCACCTCGAAGGTCTCCGTGTCGTAGACCACGACCTCGTTGGAATCCCGCGCCGAGACCCAGACCTGCTCGCCGCGCGGCGTGAACTCCATGTGCAGCACGGCGGCGCCCGGCTCGAGCGTCTCGACGATCTCGCGGGTGACGAGGTCGATCACCTGCACGACGCCGTTGTCGGGATGGGCGAAATTTACCCAGACCTGTCTTCCGTCCGGGCGCGCCACCGCGAAGACCGGTTGTCCGTGCACGGCGATCCGCGCCGTCTCTTCCCAGGAACGCCGATCGACGATCAGCACCTCGTACCGCCCGACCGCCGGAAGCACCACCTGATCGCCGGCGGCGGCCCAGCCTTCGAGGTGCGGCATCTTGTAGACCGGCAACGGCTCCTCGCCGCGGCCGTAGCCGTCCAGGATTCGGCGGGGGCGGGCTTTCGGGTCCCACAGATCGAGCAGCACGATGCCGTCCTCGCCGAAGAGGCCGGCCAGGTAATAATGGCCGTCCGGCATCACCAGCGCGTCATAGGGCTGGTCGCCGACATCGAAGAAGCGCTGGATCACCGGTACGGCCGGATCGGCGAGATCCACCGTCCAGATGTCGCCGGTGTCGTAGAGGCTGAAAGCGAAGCGATCGCCGCCGGTATCCTCGAGCCCGACGACCTTCGCCCGCTTACCCTCCCCGATTTCGGTGGAGCGGATGTCGACCACGAGCCCGAGCGTCGCCGTATCGAAGACCTTCACGCCGCCCGGCTCGTAATTGGCCACCGCCACCAGGCGGCCGTCGCTTGAGATCGCGCCACCGATCGAATTGCCGGCCTGCACGATACGGTCGGCGACCCGCTGGTCGAGCAGATCGATCTTGCTCAACCCGCCGTCGCGCCCGAAGACGAAGGCATAGCGACCGTCGCGGCTGAAGACCGCCGCGGCGTGGCTGAGATCACCCAGGCCGTCGACGCGGGCCAGCGTGGTCATCGAGCTGGTCTCGACGATCTGCACCGCGCCGTCGGCCCGTTCGACGACGATACCGAGATCGCCGGTGCCGCGGCTCTCCGCCCGCAACGGTGCTGGCAGCAACAGCGACGCGATGACGACCAACCATCTCATGGCGTCAGCCCCTGCTTGAGCCGCTCGACCAGCCAGAGTGCTTCCTCCTGCGTCAATTCCGTCTTCCAGGGCGGCATCGGCGTCCCCGGCACACCCTCCAGAACGATTCCGGCCAGCCCTTCGCTGTCCTTGTCGGCCAGGGCGTCCGGCAGCAGCGGCGGCCCGAGCCCGCCTTTCATCGTCATGCCGTGGCACGAGCCGCAATCGTGCAGCAACCGATGCATCAACACCTCCCGACGTGGTGCGTCGGGCTGCGCCGTCGCGTCCGGGCCCTGTGCTGCGACCACCGCCGTCGGGATCGCCACGGCCAGGAACAGTGCACGCTCAAGCATGAGCCACGTGCGCGAGCAGGGTACCTATAGGCATCGCGACCGGGTGTTTCGTCCGATCCTTCGAGGTCAGTGCGTCGACCACAGGTCCGATGACGAACAGAACGGGTGAGGGAAGAGGCCGGCACTCGAGCGCGGTTCGCAATGCGTGCAACGGCGCGCGCAACAGCCGCTCTTCACCCGTCGTGCCGGAGGAAATGGCGGCCGCCGGCGTTTCGGGGTCCAGACCGGCAGCGACGAGGTGCAGGACGATCTCGTCGAGGTGCAGCGACGCCATGTAGAACACCAGCGTCGTCTTCGGATCGGCGAGGCTCGACCAGTCGAGATCGAGCCACCAGCCGGCGCGGCAATGGCCGGTGACGAAACGTACGCTCGTCGCCAGGCCACGATGGGTCAGCGGGATCATGGCACTCGCCGCACAGCCGAGTGCGGCGGTGATCCCCGGCACCACCTCGACGCTGACGCCGTGGGCCATGAGATAGTCCGCTTCCTCACCGCCGCGCCCGAAGATGAAGGGATCGCCGCCCTTCAAGCGGACCACGAGCCGCCCCGGCCGGGCCAGGTCGAGCAGCAGGGCATTGATGTGCTCTTGCGCGACGCTCTCTCGACCGGCGGTCTTGCCGACGAATATGCGGCGCGCGCGAGGTCCCGCCAGATCGAGCACATCTTCGCCGACCAACCGGTCGTAAACGATCACGTCGGCTCTCTGCAGCAGGCGAAGCGCCTTGACGGTCAACAGGTCCGGATCGCCCGGGCCGGCACCGACGAGATGGACCTTGGCTTCGAGCATGCGGGCGTTTCCTGAAAGAAGGGCCGGCGATCGAACATGGAAGATCGAGCGCCGGCCCGCGTCCGTTCGGGTCAGTAGACGTCCTTGCGCGTGTTGAAGACGTTGAACTTGCCCGTCGGCGTCACCAGGCGCTCATCCTTGATGACCGTCTTCAGTTCGCGGGTCTTGTCGTCGACCACGACGATGGCACTCTCCTCGTCCTTGCCGTTCCAGACCGAGAACCAGATTTCCGTGCCTTCCTGGTTGAACTCGCCCTGCACCACGCGCCGCATGCCCTCGGCGATCCCCGACCACTCGCCGATCGGCAGCACCTCGTACCCGGCGTCCAGATCGTTGATGTCGAAGACGGCCACCGACGAGGCGATCTCGGCCTCGGGGTTCAGCGTGGTGTCGACATAGAGGTTGGTGCTCTCGGGATGGGTCTTGACGAACAGCGAGCCGCCGCCCTGACCCTCGAGGATCTTGACCGCCTTCCACGCGTGCTCGGGATGGCCCTCGGGATCGGTGCCGATCAGGGTGACGTGCTCGGAGCCCAGATGCGAGGTAGCCCAGACCGGCCCGAACTCCTCGGTCTCGAAGTTCGCCCCGCGCCCGGGATGCGGCGTGTTGCCGCCTGTCTCGACCAGACCCGCCAGCTTGTTCTCCTTGGTGTCGACGATCGCCACCTTGCCGCGCGCATTGGCGGCGACGAGGAAGTAGCGTCCGGTGCTGTCGAAGCCGCCATCGTGCAGGAAGCGCTCGGCGGGAATGGAGATCACCTTGAGGGCTTCGATGTCGCTGTAGTCGACGATGTCGATGAAGCCCGTCTCTTTGACGTTGACGACGAACTGCGGGCCGTAGTGCGAGGCGACGATCGAGGCGACGCGCGGTTCGGGGTGGTATTTCTGCTCGTCGTAGGTCATGCCTCGGGTCGAGACGATCTTGAGCGGTTCCAGCGTGGCGCCGTCCATGATCACGTATTGCGGGGGCCAATAGCCACCGGCGATGGCGTATTTGTCCTCCCATCCCTCCATCTTGGAAGTCTCGACGGAACGCGCCTCGATGCCGATCTTCAGTCTCGCCACCTCGGTCGGCGGATCCATGTAGAGGTCGATCAGATTGATCTGCGCGTCACGTCCGATGACGAAGAGATATCGGCCGGAAGCGGAGATGCGCGAGATGTGCACGGCATAGCCGGTGTCCAACACCTGCTTGATCTCGTAGGTCTTGCCGTCGATCAGCGCCACTTGACCGGTGTCGCGAAGCGTCACCGAGAAGAGATTGTCGATTTCGAGGTCGTTTTGCTTTTCGGTCGGACGCTCGTCCACCGGCACCACGACCGTCCAGCTCTCGCGCATCTTGTCCATGCCCCACTCGGGCGGTGCGACGACGTCGTTGAGCAGGTAGCGGGCCATCAGGTCGACCTGGTCCTCGGAGAGATCGCCCGACGTGCCCCAATTCGGCATGCCCGCCGGCGAGCCGTAGGTGATGAAGGCGTGCAGATAGTCGTAGCCGAGCTCGCGCGTCAGATCGGTGGTCAGCGCCTTGCCGGTGGCGCCGTTGCGCAGCACGCCGTGGCAGCCGGCGCAACGCTGGAAATAGATCGCATTCGCCTCTTGCATCTCGGCGTCGGTGAGCGCCGGAACGCCCTCCGGCGCGCCTGGCGCCTTGAGATCCGTCTGCTCCGGCAGGACGTCGAGGTCCGGTACGTACATGTCCTGTGGCTGAGTCTCGTGCTGCTTCAGCATGTCCTCGGCGGGCTTCTGCGCCGCCTGGGCGTCCGCCGGCTCCGCCGACTTGTCCCGTGCCTGCACCGCCGACGATGCCGCCAGCACCACGGCCAAGGCCGTAGCCGTCAAGAAGCGTCTTTGAACGAGCGTCGTCATTCTCGTCTCCCCTGGGACTTGCGCTACGGGTCGGGACGCTAGAAGCATTCCAAAATCGCCGCCTTGACCTAGGTCAAGCCGTCCGATCGCCCCGGTGTGCATGATGACGAGACTTGCAGAGAGCCGGAGACCGCACGTGCTTCTGCCGCTTTTGCGCCTCCTCGTCTGTATAACGGGGATTTCGATGTTGCCCGGTTTGGCGTCCGCCGCCGATCCGGCTCGTGTCTGGCGCGACGTCATGCCGGCGGCCGATCGGCTCGGGCCGGTCGAGGGCACGCCGCCGGCCGCCGCCGCCCGATCGGGCAACGAGATCGTCGGCTACGTCTTCTCGACACGCGACGTGGGCGACGCCAAGGGCTATTCCGGCAAGACCCTCGACATCGTCGTCGGCATCGACATGGCGGGACGCATCACGGGCGCGCGCCTGGTCGAGCAGCACGAGCCGATCGGCGCCACCGGGAGTACTGTCGAGGACCTCGAGAATTTCGTTTCCGCCTATGCCGGCCGCGGCATCCTCGAGCCGCTTTCGGTGGTCCGTCATGCCGACGGGCCGGGCGAGGTCGACGCCATCAGCGGTGCCACCGTCACCTCGCTGGTGTTCAATCAGGCGATCCTCGGGACGGCGCGTGCCGTCGCCCGCTCGCGCGGCCTTCTGGGCGGCGCCGGCAGCGTCGATCTCGCCGGCTTCGAGGCCATGGACTGGCCCGCGCTGGTCGCCGCCGGCTGGATTGCCGAGCGCAGCTTCACCGTCGGCGAGATCGAAGAACGGCTGGAGGAACGAGGCGGTGAACTGGTCCCGCCCGGCGATGCGGACGATCTCTTTCTCGACGTCGCCACCGGCCTCGCTTCGGCCGCCCGGGTCGGACGCAACATCCTCGAGCGCGAGGACTGGCGCCGGGTCGCGGCCGAATTCGGCGCCCGGGACGCCGTGATCTTCGTCGCCGCCCGCGGGCGCTGGTCCGTCAAGGGCACCGCGTGGCGCAAGACCGGCGTCTTCGATCGCCTGCGCCTGATCCAGGACGATCGCACCTTCGAATTGCAGGCCGAGAACCATTTGCCGATTGAAGAGCTCGTCGCGCAAGGCGCGCCGGAGTTCCGCGAGCTGGCCTTGTTCGTGATGCCCGAGCAGGCCGGTTTCAGCGCCGATCGCCCCTGGCGGCTGCAGGTGCTGGCCGAAGGCCGCGGCGCCGCGGGTGAAACGGTCGACACCGTTCTCGAGCTGGCCTATGCGCCGCCCGGTGCGAAGTCCGCCGCCGAGAGCGGGGCCGAGCCGCCGGTGCCGCTCTGGCATGAGGTGTGGCGGCAGCGCTGGCTCGACATCGCGATCCTGCTGACCGCATTGACCGTGCTGACCGGGTTGCTCTTCGCCCAGGATACGGTGGTGCGGTCGCGCGTGCTGCATCGCCGGTTGCGCCTGGGCTTTCTCGTCTTCACCTTGGTATGGCTGGGCTGGTATGCCACCGCTCAATTATCGGTGGTCAACGTGCTGACCTTCGGCAATGCCCTGCGCACCGGGTTCCGCTGGGACTTCTTCCTGCTCGAACCGCTCATCTTCATTCTCTGGTCCTATGTCGCGGCCGCTCTGCTGTTCTGGGGCCGAGGCGTGTTCTGCGGCTGGCTCTGTCCTTTCGGCGCGTTGCAGGAACTGTCCAACATGCTGGCGAGGCGCGTCGGCATCAGGCAGATCGAGTTGCCGTTCGCCCTGCACGAGCGTCTGCGGCCGATCAAGTTCCTGATCTTCCTCGGTCTCTTCGCCCTGGCGCTGGGCTCGATGGACAAGGCGCTGGTCGCTGCCGAAGTCGAGCCGTTCAAGACCGCCATCGTGCTGCAGTTCTGGCGTGCCTGGCCGTTCGTGCTCTATGCCGTGGCGATCCTGACCGCCGGCCTGTTCATCCAGCGCTTCTTCTGCCGATACATGTGTCCCCTGGGCGCGGCCCTGGCGCTGCCGGCGCGTCTGCGCCAGTTCGAATGGCTGCGCCGGCATCGCCAGTGCGGCCAGCCCTGCCAGATCTGCGCCGTCGGCTGCCCGGTCGGCGCCATCCAGCCGCGCGGCGACATCCATCCCGGCGAGTGCATTTATTGCCTTGCGTGTCAGGTCAACTATCACGACGATCAGCTTTGTCCCGTGATGATCGACCGGCGCAAGCGACGTGAAGGGCGTCGGGCGGCGGTCGAAAAGGCGCGGGCGGAAAGCTGAGCGGAACGCCGGTGCCGGTCATCGGCTTCATTCGATCGAGCCGGCGAGAGTGGATCCCATGCACCAGACGATCAGCCGCCGTCGAAGCGCCCTGTGACGGCCTTTCTGGCGCATACGGGGCTGCGCCCTCAGGAATTTGCGAAACTCCGCGCTCTGCCGATGTTCGCCGGCGTCGGGCCCGCGGATCTCGAACATCTGCTGGATGGCAGCATGGTGCGAACCTGTGCGCGGGGCACCATCCTGTTCATGCAAGGCGATCGCGCGGACCGTTTCTACGTCGTGCTCGAGGGATGGGTGCGGCTGGTTCGCCACACGCCGGACGGCAACGAAGTGACCGTTGCCGTCTTCGGCGAAGGCGAAAGTCTGGCGGAGGCCGCGGTGCTCGAACTCGCGACCTTCCCGGTCGAGGGGCAGGTCGTGGCGCCCAGCCGTCTGCTCGGCGTGCCCGGTACGAGCTTCCGCGCCCGCCTGCGCGAAAATCCGGACCTGTGCTTCAACATCATGGCCACCTTGTCGCGTCGATTGCTGTTCTTCCTGCAGCGGATCGAGCAACTCTCGACCCATTCGACGCTCGAGCGTACGGCACTCTTTCTGTTGCGCCTGGCGCGCGAGGAGCAGGGACGGGCGATCGTCGATCTGCCGCTCGACAAGGCGCTGATCGCGGCCCGTCTCGGCATGCAGCCGGAAACCCTCTCGCGCGCGTTCGGCAAGCTGCGTGCCCTGGGCGTCAAGGTCGAGGGTGAACGGGTGACGATGGAGGAGATCGAACGCCTTCGCCAGCGCTTCGAAGGCCGGTGAGCCGCGGCTCCCGCTCGGGCGGCCGCGGCCCCCACATGCGGCGCGGTCAGACGGCGATGCGCTGTTCCTCGCCCATGATGACCCGGAAATCCTCGGCCGCGCGCTCGAGGAACCGCAGCACGCGCGCATCACCATAGTCGAAGAAGACATCGGCGGGGTCGGTCGAGGTCTGGGCACGGAAGCGGCCGATCGCCAGGTCGAGAACCGCCTGGGCGCAGTCGATCGAGCGCGCCGGCGTCGTCAGCAGGACGTTCTCGAGCTCTTCGATCTGGTTGTCGAGAGCGACGATCTGGTCGTCGAGGTCGTCGAGGCCGGCTTCGCTTTCGGCACGGCCGAGGTCGCTCATGGCGCTGCGGATCTCGGCGGCCGACATGCCGGCGAGCTGCAGCGGCGCGAAGGCCCAATCCGGCAGCGCCCGGCGCACGGTCTCCTGTCGCTCGACGAGGATGTCGCGGCGGCGCTGCAGATCCTTGATGCGGCGGACCAGAAGAATGGTGTTGTTGATGACGGTCATGTCGCGGGTTTCCTTCTGCTTTCGCCGGGAGCGCTTACAGAGCGACCAGTGCCCGGACCTCCACAACCTCTCGATGTGCAGAGATCTAGTCTTTCGAAAATAGACCGTCAAAAACTATCAATTAAGAAACAGTGAACCCTTTAGAAAAACTTCCATAAAATTTTAGATAAATCAACAATGCAGTATTCACCCGGCATCCAGCATCGCATGTGCCTCGCCGCGCTCGAACAATTGCAGCAGCAGCGCCAGGGCGGCGCCGCGGGGCAGGGCGAGTTGCGGATCCCGATCGACGATCCTTCGCGCCTCGTCGCGTGCGCGCGAGAGCGCGTCGCCGGCATCGGTCAGATCGGCGAAGCACAGTCGCGGGAGCCCGCTCTGTCGGACGCCCAGCAGTTCTCCCGGGCCGCGCAGCCTCAGGTCCTCCTCGGCGATCCGGAACCCGTCGTCGGTCTCCCGCATGATCGCCAGGCGCGCGCGGGCGTGCCGGCTGAGCGGCGTACCGTAGAGCATCAGGCAGGTGGATGCGGTGACGCCGCGACCGACCCGGCCGCGCAACTGGTGCAGTTGCGACAG
>JAGREO010000081.1 GCA_020446525.1 Geminicoccaceae bacterium | reverse complement strand
GACGCTCGATGCGCTCGAAGCCGGCCCGCCCGGCCCCATGTCGGGACGGGCGGCTGCGGCTGCACCGTCGCCGGTGCCCGGTTCCCTTGCGCCCGTCGGCGCCCGCCCCGAGATGGAGCCGCGCGGCCGGCTGCCGGACTGATACATCCGCACGTCCCATCGCTGCTCTCTTCGCTCTGCATTCGCTCCGAATGCGGAGCCGGAGGTGCTGGGGCTCGCGGGTGGGTGTCGGCCGGTCGGATGGCCGATGAGGCCCGGCACACCATCGGGTGCTTCCGACAGTGTTCCTGCGGGCCGGAAACTTGATCGGCCGAGGCCGCGTCACCATCGTCGAAGGAGGAGCGAGCCGGAGGCGGTTTCGGACGTTTGCCCCGGGTGGCCGCATCGCGGTACGGATCGGGGACTTCGGACGCTCCGCTTGCGCCATCGACGCTGCATCGTCGCGCCCGCTCGACCGCGTCATCGACATGCTCCCTCACCGGCCGGGCGTGGCTACCCGGGGTCGCGTGGTGGTCGGGTTTCATGCCGGACGGTGGGTCGTCGTCGGAACGTGCACCGGATGCCACCGGCGCGCTCCTGTTCGATGGCCGGCCGCGCCCGGTGGTGTGTCGAGAGTGGCATTCGGTGTCGTGCGGCGTTCGGACCTCACGCGGGGCGGTATGCGGCCGCCGCGTCCGTCACCGACCCGGCCGTGCCCGACGGCCGGTCGCAGGTGGCGCCTGGCGTTGCGCGCTGGTCGGACCATGCGCCGGAGTGTGTGCGGATGTCGCGTCCGCCACCGGCACGCCCGTGTCCGGTGCCCGGCCACGGGTGGCATTCGGTGTGGTGCGTCGGGCGGACTTCATGCCGGAGTACGCGCGTCCGCCACCGGCACGCCGTGTCCGATGACGGGCCGCGGGGCACCCGGCGTTGCGTGGTGGCCGAGCCCTGCGCCGGAGCGTGGCGCGGCCGGAGCTTATGCCGGGCGGCATGCGCCGGAGGCCACCGGCCGTGTCCGATGGCCGACCCGGGACGGCATCCGGTGTCTCGTGCGCCGGTGTCGTGCGGAGGTCGGGTCTTGCGCCGGAGTGTGTGCGGTTGCTGACGGCCCGTGTCCGATGGCCGGTCGGGGGCGGTACCCGGCGTCGCGCGGTGGTCGGGTCCCGCGCCGGAGCGAGGCACGGCCGCCGGGCGCGGCGGCCGATGCCGGTGGTCGCCGGCGTGCCCGGAGCCGTTCCCGATCCGGCGGTTTCATCCGATCGGAAGAGGGCCCGGGCGATCGAAAAGGGCGGGGCGGTGTGTCGTGCCGCGCGAGGTCCGTTCGCGGGGTCAGCGGCGGAACGAGCGGTCGACGTAGCGGATCAGTTCGGCCAGGCATTCCTCTTCGGGGAGCTCGTCGGTGGGGACCACGAGATCGGCGGTCTCGGGTGGCTCGTAGGGCGAGCTGATGCCGGTGAAGTCGGGGATCTCGCCGCTGCGGGCGCGCTTGTAGAGGCCCTTGGGATCGCGCGCCTCGCAGGCTTCGAGCGAGGCCTGGATGTAGATCTCGTGGAACGCCTCGCGGGCGGCCTGGCGCGCCCGCTCGCGGTCGCTGCGATAGGGCGAGATGAAGGAGCTGATGACCAGGAAGCCGGCATCGGCGAACAGGGCCGCGACCTCGCCGACCCGGCGGATGTTCTCCGCCCGGTCCTCCGGGGTGAAGCCGAGATTGGCGTTGAGGCCGGTGCGGACATTGTCGCCGTCGAGCACGTAGACCTGATAGCCCTTGGTGAAGAGCTCGTGCTCGAGGGCCAGCGCCAGGGTCGACTTGCCGGCACCGGAGAGCCCGGTGAACCAGAGCACGCCGCCCCGGTGGCCGTTGCGGGCGATGCGCGCCTCGCCGGTGACGGCATGGCCGACGGCGGTGATGTTGGTCGAGCGGACGGTGATCAGCTCGCGCTGGTCGGGATAGCCCTCCATCGAGATCAGCCCGCCGCCGACCGGCAGGTAGTCCTCGACGACCACGAAGCGGCCGGTGGCGGGATCGGTCTCGGCCTCGTCCAGGGCCAGCAGCCGGCGGGTGCGGATGACCACCTCGCCCGCACCGTTGCGCTCGATGCGCTCGGCCGGCCGGGTCGAGAGGTCCTGGGTGTCGATGACGTGCTCGATCGCCTCGACGGTGGCGACGGCTTCGGTGGTGTTGAACTTGATGGTGTAGGGCTTGCCGATCTCGAGCGGCTTGCGGCCGAGCCAGAAGATCCGTGCCCTGAAGACGCTGCTCTCCATCGGCGGGTTCTCGAGGTGGCTCATCACGTCGCCGCGCTCGACGAAGATCTGCTCGGTCAGGGTGACGCCGATGCTCTGGCCGGCCCGCGCACCCTGCGGGGCGTCGCCGGCGTTCCAGCTCTCGATGCTCCGGATCGTGGCGGTCTTGTTCGACGGCGAGAAGATCACCTCGTCGCCGACCTCAAGGCTGCCGCTCTCGATCCGCCCGGCGATGATCCGCCGCTGGTCGAACTTGTAGACGTCCTGCACCGGCATGCGCAGCGGCCGCAGGGCCGGCCGTGCCGCCGGGGTGAAGCCGTCGAGGGCCTGGACGACGCCCGGTCCCTGATACCAGGGCATGTGCGGGCTGTGGCGGACGATGTTGTCGCCCTCGCGGGCGGAGATCGGGATGAAGCAGGTGGGCTCGACCCCGAGGCTCGCGAGATAGGCGCGATATTCCTCGGCGACGGTGCCGAACCGCTCGGCCGAATAGCCCACCAGATCCATCTTGTTGACCAGCACCGCCACCTGCCCGACGCCGAGCAGCGAGAGCAGATAGCCGTGCCGCCTGGATTGCTCCTGCACCCCCTCGGCGGCGTCGATCAGGAGCAGGGCCGCTTCCGAGGAGGCGGCACCGGTGACCATGTTCTTCAGGAACTCCTTGTGCCCGGGCGCGTCGATGATGATGTAGGGGCGCTTTTCGGTCTTGAAGAAGATCTGCGTGGTGTCGATGGTGATGCCCTGGTCGCGCTCGGCCTGGATGGCGTCCATCAGGAAGGCCCATTCGAACGGCATGCCGCGCCGTTCGGACATCGCCTTGATCGCCTCGAGCTTGCCGTCGGGCAGCGAGCCCGTGTCGTGGATCAGCCGGCCGACCAGGGTCGACTTGCCGTGGTCGACATGGCCGACGATGACGATCTTCATGGTGTGGGTTTCACGTTGCATCGGCGGGCTCGATCAGACGGTGAAAAGAGAAGGGGCGGCGCGACGAGGGCGGGGTGCTCGCAGGCCGTGTCGGGTGCCGGCGTGCACGAGAGACCGGCGCCCGGGGAGACCCGAAGCCCGGAGATCCCGGGCATCGTTCCACTCGGACGGGCGCATGCCCGGGATGGCGGTCTCGTCGTCCTCGCCGGGTGGTCCGGCGGTTTCGGCGGACCGGGCGAGGCTCCCCGAGACGCGGTTTCGTTCCGTGCGGGCCGATCGGTCGGTCGAAGGGGCGGCGGCGGGTGTTCCGGGCATCACAGGTAGCCCGAAGCGCGCAGGCGCTCGAAGGCGTCCTCGGCCTCGTGGTCCATCGCCCGGCCCGAGCGTTCGGCGACTTTGGTGGTCTCGAGCTCCTCGATGATGGCATCGAGCGTCGAGGCGTCGCTCGCGATCGGGTTGGTGATGTCCATGTCGCCGAGCGAGCGGTAGCGCTTGCCGTTCCTGGAAAAATAGAGATCGATCAGGGGGATGCCCTCGCGCTTGGTGTAGCGCCAGATGTCGACCTCGGTCCAGTGCAGCAGCGGATGGACGCGGACGTGGGTGCCGGGCGGAAAGCTGGTCATGTACTGGCCCCAGAATTCCGGCGGCTGGTCCTTGAGATCCCAGCTGTTGTCGGCCGTGCGCGGGCTGAAATAGCGTTCCTTGGCACGGATCGCCTCCTCGTCCCGGCGAATGCCGGCGATCAGGCCGTTGAAGCCGTGCTTGGCGACCGCATCGCGCAGGCCCAGCGTCTTCCTCGCGGCCGAGCGGGCGGCCTTGGGCAGGGTCGGGTCGGTCGCTTCCAGAGGCGGGCAGAGCTCGCGGATGAAGTTGAGGTTCCATTCCTTCGCGTAACGGTCGCGAAAGGCGTACATCTCGGGGAACTTCTTTTCGGTGTCGACGTGCATGACCGGAAACGGCACGTGGCCGAAGAACGCCTTGCGCGCCAGCCAGAGGACGACGTTGCTGTCCTTGCCCAGCGACCAGAGGATCGCCAGTTTGTCGAGCTTGGCGAAAGCCTCGCGCAGGATGTAGACGCTTTCGGCTTCGAGCTCGTCGAGATGATTCATGACCTCATCGCCTCGGGGAATGGAACGACACTTGATGGATCTCGGGCCGAAGACACGAAGAAGGATGCGAGCGACGCCGGTGACCGGGTCCGGGGGCCCCGATCGTCCTCGCCTTCGTTCGTCGCGGCACGCGTCCGCAGGTGGTCGAAGATAGGGCCGGAGGGCTTAAGATCCCCTTAAGACCACCGGCCGATTTCGCCGGCCCGCCATACGCGCAGGCGCCTATAGCATCCTCATGCTGCAGATGCGAGATGCCGGTTGCGACAGCCCGGCCGAAAAGGAAGGGCGGAGTCCGGGCGAAAAGCGGGGGCGGCGCCCGGCCGGGTGCCGGGGCGAGAGGTTCACGATATGACGGGAGCCGGGGAGCGGGGTGCGGCGTCGTTCGGGTCGGCCGCGGCCGCGAGCAGGCAGAGATCGATTTCGCTTCGCGCCAGCATCCAGCCCTGCACAAGGACGATGCGGCCTTCACCGAAGTCGCGGCGGACGGCATCCCGCAGGCTCCGGCGGAGGGTCTCCCGTGCGGCGTGCGGATCGTCGCCGGCATCGGCTTCGAGGCGGAGCGCCCGGCCGATCGAAGGGTGGCGGGCCGAAAGGGCGTCCGTGACGGCCGCCGGGTCGATTTCTCCACCCTCGAGTCCGGCGCCATCGATCACGACCCTTCGGATCAGGGCCCGGCGCCCGATCGCGGCGGCATCGCCGGGCCGGCGCAGGATCTCGACCAGGCGACGCCAGTCCGGTCGCACGGTCCGTTGCGGTCCCTCGCTCACCGCCGCCGCACGCGCCCATGCACCGGTGAGGTGCGCCGGGATCGCCAGAGCCAGACAACCGGCCGTCATGTGGCCGAAAGTGCGCCTGTTCGTGCCGGACATCGGATCGCCCCGTCTTCCAGAGAAAGAGGCGATGATGACCGGACGGGGTTAACCCGAGGTTGATTCGTGTAGGTGTTTGCGCTTCATGATACCGTTTTCTTCGCATGGACGGCCCGGCCGTCCATGCACCACCCGTCCATGTGGAGTCGACCGTTCGTGACGAGGCCGATGATTTCGAACGTGCGGTGTCGGTGATCCCGGATCGATCCCTGGCCGTCCCGTTCGGTTCCGACCTCTGGCTCGACGGGATCCTGGGCCTGCTGATCGGGCTCTGCGTCGGCAGCCTGATCGCCAATTATGCCCGTTCATGGCCGGACCTGCGGAGATTTCTCGCGGGCCGGTCGCGCTGCGGCGGCTGTGGTCGCAGGCTCGGGGTGCCCGATCTCGTGCCGGTGGCGAGCTGGCTCGTGCTGCGTGGCCGCTGCCGTCGCTGCGGCGTCGCGGTGCCCGCTTATTATACGCGGGTCGAGCTGACGGCCGGCGGCGTCGGCCTTCTGGCGGCGATCCTGCTGCCGTCGGCGGCGGGCTGGTGTGCCGCCCTGGTCGGCTGGACGCTGCTGGCGATGGTGCTGGTCGACCTCGATCATCTCGTGCTGCCGGACGCGCTGACCTTGCCGCTGCTCGCCGCCGGCCTCGCGGTGGCGGTTCTGGGCACGCTCGATGCCGCATGGCCGGGGCCCGGACCGGCCCCGGCCGCCGCCGGTGTGGTGTTGGGTGGCGGCGGTCTGTGGGCGGTGCGGACCCTCTATCGGCGCTGGCGGGGCCGCGAGGGGCTGGGGCTGGGCGACGTCAAGCTGTTCGCCGCCGCCGGTGGCTGGTGCGGTGCGGAGGCGCTGCCCTGGGTGCTGCTCGCCGCCGCGTCGGGCGGGCTTCTGTTCGCCTTCGCCCATGGGCTGGACTGGCGCTCGACCAGGCCGCTGCCGTTCGGCCCGGCCCTCGCCGCGGCTTTCTGGGTGGTCATGCTGATCGGCTGGCACGGCGCCCGGCCCGGATGACGCGTCCCGGTCGATCGGGGCTTGGTCGATCGGGGTTCGGCGGGTCCACGTTCCGGCCGGCAGAACCGGGTGCGATCAGGGGATGCGACGGATGGGCAGGCGCGGCCGCCCGGTCCCGTCCGGCCGTCCCTCGAACAGGCGGCCGGTGTCGATCTCGAGCGTCTGGTTGGGCGCGATCGTGACGATCTCGCCGGCCGCGCGACCCCGGTTCGGACGCAGGCGGATGAAATCGGGTCCGACGGTCAGGAGGCTCGCGATCTCGTCGGTGAAGAGCCGGTCGTGGCGCCGGCCGTTGAGCCAGATCTCGAACCGTCCGTCGGCGTCGCGCAGCAGGGCCGAGAGATGCAGATAGCGCGGCCATGCGGGAGGCGCCGGCGCCGGGCCCGACGAGGAGGGATCCGCCGTACGTGCCGCGACGAAACGGCGGCTCTCCTCGATCGCCAGGATCTCCTCGGGAAAGAACAGCAGCGACGCGCCCGGCGACGAGGCGTTCTCCAAAGGTGGCCGATCGGGGTGCGAAGACGATGCGAGGATCTCCGGCGCGGATGCCTCGTCGGCCCGGATGGACGCTCCGTTCAACGTCGCGACCAGAATTCCGATGCAGAGCACGGCCGGGAACACGGCCCGGAATGCCGCCCGGCCATCCGCTCGGGTATCGGGCCCGGTTTCGGCCGCACGTGCGATGTGCGTGGCGACCGGTCCCGAGGGAGGGGTGAGGTGGTCCGAGGGGCGGCTGCGGGACGGATTCACGAGCCCGCCTCCCCGGCATCGTCGCTCCAGGGATCGGCGGCCTCGCCCGGCCGGCTCGCCGCATCGGGGTCCGCCGGATCGAGATCGAGCGTGCGCCAGACGAGCGTCGCCCGCGCTTCGACGAGGCCGACCGTGGAACCGGCCTCGAGGGCGAGAAGATCACCGACCTCGAGAGGCTTCTTGCGTGCGATCTCGAGCCGATCGACGGCGACGGTGCCCGGAAGTGCGGTCCGAACGTCGCGCAACAGGCCGCGGACGTCGCCGTCGGTGACGGCCTCGATGGCCAAGGCGATCTCCGTCTCGACGATGCCGACGCTTCGGTCCGCGCCATTGCCCGACATGCCATTGCCCGATGTGGGGCGGCGTTCGGGCAGGAAACGGTAGTCGAAACGCTCGAGGCCGTGGCGCAGGCCCAGTTCCTCCAGCCGTCCGGCGGCGGCCAGCCGATCCTGACGGTCGAACCAGCCGGTGCGCCGCAATCGGCGATAGACCGGTTCCTGCCGTGCGACGATCTCGAGATCGTCCCGGGCCTGGGCGATCTCGTCCTGCAGGATGCCGATCGTGCCCTCGAGGTCGGCGTGCGCCATGACCATCTCGTCGCGCCAGGGCCGCACGATCAGGATCTGGAGCGCGAGCAGCAGCGGCAGGGCGACGAGCAGCGGCAACAGCAGCGGATGCCGACGGCGCAACCGTGCCGTCCCGCCGGACCGGTCGGCGGATTCCTCGATCGGGCTCGGCCGGCCGCCCGTTTCGTGCGGGGCGGCGCCGGGGGAAGTTCCGCTCACCGTCGCCCGGTCACCGGCCGTCCGACCCGGCAGGGTCCCGGGATCGGCCGCCCGCGCCGGCGGGAGAGCCTGCGCCGGCGTGGAGGCCGGGCCGGCTCCGGTGAGGGCGAAGCCGTTCGTCGATCCAGTCACGAGGCGCTCGCTCGAAGGACGATGTCCGCACTCGAGCCCCGTTCGTCGAGCGTCCGCAGCGACGGGCCGCCGATGCCGCCGACCAGCGCCTGCTGCGGCAGCACGTCGACGGCGTGGCGTTCGATGTGGACGTCGTGATCCGGGAACGATCGCGCCAGGGTGCGGGCGAACGCCTCGGTCGCGGCGATCGCTTCGGCCGCTCCCTGCAAGCGCGACAGATCGACGGTCAGGGTGACGTCGAAGGGCCGAAGGGCGCCGCCGTCCGGTGTCGCCGGGCCGCGGTTCGCCGGCCTTCGCTCGTCCTCGCCGACCCGATGCCATTGCAGACGCACGAGGCGCAATTCGGGAGTGAGACTGGCGAGCAGCCGATCGAGCGCCGCTTCGTGGTCGAGCGAAGCGGGTTCCAGACGATCACGGATGGCGACGATGCGGCGGATGGTGGCGAGGTCGGGCGCGCGGACGAGCCGCCGGTCCGCGTCGTGCTGCCGCCCGGTCCCTTCGTCTCCGGTCTCTTGGTCTCCGGGTCTTTCGTCTTCGGATTGGCCGGTCGTCCGGTCTCGCCGGAGCCGGTCCGTCAGCATCGCGGAACGGGTCTGCAGGTCGTCGTGCCGGGCGGTCAGTCGGGCGAGGTCGGTCTCGGCCTCGAAACGGGCCCGGACGTCGAGGGCGGTCAGGGCCAGGACGCCGAGCAAGGCCAGGGCCAGGGCCGTCCGCAGCCCGTGCAGCGCCCGCCAGACGCGCCGCTCGCGGTTCATCCGGGCGGTGGCGAAGGGAAGATGCAGGGGCCGGCCGGCGACCAGGGCGGCGAAGACCGGATCGGCGCAGGCCTCGTCCGCCGGCAGGCCCGGTGACCGGATGCCCAGGGCCGCCAGGGCCGCGACGGGCGTCACCGTGCGCAGAACGACGCCGGCGGCCGGCGGGCCGAGCTCGAGCAGGCCGTCGCCGAGCCGTGCGTCGGCGATGGCCAGGATGCTCAAGGGCGCACCGCGCTGATAGCCCAACCGGGCCAGATAGCCGAGCGTGGAATGGACGTCGCGCTGCAACTGTGCCGCCTGGGCGTGCGGGTCCTGCGGCAGATCCTTGGCCAGCCGGGTGAGGGCGAGCTCGCCCTGGTGCAGGACGATCTGGCGCACGCCGCCGGTCGCTGCCCGGCCGACGATCAGGAGCCAGGGATCCAGGGCCGTCCGACGCCCGGCGTCCCTGCGGACGCCCGCGTCCTTTCCGTCTTCGGCCGCACCATCGGCCGTCGGTCCGCTCGTGCGGCCGGCCTCGACGAGGCGGCGCAGATCGGCCGTTCGGGCCGCCGTCTCCAGCGGCAGCAGGCCCAGGCCTTCGACCGGTCGGTCGAGCGTCGGCAGGGTGCCGCACCAGTGCTCCAGATCGTCGTTCGGCGGCAGGGCGGCGAAGAGATAGGGAAGGCGGCCGTCCGGTTTTTCCGGTGCCGTGCGCGCGGTGCCCGACGGCTCCCGGGCGCGCAGGGGAATGGCGCGGCGGAGCGGGGTCGCCGGAAAGGCGACGTCGAGACGCCGCTCGACGATCCGGCGGCGGTCGAGGGCATTGCCGGCGGGCAGTTCCTCCCGGCGGTAGGTCTGCTCGATGGAATCGACGAGCACGCTCAGATGACAACCGCCGAAGGTCTTTTCGTCCAGGGTGTGCAGACGGGCCATCGCCGCCTGCCTGCCGGCTTCGTCGCGCGGCCAGATCGAGACCTCGACGAGACTCCGGCCGGAAAAGCGTATCAGGCGGTAGCCGTTGTCGCCGATCACCAGGACGGCGCGGCGCCGTGCACGCCGGGTCGACGCTCCGACCGGCCACCCGCGCCGCCATCCGGCCCTCTCTCCGGCCCCCCGTTCCGGCGGGCGCCCCAAGGTCGAAGGACCGTCGCCGGTTCGTGTCGATGCGGGGTTCATGCTCAAAACTCGAGCGCCGCGACGCTGTCGTAGACCGGCCCGAACACGCCCAGCGCGATCCAGCCCATCATCCCGCCCATGATCAGGGTCAAAGCCGGCTCGATCATGCCGACCAGCCGGCCGATGGCCTCGTCGGTGTCGCGATCGAAGTCGGCGGCGACGATCTCCAGCATCCGGTCGAGATCGCCCGAGCTTTCGCCGACGGCGATCAGGCGCACGACCACCGGCGGGAAGACGCCGGCATGGGTCATCGCCTTGGACAGATTTTCGCCGGCGGCGATGCGTTCACCGATCAGATCGACGGATTCCCTGATGCCGCGGTTGCGCACCAGGCGCGAGCAGGCGGCGAGGGCTTCGAGAATGGGGATGCCGGTGCGGTACATGATCGCCAGCATGTGGGCGAAGCGGGCCAGATCGAGCTGCCGCAGGATGGGGCCCAGGGCCGGAACGCGCAGCAGCATCCGGTCGCTGGCGAGCACGAACCCGCTGGAGGCGCGGCGACCGAGGACGAAGACGGCCGCCGCCGCCGCCGGCAGGCCGGCCAGCAGCCACCAGAAATCGACGAAGAAGCCGGAAGTGGCGATCAGGGCCAGCGTGATCGCCGGCAGCTCCTGGCCGTTGTTGGTGAGAAAATCGACCACCTGCGGCACGACGAACAGCATCATGAAGGAGGTGACGGCGACCACCATCAGGCCCATGAAGGCCGGATAGCGCACCGCCTTCTTCACCCTCAGGGTCATCTGGTCGGCCCAGGCGTGATGGCGCTGCAGACGGGCCAGGGCCTCTTCGAGATGACCGGTTTCCTCGCCGGCGTCGATCAGCGCCACGAACACCGGCCCGAAAATGCGCGGATGACGCGCGAAGGCGGCGGAGAGCGGCTTGCCCTCGCCGAGATCCCGGCAGATCTCCGTCAGGGCGTCGCGCAGGCGCGGGACGGCGGCATTGTCGCGGAGCTGACCCAGAGTCTCGCGCAAGGGAATGCCGGCGTGCAGCATCTGCTCGAGCTGCATGCAGAACTGCACCAGGATCCGGTTGGTGACGGCACCGCCCGGACGGAAGAGGGCCCGCTGCCGTTCCTGGTTGCGGCAGTCGACGAGCTCCAGCCCGCTCTCCTGCAGCAGATGATGCAGTTCGCGCTCGTTGCCGGCGGTCAGCCGGCCGCGCACCGCCCGGCCGCGTTCGTTGAGTGCGCGATAGGCGTAAAGGGTCACGACCTCAGAGCCGCCCGCTCATGTCGACGGTGGCGATCAGGCTCTCGATGCTGATCTGGCCCGCCAGCACCCGCTCGATGCCGTCCTCCTGCATCGAGCGGAAACCGCGGGCCCCGGCCAGGGCCTTGATCTCCGACCGGCTGGCGCGGCGGGCGATCAGCTCGTCCAGATCCTCGTCGAACACCAGGATTTCCATGATCGAGACGCGGCCGCGATGGCCGCTTCGACGACAGGCCTCGCAACCCCGTGCGTCGTACACCTCGATCGGCCGCGGTTCGCCATTTGGAGGGCCGTTCGGATCCGGGGCCGGATCGCCGTTCGATACGGGGCGCGCATCGCCGCCCGTGTCGTCCTTTGCACCGAGCAGCCGCCGCTCCTCGTCCGTCGCCGGCCGCGGCTCCTTGCAATGGTCGCAGAGCCGGCGGGCCAGACGCTGACCGATGGCGGCGATGACGTTGCCGGCGACGATGCCGGGCTCGAGGCCCAGATCGAGCAGCCGGGCGATCGCGCCCACCGCGTCGTTGGTGTGCAGCGTCGAGAGCACCCGATGCCCGGTCATGGCGGCGCGCATGGCCATGGTGGCGGTGTCGTGATCGCGAATCTCACCGATCAGGATGACGTCCGGATCCTGGCGAAGAAGGGCGCGGACGCCGCTGGCGAAACCGAGCCCCGAAGCCTCGCGGATCTGCGTCTGGCGGATCAGCGGAAGCTGATATTCGACCGGGTCCTCGAGCGTCATGACGTTCACCGCGGGCGTGCTGACCCGCGCCAGCATCGAATAGAGCGTCGTGGTCTTGCCGCTGCCGGTTGGGCCGGTCGCCAGGATCACCCCCTCGGGCCGCTTGAGGATGCGGTCGACCATGCGCCGATTGTGCCGGGAAAGGCCCAACTGCTCGATCGACAGGTGCCGGGCGGACTGGTCGAGCACGCGCAGGACGATGTTCTCGCCGTGCACCGTCGGCAGCGAGGAGACGCGATAGTCGATCCGCCGGCGGCCCAGCCGCAATTCGAAACGGCCGTCCTGCGCCGCCATCCGGTCGACGATGTTCATGTCGGCCATCAGCTTGATGCGCTGGGCGATGGCCGAGAGATGCTCGATGCGGAAATTGCGGACCTGGCTCATCGTCCCGTCGATGCGGTAGCGCAGCCGCAGGAACATCGCCTCGGGTTCGAAATGGATGTCGGAGGCGCCGATCTTGGCGGCGTCGAAGAGAATGGCGTCGACCAGCCGCACCAGCGGGTGGCGGTAGCCGGCCTCGCCGCCGGAGAGGGCCGCGGCCTCGCCGGTCTCGAGCTCCTCGAGAATGCCGTCGATCGACAGCTCGTAGCTGTAGACGCGGTCGATCAGCTCGGCCAGCTGCGCCGGATCGCACAGCCGCGGCGCCAGCTTCATGCCGGCCGGCAGGTGGCGCTGAAGCTGATCGAGGGCGAGCA
The DNA here is from genome assembly GCA_020446525.1 of Geminicoccaceae bacterium. Lineage (GTDB taxonomy): Bacteria > Pseudomonadota > Alphaproteobacteria > Geminicoccales > Geminicoccaceae > JAGREO01. Next base: position 7,480 of record JAGREO010000081.1, on the reverse strand, counting down.
CGTCCTGCGGATCGGCCATCGCCAGATGCAGTTCGTTCTCGACCAGCGAGAAGGGCACCGCACGGCAGGTGACCGCGACCTGCTTGGGGATCAGCCGGACGGCCTCGGGATCGAGCAGGGCCGAGGCCTGATCGAAGGTCTCGATACCCGACTGGTCGGAGATCAGCGAGGTGAGCACGTCCTGATCGACGAAGCCCAGGGTCACCAGGGCTTCGCCCAGAAAGCCGCCCTGGCGTTTCTGCTCGGCGATGGCGATCTCGAGCTGATCGGCGCTGATCACGCCCTGCTCGAGGAGCTGGTCGCCCAGCCGTTTGGGCCGCCCCGACGAAGGGGGTGCCGATGGGGGCGCCGTCGCGCCGAACGGCCTCGTCCCGTCGCTCGTCACGCCGTGCGCCGCCGGTCCGGCGCCCGGGGAGGCGTCGGTCGGATGTGCGTCGGTCATGGTGGCGTCGTGCGACATCGTCGTTCGGTCGATCCCGGTAAAGTCCGGAGCGATGCTAGTCGATCGGCCTTAACGAAAGGCTAAGAACGCCGAATGCCGGCGGCGGCCCCCTGGTTAATCCTTTGTTTACCCTGGTTCGCTAGCTTGCGCCTTGAGCGGACCGCGATCGCTGCGGGAACGGTTGTCGATGGGTGGACGAATGGTTGTCGAAGAGCTCCTCCGGGCGATGATGGATGCCGGTGCTTCCGATCTGCATCTGTCGGTCGGCGACGTGCCCGTCCTGCGTCGCGACGGCCTGCTCGAGCGTCTCGACACGGGCCTTCTCGACGAGGCCTGGATGAACGCCGCGCTCGAGCGGCTGCTCGGGCCGGAACGGTGCGAACACCTGCACCGCGCGCGTGAATGCGACGTCGCCGTGGAAGCCGCCGGCGGCCGCTTTCGCGCCAACGCCTTCTTCAACCGCAAGGGACCGGCGCTCGTGCTGCGTCACGTGCACGCCACGCCGCCCTGCCTGGCCTCGCTCGGCGCACCCGAAACCCTGGTGCGGCTGGCCGATCTCGATCAGGGCCTGGTCCTGATCACCGGCCCCACGGGCTCGGGCAAGTCGAGCACGCTGGCCGGCATGATCCGCCACGTCAACGAGACCGGCGCCCGGCACGTCGTCACCATCGAGGATCCGATCGAGTTCGTGCACGAATCGCGTCGTGCCCTGGTCACCCAGCGCGAGGTCGGCCGCGACACGCTCGGTTTCGGGCCCGCCCTCAGAAGCGCCCTGCGCGAGGATCCGGACGTGATCCTGGTCGGCGAGATGCGCGATCACGAGACCATCGCCCTGGCGCTGACCGCGGCCGAGACCGGTCATCTGGTGCTGGGCACCCTGCACACCTCCTCGGCCCATCGCGCCCTCCTGCGCATCGTCGACGCCATGCCGGCCGCCGGGCGCGACATGGCCCGGGCGATGCTCGCCGCCTCGCTGCAGGGCGTGGTGGCGCAGACCCTGCTGCCGAAGATCGGCGGCGGCCGGGTGGCGGCCTTCGAGGTGCTCGTGGGCACCCATGCGGTGCGTCACATGATCCAGGAGAACCAGCCGGCGCAGATCTATTCGGCCATGCAGACCGGCGCGCGTCACGGCATGCGGACCATGGCCGATGCGGTGGCCGCCCACATCCGCGCCGGCCTGGTCGATTCCTCGGTCGCCGACGCCGCGCTCAGGGCGCTGGCCGGCGACGTCCTGGAGGAGGCGGAGGAGGCCCGTGCGGCCGCACCACCGGCCCGCCGGACCGAGGCACCGCCCGCCGATGACCGGAGATCACGAGGATGGACGTTCTGATGCACGTTCGCCGCTCGTTCCCTGCAGCGTGCCTGCCGGTGATCGGCCTGTTGCTGGTGGCGGGCTGCAGCACGCTCGAGTCGGTCGAAGGGCCGCACGACGAAGCCGTCGGACTGACCCGCGAGGCCTTCGCCGAGGCGCTCGCCCGGCCGGTTGCGGTGCCCGCCCCGATCCCGGCCCGATCGCGCCTCGACCGTGCCCGTTCGCCCCGGGCGATGGTGACGGAGGAGCCGCCGGTCGATCGGGGGCCGGGGGTCGACCTGGGGCCGCCGGTCACCTTGTCGGTCAACGAGACGGTGCCGCTCAAGGACGTGCTGCTGAGCCTGGCGAGACAGGCGGGGCGCGAGATCGAGATCGACCCCAGGATTGAGGGGGGGATCATCCTCGCGGTGCGCGACAGGCCCTTCCTCAAGGTGGTGGAGCGGATCGCCAGGCTCGCCGGCCTGCGCTTTTCGGTCGAGGACGGCATCCTGCGGATGGAGCTCGACGAGCCCTACCAGCGGACCTACCGGCTGAATTTCCTCGACGTCGAGCGCCGTTTCGCCAGCTCGGTCTCGACCTCGGTCAACGTCTTCACCGAGGGCGGCGGCGGGGCCGGCGGCGGCAACGGCTCGACCAACACCATCGACACCCGTTCGACCAACGATCTCTGGACCGACATCGAGACCACGCTGACACAGCTGCTCTCCACCCACGCACCCGAACGGCTGGTGCGGACGGCGCGCATCGACGCGGGCGGCGTGCAGGAACGGGCGGACGGGGAGGCGGTGTCGCCCCTGGCCGACGGGCCCGGCGATCCGCCGCCGGCCGCCTCCTCTTCCGCCGGACCTCTCGCTGCAGAGCCTTCCGCCGGGCCGTCCGCCCCCCCGTCCGCCCCCGCCGACGTGGTGACGGTGAGCGCGCCGACCCACCGCTTCACCCTCAACCGCACCGCCGGCCTGCTCAACGTCCATGCCAGTTCCCGCCAGCACGCGGCGATCGAGGAGTATCTCGAGCGTCTGCGGGGCTCGTTGAACAGTCAGGTGCTGATCGAGGCGAAGATCCTCGAGGTGACGCTCGACGACGAATTCCGCACCGGCATCAACTGGCGGGCGGTGCTGGGCGACGTCTCCGCCGCGGCACCGCTCGGCGGTTCGCTGAGCCCGGTGGCCGGCCCCTTCGACAGCCTGAGCCGGGCCGCCGCCGACGTCTTCAGCGTCGCCCTCGAGAAGGACGATCTGCAGGGCGTGCTGAGCCTGATCGAGCGCTTCGGCACCACCCGCACGCTCTCCAGCCCGCGGGTGACGGTCATGCAGGGCCACACCGCCGTGCTCAAGGTCGCCGAGAACCAGGTCTTCTTCCAGCTGACCATCGAGCGGGAGAAGCAGGAATTCGGCGACGATCTGGTGACCGTCAGCAGCGAGATCAACACCGTGCCGGTCGGCGTGGTGATCACCGTGCAGCCGTCGATCGACCTCGAGAAGCAGGCGGTGTCGATGACCCTGCGCCCGACGATCACCCGGATCACCGACACCATCGCCGATCCGGCGGTCGCCATCGCCTCCAACAACACCGTGCAGTCGCTGGTGCCGGTGGTGGCGGTGCAGGAGATCGACAGCGTCGTCAAGATGGGCTCGGGCGGCACCATCGTCATGGGCGGGCTGATGCAGGACGACGCGCTGCGTGCCGACGAGGGCGTTCCGGGCCTCTCCCGCGTGCCGCTCCTGGGCCATCTCTTCAAGGCGCGCGACGAGGTCTCCAGCCAGCGCGAGCTGGTGATCTTCCTGCGCGCGACCATCGTCGCCGACGACACCGCCGCGATCGGCCCCAAGGACCGCGATCTCTACGGCAGCTTCGCCAGGGATCCGCGGCCGCTGGACACTGCGGTCTCCTCGCGACCCAGGACCGGCCCCTAGAGCTCTTCCCGATCCGGTGGAGCCACCAGGTCGATCGGGGCCGGATCGGTCGGGGAATGCGTCGAAACGGGCATCGGGAGAGAATGTCCGATCCCGCCCGATCGGGAAGAGCTCCAGCGGGGCCGTTCGGGTCGCTGGTAACCGGTTCTTCATGTTTTCCTGCGACCATCGCTCGAGCACGAATGGATTTGCCGTGCCCGCGTTCCAGCAGCGAAAGGTTTTCAGACCATGCACGCCGCCCCGATCCTCCCGACCTCCAAGGGTGCGGATACGACCGTTCCCGCCCCGGTCCCGGCCGTCCTCTCCGATCGCGAGGAGCGGCCGACCGCCGCACCCGCGCACGCCCAGGCCGGTTTCACGCTGGTCGAACTGTCGATCGTGCTGGTCATCATCGGCCTGATCATCGGCGGCGTGCTCAAGGGTCAGGAGATGATCCAGAGCGCACGGCTCAAGTCGATGATCGCCCAGGTCGAATCCTATCGCGCCGCGCACAACACCTTCCGCGACAAGTACGGCGCGCTGCCCGGCGACTATCGCGACGGCCAGGCGGCGCTGGGCACGCCCCTGGGCATCACCTGGAGCACGCCGGCCTGTGACGGCAGCGCCAATGCCTGCGACGGCGACGGCATCCTCGACGGCAGCCAGAGCAGCCAGGAGAATCTGCTCTACTGGCAGCAGCTCGCGGCGGCCGATCTGATCACCGGCATCCAGCTCGCCGACGCGCCGGTGGCGAGCTTTGGCCAGGGCATGCCGAGCGCTTCGGTCGGCGGCGGGTTCGGCACCGACTACGCCACCATCGCCGGCAGCACCGGTCACTGGCTGTTCCACGCCCAGTCGCCCAATTCGGGCAACGGCGTGCTCGACGGCGATCAGGCCGAGGCGATCGACCGCAAGCTCGACGACGGCCGTCCCGGCACCGGCTGGATCCGCCAGACCAATGCCGCCTGCCTGCGGGGCGGCGGCGCCCTGGCGGCGAACAGCGCCTACGATCCGGGCGGCCGCCTCTGCCGGATGGCCTTTGAGATCGACTGACCGGGCGAGATCGACCGACCGGGCGGCCGCCTCTGGCGGATGGCTTTCGAGATCGACGGACCAGGCCAAATCGACCGGCCGGGCGAGACCGGCGAACCGGGTCGAACCGACGGACCGGGCGGGATCGACCCATCCGGCACGACCGACGGACCGACCCGGATCGAGGGATCGGGTCGAACCGTCGGGCCGGAGCGGATCGACGGGACCAGGCCGGACCGGGCGGGCCCGGACCGGATCGCCGGCTCGGGCGTGAACGGACCGGTTTCTCGAAGAAGGGAACGACCCGATCCGGGATCGGGCCTTCTCGCGCCCGGGACGGCACCCGGCACCGCACTTCTTTTCGTGGTGCCGGCATCGGGCATCCCGGTCGCGCCGGGCACGGTCTCCTCCTCTTCCGCGAAGCCGGGGGGGGAAGCCGGGGGGGCCGAGGGGAAGGTCGAAATCGAGGCGACCGGACGCGCAAGGGCCGGATCGGTGGAACCGGGGCCGGAACCGGGCGAGGCCGGGACCGGGGCGGAAACGACGGAAGAGCCCGGCCCCGGAACGTCATGCCCCGGGACGTCATGCCCCGAGACGTCATGCACGGAGCGCCGGCCCCGGGACGTGATGCCCGGGGCGTGATGCCCGGGACCAAACGATGGAATGCGGAGCGGTGCATGGTGCCGATGCCGACACGATCAGCCCTCGACCCCGATCCGGGACGGTCATCCGACGTCGGATGGTCCCTGGAGGCGGGTGAGCAGGCGTCCGCCGCGACGATCGTTCCGCGATGCCCTCTCGGGCCCCGGCGATCCGGGGAACGGCCGGTCGGACCGGATCGACACGACGGGCCGGTCCCCCGCTCCGACCGGGTTGCGGATCGCTCCGGCGGCGCCGTCCCGTCGGCAGAGACTTCCGGGTGGCTCGCGATCGGCTCGAGTGCACCCGATCGGCCCGGATCGCGAGACGACGAGGCATGGGAGCGCCGGTCCGGGCACGAACGACCGGCAGACGCGCGCGATCCGATCGACGAGGGCCGTGCTCCAGCTCCTCCTCTCGTCGCGTTTTCCGGGCGAACCGGTCAGTCCACCGGATCGGGAGAGGCCGCGGGCTCTCGCTCCGCCGCCTTTTCGGATCGATCCCGGGAGTCCACCGGATCGCGGGAGGCTTCGGAGCCCGACGCGATCGGTGTGCTTCGCGGCGACCGGTCGGGACGATGCGGGGATCGTGCGCCCGCACCTCCTTCCGCTCCTTCTTCGGCACGGCCGAAGCCGGTCTACACCGCAACGGGCGCCGCAACGGACCCCGCGCCGGCCGACGGGCGGGTGATCGGGCGAGCGACCGGACGGGTGATCGGGCGAGCGACCGGACGGGCGTGGGCTCTCCTGCCGTTCTTCTCTTCATTCCCGCGCTCCCGGGCCCCGCTCTCCCGCTTGTTCTCTCGCCCATGGTGCGTGGCCGACCCGGACCGTCCGGCCTTCTCGCCGGCATGCGGTGGCGGCGCGGTGCGAGCGGGCGACGAGTCCGCCGGCCGGTGGTCCTCGCGGGCCGCCGGGCCCGTCACCCGGCGGCTTTCCTCGAAGAACGCCTCCGTCGCCCGGCCGGATCGGTGCGTGGCCGACCCGGAGGAGATGCCCGCCGCCCGGGAGGAGCCGTGCGCGGCCGGCCCGGGCCGTCCGGCGGTCCCGGCGGTCGGGATGGAGGGGGCGGGAAGAACCGAAAGGGCGGGAAGAACCGGGGGTGTCGCGGGGGGGCGGAGCCGTGCCCTGAGGCATGACCGGGCCCGTGGTGCCGCCGGGTTCACCCTGATCGAGATGGCGATCGTCATGGCGATCATGGGTGTCCTCACGGTGGGCGGCATCGGCCTGCTCGGCGGGCGGGTCGAGGCGGGGCGCGAAAAGCTCACCGCCACCCGCCTCGACGGCGCGCTCGAGGCGCTGATCGCCTATTACGTCTGGCAGGGCCGGCTGCCCTGTCCGGCGGACGGCAGCCTCGCGGTCGGCGATGCGGCCTATGGCCGGGCACGACCCGAGACCGCGGGACCCTGCGACACCACCGCCGTCACCGGTATCGAGCGGATCGTGCCGTGGCGCACCCTGGGTCTGTCGGAGGCCGAAGCGTCCGACGGCTGGGGGCGGCGCCTGAGCTATCACGTCAGCCCGGCGCTGACCGCCACGGGCAGCGTCGCACCCGGCAGCCTCGTGGTGCGCGACGGAGCGGCCGCCACCGCCGGCACGGCCGAGCTGACCGATCGCGCGGCCCTCGTCCTCTTCAGCCACGGCGCCAACGGCCGCGGCGGCTGGACCACGGCCGGCGCACGCCTGCCGGTGACCGGCGCCTCGGTGCACGAGCAGATGAACACCGACGGTGCGGCGCCCTTCGCCGACCGGCGCACCACCGGCATCCTCGACGCCGCGTTCGACGACATGCTGGTCTGGCGCGAACGGCCGCAACTGGCGCGGGCCACCGGCGCCGCCTTCAATGGCGGCACCTGCACCGCCGCCGACGGTGTGTGGAGCGGCGAGGGCTGCGCCGCCACCCCCTCCACCGACGCCTGCATCGTCGCCGCCGCCGTGCGCGCCCGCTGCGGCTGACCCCCCGACGGCCTTCCTCCCGGCTTCGGGCGGTCGACCGGGGTTCGCGGGTCTCCGGCGAGAATTCCGGGCCGATCCCGGCACCGGAACCTTCGGTGGTGGCGATCCTCGTTCGGGGCCGCTCGCCGTGCCGGAAGGCCGGTGCCGACGCCGGAGGGTCGCACCCTTGTCTCTTGCGAGCCTGTCATGTTGGTGGTGGCAGACGAGA
>JAGREO010000080.1 GCA_020446525.1 Geminicoccaceae bacterium | reverse complement strand
CGTCGATCTGGTGCGCGAGCAGATCGCCGTCGCCGCCGGCCGGCGCCTGAGCCTGGATCAGGAGCGCATGCGCTTTCGCGGTCACGCGATCGAGTGCCGGATCAATGCCGAGGACACCCGCACGCTGATGCCCGCACCCGGCAAGATCACCCATTTCCACCCGCCGGGCGGTCCGGGCGTGCGGGTCGATTCGGCCATCTACAGCGGTTACACGGTGCCTCCGCACTATGACAGCCTGATCGCCAAGCTGATCGTCCACGATCTCGATCGCGAGCGCTGTCTCGCACGGCTCGAGCGCAGCCTGGCGGAGTTCGTCATCGACGGCATCCCCTCGAGTATTCCGCTGCAGCGGGCGATTTTAAGGACTGACGACATGCGCTCGGGCCGGTACGATACCGGCTGGATGGGTCGTTTCCTGGAGACGTGGAACGGCGAATAGACGCAAGGCGGGACACCGATCCGATCGATCCCGCAGCGCATCGGGGATGCTCGCTTCATGAAAGTGATGACACCGGAATTGGTGCTGAGCGCCTATTCCATCGGCCTTTTCCCGATGGCCAACGACCGCGACGATCCGACCATCCACTGGATCGATCCGATCCGCCGCGGCATCATCCCGCTCAACCGCTTCCACATCCCGCGCCGGCTGGCGAAGACGATCCGCCAGCGCCGCTTCGAGATCACCGTCGACACGGCCTTCGGCGAGGTGATCCGCTGTTGTGCCGAGCCCACCGACGAGCGCCCGCGCACCTGGTTGAACGACGAGATGATCGGCGTCTACGAGCTCCTGGCGGCGCGCGGCCACGGCCACAGCGTCGAGGCGTGGCAGGACGGGCGGCTGGTCGGCGGCCTCTACGGTCTGGCGGTCGGCGGCGCGTTCTTCGGCGAGAGCATGTTCAGCCGCGAGCGGGACGCCAGCAAGGTCGCCCTGGTCGAGCTGGCGAGCCGGCTGCGCACCAGCGGCTTCGTGCTGCTCGACACGCAGTTCGTCACCTCGCATCTGCGCAATTTCGGCGCGATCGAGATCAGCCGTCAGGCCTACCGGTTGCGGCTGCAGCGCGCCGTGGCGGTGCGCACACGATTTCCCAGGGCCACCTATTCGTTCGCCTTCGCCGCGGCCGGCGGCACCACCGGGCCGGCCGGCGCCTCGACGACGGGCATGTCGGCCCCGGACGATTCGCCGGTCACCGCGGCGTCGCCGCAGTCGATCACCCAGACGTCGTAGACCGGGTGCTCGAGCGCCGAGATCGCCGGCGTCGAGGCGAACATCCAGCCGGTGAACGCCTCGTCCTGGCCCGGTTCGCGATCGGTGGCCCGGATTTCGAGGAAAGCAGCACTCTCGGGCGCTTCGGTGGGCGGCGTCTGCAGACAGGCGCGCGGGCGGATGGCCAGCGTGCCGAAGGTGACCTCGCGATCGAGTGGCACTTCGAGCACCGAGATGCGGGCGGTCACCTTGTCGAGCGCCTGCAGCACCACCGCCTGACGCGGCACCGTCGGTGCCGCCTGCACCAGCGCCGGCGAAAGCACCAACGACAGCGCCAGGGCGATCACCGCCAGCGCGGCGAGCCTCAACTCTCGCCCTGCTGGCTGAAGATGAACTGGCCGATCAGATCCTCGAGATTGACCGACGACTGGGTCAGGGTGATCTCCTCGCCGGGCTTCAGCATGGTGTCCTCCGCCCCCGGCACCAGCGCCAGATATTTGCCGCCGAGCAGGCCCGAGCTGACGATGGCGGCCGAAGTGTCGAGCGGCAGCTCGATATCTCCGTCGACGCTGAACACCACCTCCGCGCGATAGGTCTGCGTGTTCAGCTTCTGCGAGAGCACCTGGCCGACCTTGATGCCGCTGACCTTGACCTCGCTGCCGACGCCGATGCCGTCGGCCTTGTCGAACATCGCGACGAGCTCGTAGCCGCCGGGATCGCCGATGCTGGAGCGCGAATAGGCCCAGGTCAGGAATCCGCCGGCGACGACGATGACGATGGCGCCCAGAACGGTCTCGACGATGTTGCGCGACATGGCTCTCTCCGATTGCTCCGGCCGTGCGGCCCGCGCCTGCCGGGCTCAGGCGGCGTTCAGCCCCAACAGCCCGCGGGCGAAGGCGTCGGCCTGAAACGGCCGCAGATCGTCGATGCTCTCACCGACGCCCACGGCATGTACCGGCAGAGCGAAGCGTTCCGCAAGCGCCACGACCACGCCGCCCTTGGCGGTGCCGTCGAGCTTGGTGACCACCAGCCCCGAAACGTCGACCATCTGCTTGAAGATCTCCACCTGGGAATGGGTGTTCTGCCCGGTGGTGGCGTCGAGCACCAGCAGCACGTCGTGCGGCGCCTCGGCATCCACCTTCCTGAGCACGCGGACGATCTTCGCGAGCTCGTCCATCAGCGCCTGCTTGTTCTGCAGCCGCCCGGCGGTGTCGACCAGCAACACGTCGAACCCCTCGCGCCGGGCCCGCTCGAGCGCATCGAAGGCCAGCCCGGCCGGGTCGGCACCGGTCCTGGCCTTCATCACCGGACAGCCGTTGCGCTCGCCCCAGATTTCGAGCTGCTCGACCGCCGCCGCGCGGAAGGTGTCGCAGGCGGCCATCATCACCCGCCGACCCTCGTTCATCTGCTGTTTGGCCAGCTTGCCGATGGTCGTCGTCTTGCCGACCCCGTTGACGCCCGCCACCAGCACCACCTGGGGCCGCTTGTCCGACCGCACCGGCAGCGGCAACGCCACCGGCTTGAGGATCTCGGCGATCTCTCCGGCCAGCGCACCGCGGATTTCCTCGGCCGTCACCTCCTTGCCGTAGCGCCCTTTGGCGATCCGCTGGACCATCCTGGCCGAGGTGGAAACCCCCATATCGGCCATGATCAGCGCCTCCTCGAGCTCCTCGAGCGTCTCGTCGTCCAGCTTCCGCTTAGTGAAGATGCCGGTGATGTTGGTCGTCAGCGCCTGCGACGAGCGGGAAAGCCCCTGCCGCAAGCGCTGCATCCAGCCGGTTTTCCTGGCCGATTCGGCCGGTGCGGGCGGCGCGGCCGGAGCGTCCGCGACCGGCCCCGGCTCGACGGCCGGCGCCTCCTCGGCGCGCCGGAACCGGGAGAACCAGCCTTTCTTCTCGTTCTCGCTCACGACGCGCTCTCGACCGTCTCAAGCGGCTGAAAAGTATCGATACGTGGCTCGAGCACGCGCCACATCGTCGTCAAATGTGAGGCGAGCCATTCGTGTTGCCGCTGCCAGTCGCATTCATCCAAGGGATCACAGTCATGAAGTCGGCTCACCAACGAAAACGACCCCGAATTCTTGTTTTTTCGCCACTCGACGGCGAAACCAAGTTCCGCCTCGATCTGTTCCCGGTCTTCTTCGAGAGTACGGAAGAGTGGAGCAGCAATTCGTTTCCTATTGTAGATGCCCAGATGGACGCCGATTACCCGGGCCGAAACGTCACGATACGCGGAAAGTCGCCAGTCTTTCGTTGCATCCGACGCGAAGGTGCAAAATCCCGATCTCGGTGCTCTGGTCTTTCGTTTCAACTCGGAACCTCGTTCATCGAGCACGGCACCAAACGCCTCCCAATAGGCCACCTGATTGATGTGTATGCTTCTCGGCTCGCCACGCCGGACATCGGCCGCTTTCTCGGAAATCGCTCGCGTCCAATCGTTCGGCTCGCAGACGACGTTGAAACGGGGCGCAGGCAACGACGTGCCGATGCGCCAGAGTTCGATCTCCAGGCCGAAGAAGGCGAAACGGTCATCGGTAATATCGTTCAGCCAATCGAGCACCGCCCGATGCTCGTCGGTGAACCGGGAAGCGACCCAGCAGACCACTGCCGTGTCCAAGCCGGCGGCATAGGTCAAGAGCTGTCCGAGATGGGTGTGATCCGTTCGTTCGATCTGATTCTCGATCAGAACCAGACGCTCCGTTCCCACCTCCTTGCAGAGGATATCAGCACGAAACGCCCCGACTGCCTTTTCCGTACCTTCGAGCTCGATGTCCAGGCCCACGCTATCCGCCAGCACAGCGAGGTTGTCGACCTCGGCGAGCCACGGCGTGAAATCGCGTGCTTCGGACTGCCAGGCATCGCGCAGAGGTATCTTCTCCAATCTCCCGAGCGAAACGGACATCAAGAAATCCGCCCGACGAGCATCCGATCCGCCGTGGCTGTGACCTCGGCCGAACATACGGTACCGGCGCGCACCTTTCCCTCCAGCCGGATCGGACAGAAATGCTCGGTGTGGCCGCGGTTGCCGTGTTCGACGAGCACGCTGCGCCGTTGGCCGATCTCGGCGGCCATGAAGCGGCTTCGTGCTTCCTCGCCGGCGGCGCGCAGGCGGGCGGCGCGTTCCCTGACCGCGGTGCGGGCGAGCTGCGGCATGCGGGCGGCGGGGGTGAAAGGGCGTGGCGAATAGGGGAAGACGTGCAGGAAGGTCAGGCCGGCGTCCTCGACGATGCGCAGCGAATTTTCGAACATCGCCTCCGTCTCTGTCGGAAAGCCGGCGATCATGTCGGCACCGAAGGCGATGTCCGGACGATGGCGGCGCAGGGTCGCGCACAGGTCGATCACGTCGGCGCGCAGGTGCCGGCGCTTCATGCGCTTGAGGATCATGTCGTCGCCCGCCTGCAGGCTCAGATGAACGTGCGGCATCAGGCGGGGTTCGTGCACCAGAAGATCGAACAGGACGGGATCGACGGCGGCGGGATCGAGCGAGGTCAGGCGCAGGCGCGGCAGGTCGGGCACCGCGGCGAGCAGTGCCGTCACCAGATCGCCCAGCCGCTCGCCCTTCGCATGGTCGCGGCCCCAGGAGGCGATGTCGACGCCGGTCAGCACGATCTCCCTGTAGCCGTTCCCGACCAGCCGGCGGGCCTGGGTGACGACCGCCTCGGCCGGCACGCTTCGATTGTTGCCGCGGCCGTAGGGGATCACGCAGAAGGTGCAGCGATGGTCGCAGCCCTGCTGCACCTGCAGAAAGGCGCGGCTGCGGCCGTCGAGCCCGTCGACCATGTGGCTCGCCGTTTCGCGCACCGTCATGATGTCGCGAACCTGAAGTTCGCTCCCCGCCCCGAGTGCCGCCCAGGCGTCCGGCTTCATCTTGTCGTGATTGCCCAGCACGTGATCGACCTGCGGCATCGCCGTGTAGGCCTTCGGATCGATCTGCACGCTGCACCCGGTCACGACGATCCTGCGCGCGGGGTGATCGCGCCTGGCGCGGCGGATCGCCTGACGGGCCTGACGCTCGGCCTCGCCGGTCACGGCGCACGTATGGACGATCACCGCATCGCCCATGCCCGCGGCCGCCGCATGCCGGCGGATCACCTCCGACTCCAGGGTATTCAGCCGGCAGCCGAACGTGATGACCTCCGGTCCGCTCATGCGCTCTCCAACAAAGACCGGCGATCGATCTCGCCGCGAAACGCGGTGGCGACGGGGCCGGTCATGACCACCGGGCCGTGGCCCGGCCATTCCAGATCGAGCTCGCCCCCGTCCAATATGAGCGTGGCCCGGTCGCCCACGAGACCGCGCCGGCGTGCCGCCACCATGGCCGCACAGGCACCGCTGCCGCAGGCGAGAGTCAGACCGGCGCCGCGCTCGTGGACCCGCAGACGCATGCGATCGCGTGAAAAGACCCGTGCGAAGCCGATATTGGCGCGCTCGGGAAAGAAGGGATGACGCTCGAGCACGGCCCCGTGGCGCTCGACGAGGTCGACATCCTCGACGAGGAACACCGCGTGCGGATTGCCCATCGATACGCCGACCGGCCGGGGCAGGTCGTCATGGTCGAGAGGCAGTTCGAGCGTATCGCAGGATTCTACCACAGGTATGTCCCGCCAGTCCAGTCGCGGCTCGCCCATCGCCACACGCACCCGCCCGTCGTCGAGCAGCCGTGCCGAAAGGGTTCCGGCGTCGGTTCGCAGCGAGACCTCGGGCCGGCCCGCATCTTCGGCGATCAGCCGGGCGACGCAGCGGGTGCCGTTGCCGCAGGCGCCAGAAGCGCTGCCGTCGGCGTTGAAGAAGCGCAATCGCGCGTCGACGTCGTCGGCCGCCTCGATCAGCACGAGCTGGTCGAAGCCGACGCCGCGGTGGCGGTCGCCGATCCGCCGGATTTCCTCGTGCCGAAGGGCGATCGGTGCCGCCCGTGCGTCGAGCACGACGAAGTCGTTGCCGAGGCCGTGCATCTTGATGAAGGGCAGTGCGTTCATGGCGGTGCAATAGAGGCGAAGAGCCGCCGGAACGCAACGGCCCGCACCGGGCTCTATCGAGCGCTGCCGCCCGACCCCGCGCCCGGACGGAGCCTTGACACTTGCTGCGGCCGGCGCCTAGAAGACGCGGCTGTTCGGCCGTGCACGTCCGTGTCCGGTCCCCTTTTCGTTCGTCGCACTGTCGAGAGATGTTCGAAGGTCTGACCACCCGTCTCGGGGGCGTGTTCGATCGCTTGAAAAAGCGTGGCGCGCTCTCCGAAAGCGACGTCGCCGAGGCGATGCGGGAGATCCGCGTGGCGCTGCTCGAGGCCGACGTGGCGCTGCCGGTGGTCAAGAGCTTCGTCGAGCGGGTCAAGGAGCGGGCGACCGGTCAGGAGGTGGTCCGCTCGGTCACGCCCGGTCAGATGGTCGTCAAGATCGTCCACGACCAGTTGATCGAGCTGCTCGGCGGCACCAATGCGGCGCTCACCCTGGGCGGGCCGCCCGGCGTCGTGCTGATGACCGGCCTGCAGGGCTCGGGCAAGACGACCACCTCGGCCAAGCTCGCCAAGCGGCTCAAGGACGGCGAGAAGAAGCGAGTGCTGATGGCCTCGCTCGACGTGCAGCGGCCGGCGGCGCAAAAGCAGCTCGAGGTGCTGGCGGGACAGGTGGGCGTCACCAGCCTCGCGATCGTCGCCGGGCAGCAGCCGCTCGAGATCGCCGAGCGGGCGATGCAGACCGCCCGGCGCGAAGGCTTCGATGTCGTCATTCTCGACACGGCCGGGCGCCTGCACGTCGCCGACGATCTGATGGACGAGCTCATCCGGGTGCGCGATGCCGTGCGGCCGCACGAGACGCTGCTGGTCGCCGACAGCCTGACCGGTCAGGACGCGGTCGTGGTCGCCAAGGAGTTCGGCGAGCGGATCGGCGTGAGCGGCATCGTGCTGACCCGCATGGACGGCGATGCCCGGGGCGGCGCCGCGCTTTCGATGCGCGAGGTCACCGGTGCGCCGATCAAGTTCGTCGGCACCGGCGAGAAGCTGAGCGCGCTCGAGGTCTTCCATCCCGAGCGGATGGCCAGCCGCATCCTCGACATGGGCGACATCCTCTCGCTGGTCGAGCAGGCCGCCGCCGTGGTCGATCGCGACGAGGCCGAAAAGGTCGCCAGAAAGCTGCAGAAGGGCCGGTTCGATCTGGCGGACATGCAGATGCAGTTGCGGCAGGTGACCAAGATGGGCGGCCTCGGCGGGCTGATGGGCATGCTGCCGGGCGTCGGCAAGATCAAGGAGCAGATGGCGCAGGCCAATGTCGACGAACGGGCCGTCGGCCGCCAGTGTGCCATCATCGACAGCATGACACCGCAGGAACGGCGCAATCCGCAGGTCATCCACGCATCGAGGCGCAAGCGCATCGCCGCCGGCTCCGGTACCTCGGTGCAGGACGTCAACAAGCTGCTCAAGCAGCACCGGCAGATGCAGGACATGATGAAGCGGATGAAGAAGGCGGGCGGCGTCAAGCAGTTCCTCAGCCGCAACATGCCGCCGGGCATGCTGCCGCCGAGATAGGTTTCTCTTTGGGAAAGTTGGGAGTGACATGACCGTTCGGATCAGACTGGCGCGTGGCGGCACCAAGAAGCGGCCCTATTACCGCATCGTCGCCACCGATTCGCGCAACGCGCGCGACGGCCGCTTCATCGAGAAGGTCGGCAGCTACGACCCGCTGCTGCAGGACGACAACGAGCGGCGCGTGGTGCTGAACGAGGAGCGGATCCGGCACTATCTGAGCCACGGCGCGCAGGTGAGCGACCGTGTGGCGCGCTTCCTCGACAAGGCCGGCATCCTGCCCGGTGCCTCGCGGCAACGCGGCACCGGCAAGCGCGCCGCCGAGATCGAGGCGAAGAAGGCCAAGGCCGCGCAAGAGGCCGAGGCGGCCTGAGCGACCCTGCCCTCGTGACCGCGCACCGACCATGCAACATGCCCGCTCCGACCGTACCGATCTGATCTGCGTCGCCGTCGTCGTCGGCGCACACGGCGTGCGTGGTGGTCTCAAACTGCGCTGTTTCACCGAAGACCCTGCCGATGCGGGCGCTTACGGGCCGCTGCTCGACGAGGCCGGCCAGCGTCTGTTCGAGATCCGGGTCACCGGTACCGTCAAGGATGGCGTGATCGCCAGAGCCGAAGGGATCGACGATCGCGATGCCGCCCAGAAGCTGCGCGGGCAGCGCCTCTTCGTGCCGCGCGCGCGGCTGCCCGAGCCCGAGGCCGACGCCTTCTATCGCGCCGACGTGATCGACCTCGAGGTGACGGACGAGGCCGGGCGCAGGCTCGGCCGGGTGACGGGCCTCGAGGATTTCGGTGCCGGCGACGTTCTGGTGTTCGCCGGTACCGACGGCGGCGAGACGATGGTCCCCTTCACCCGGGCCCACATCCCCGTGGTCGATCTCGAGGGCGGCCGGATCGTGGTCGCCGATCTCTTCGACGCCGAGAGCGGCGAGGCCCTGATCGGCCCGGAGCACCGGCCGTGACCTGGCGGGCGACGGCGCTGACCATCTTCCCGGACATGTTCCCGGGCCCGCTCGGCCACGCGCTTTCGGGCAAGGCGCTCGAGCAGCGGCTCTGGTCGCTCGATACCGTCGATCTGCGCGACTTCGCCCTGGACCGGCACCGGAGCGTCGACGACACGCCCTTCGGTGGCGGTGCCGGGATGGTCATGCGCGCCGACATCGTCGGCCGCGCCGTGGACGCCGTCCTCGAGCGAGGCGACGACCGGCCGCTGGTCTATCTCACGCCGCGCGGCCGGCCGCTCGATCAGGAGACGGTCGAGGCGCTGGCCGCCGGACCCGGCATCGTCGCCCTCTGCGGCCGTTACGAGGGTGTCGACCAGCGGGTGATCGAGGGCCGCGGCTTTCGCGAGATTTCGCTCGGCGATTTCGTCCTCTCGGGCGGCGAACTGGCGGCGATGACCCTCTTCGACGCCTGCGTGCGGCTGCTGCCGGGTGTCGTCGGGCGACCGGATTCGCTCGCCGAGGAGAGCTTCAGCGCTGGCCTTCTCGAATATCCGCACTATACAAGACCGCAGTTCTGGGAAGGCCGCGAGGTGCCCAGGGTCCTGCTTTCCGGCCATCATGCGCGTATCGACGCCTGGCGTCGCGAGCGTGCCCTGGAAGCGACCAGGGAACGGCGGCCGGATCTGCTGAACGCATCCCCTGCAACCTGCCCGACCGGCGACGGACGCCGGAGCGGTACCGCCGGAATGAGGACGTCATGAACATCATCGAGAAGCTCGAGCAGCAGCAGATCGCCCAGCTCGTCGAAGAGCGTCCCGTTCCCGATTTTCGCGCCGGCGACACCCTTCGGGTCAATGTCCGGGTCATCGAGGGCACCCGCGAGCGCGTCCAGGCCTTCGAGGGCGTCTGCATCGCCCGGCGCAATCGCGGCATGAACAGCTCCTTCACCGTCCGCAAGATTTCCTATGGCGAGGGTGTCGAGCGCATCTTCCCGCTCTACAGCCCGCGCATCGAGAGCATCGACGTGGTGCGCAAGGGCAAGGTCCGGCGCGCCAAGCTCTATTACCTGCGCGAGCTGCGCGGCAAGGCGGCGCGCATCAGCGAGCGCCGCGACGACCGGCCGTCGTCCGACACCGGAACCGGAGCCGGAACCAAAGGCGGCTCCGCGGCGGACGCCGCCGAAGCCTGAATCGAACGCGAGCGAGAGCGAAGAGGAACACCGGCGGTGCCCAAGACCCTGTTCGAGAAGATCTGGGACGCGCATCTGGTCGAGCGGCAGGACGACGGAACCTGCCTCATCTACATCGACCGGCATCTGGTGCACGAGGTCACCAGCCCGCAGGCCTTCGAGGGCCTGCGCCAGACCGGCCGCAAGGTCCGTCGCCCGGAGGCGACGCTGGCGGTGGTCGATCACAACGTGCCGACCGATTCCGACCGCACCGAGATCATCAAGGACGAGACCTCGCGCATCCAGGTCGAGGCGCTGCAGGCCAATGCGCGCGAATTCGGCATCGAGTGCTACGACCATTTCGACATCCGTCAGGGCATCGTCCACATCATC
>JAGREO010000079.1 GCA_020446525.1 Geminicoccaceae bacterium | reverse complement strand
GGGCGGGCTGGTGGCGCTGCTGGTTCTGCCGGTGATCGCCGGGCTGGCGCACGTCGTCGCCGCCAGCGGGCTGCCGCGGCTCGACGCGCTGCGGCGGCTGGCCGAAGCCCCGGGCGTGATCGAGGCGGCGCTGGGCGCGCTCGCCACCGGTACGGCGGCCACCCTGCTGTCGCTCCTGCTGGCCCTGACCCTGCTGGCCGAGCAGGAGGACAAGATCGCCGCACTCGTCCGCCGGACGCTGGCGCTGCAACTGGCCGTCCCGCATCTGGCGCTTGCCGGCGGTCTGGCCTTCCTGCTGGCACCTTCGGGCTGGCTCGTCCGGCTGATCTCGCCCTGGGCCACCGGCTGGAGTGCCCCGCCTTCGGCGATGGCCGGCGAGTGGGACGCCTACCTTCTCCTGACCCTGGCCCTCGTGCTCAAGGAGACGCCCTTTCTGCTGATGGCCGGCCTCGGCCGCCTGCCGCAGCTCGACGCGCCGCGGGTGCTCGCGCGCGCCGCGGGCCTCGGCTACGGCCGCCGCGAGGCGTTCTGGAAACTGCTGGCGCCGCGGCTGGCCGGCCGGCTGCGCCTGCCGCTTCTGGCGGTCATGGCGTTCGGCGTCGGCAATGTCGAGCTGGCGCTGGTGCTGGGGCCGTCGACGCCGCCGACCCTGCCGGTGATGGCGCTGCAATGGCACCAGGACGCCGATCTCGCATGGCGGGCACCGGCGGCGGCTGCCGCACTCGCCCTCCTGGCGATGCTGCTCGCGACGGTCGGGGCCGGCGCCCTCGCAGGCAGTCTGCTGCGGCGACGGGCGGATCGCTGGCTCACCCGCGGCCCGGCCGGTCCCGTCCTGATCCGCACCGATCGGCGATGGAAGCTGCGCGCCTCGGCCGGCTGGGCGCTCGCGGGCCGGCTCGGCATCCGCGTCCACGCGGGCTTGTGGTGCGGCTCGATGGCGATCCTGCTGCTCTGGTCGATGGCCGGACGCTGGCGCTTTCCCGACGCCCTTCCGGAAACGCTCCGCTGGACCGCCTGGACGTCCCACGCGCCGCTGCTGCTCGATCTCTCCTGGACCACGCTGGTGATCGGCGTGATCACGACCCTTCTCGCCCTGGTGCTCACCACCCTGTTGCTGGAACTGCGCCGCCGTCACGCGGCTCGATCGCCCCTGGCCGTGGTCTATCTGCCGCTGCTGCTGCCGCAGATCGCCTTCTATCTGGGCCTGCAGAGCCTTCTGGTGCGCGCCGGTCTCGACGGCACACTGACGGCCACGGTGCTGGCCCATCTGCTTCTGGTGTTGCCCTATGTGGCGCTGATCCTGGCCGAGGCGTTCGAGGCGCTGGACCCGCGCCTGGGCCGGATCGCCGAGAGCCTGGGCAAGCCGCCCTGGGTCGTCCTGTGGCGGGTGCGGCTGCCGGCCCTGCGCGCAGCCCTGGCCCTGGCCGCGGCTTCGGGCTTCGCCGTCAGTCTGGCCCTCTACCTTCCCACATTGATCGCCGCATCCGGACGTCACGCCACGCTGGCGCTCGAGCTCGTGCCCCTGGTCCAGGGCGGAGACCGCAGGCTCGCGGCCGCCGCAGCCCTGCTGCTCGCCCTCTTCCCGCTGCTGGCCTGGGGCCTGGCGCAGCGCATCGGTCGCGCGCGGGTGGCAAGCCGTCGATGAGCCTCGTTCTCGACAATGTCGAGCTGCGGCTCGCCGATCGATGCCTGCTCGAGCCGCTCTCGGTCTCCGTCGAGCCCGGTGTCATCGTCACCGTCCAGGGGCCGAGCGGCAGCGGCAAGTCCAGCCTGCTTGCCCATGTCGCGGGCTTTCTCGACCAGGCGGTCGAGGCACGCGGCCGGGTCTCGCTCGACGGGGTGGTGCTCGACGATCTGCCGGCGCATCGGCGCCGGGTCGGCCTTCTCTTTCAGGATCCGCTGCTGTTCGCGCATCTGAGCGTCGCGGGCAATCTGCTGTTCGCCCTGCCGCGGGCGGTGCGGGGCCGGGCGGCGCGGCGCGCACGGGTGCACGAGGCACTTGCCGGCTTCGGCCTCGCCGATCGCGCGGATGCCGATCCGGCCACGCTCTCGGGTGGCGAGCGCGCACGGGTGTGTCTGCTGCAGACGCTCTTGGCCGAGCCGCGCGCCCTGCTGCTCGACGAGCCCTTCGCCTCGCTCGACACGGCGCTGCGGGCCGACATCCGCGCGCAGGTGTTCGAACGCCTGCGCCGGGAACGGTTGCCGTGCCTGCTGGTTACCCACGATGCCGCGGACGCCGCCGCGGCGGGTGGTCCGGTGCGCCGGCCCTGGACCCGCTGAACCCGCTCGCACCGTCACCCGAAGAGGGCGGCGGATCGCAAACAGATTGGCAAGCGGTTAAGGTTATCGTAAGGAAAATGCGCGAAACAAGGGATGGACACATGCGAGAGTGCGCCATGGTTGAGCGCACCGCCACAATCTGGAAGCTCCAACGTTGTCGGTTCTCTACCAACGTCCGAATGGACAGCCGCCGAACGGGCCGCGCCCGAAATCTCTGCGCCGCGTGAAGCCTTCGCGTGTCGTGCAGGCCCTGCGCATCGCTACCTTGTGGGGCTCGAGTGCGGCGGTCACCTTCGCCGCCTTGACGCTCTGGGCCTCCTTCGGCGCCGGGCGGGATGAGGCGGGCCGAACCGACGTGGCGGCCGGCGGCGCCGGTCGCGTGGTTTCCGAAGCAGCGCCCCGAGACACGGCCGCGCCGGCGACGATGCCGAGCGCCATCGAAATTCCGCTGTTCCTGAACGAGGACGCGACGTCGGCGGTGCCTTCGGCTCACGGGCCGACCGGAACGCAGGCGCTCGAAGAGCGTGTCCGCGAGGGGGAGCGCCGGCGGCAGGCGACGATGGATGCGGCCGCGGCGATGGGCGTGGAATTGCGCCGGCTCGAGCAGGCGCTGGCCGAGCGTGACCGGCGCATCGAGCAGCTCACCGAGCACGAGCAGGGGCTCACCCGGATCGTCGGTCATCTCGAGCAGCGGCTTGCCACCTTGCACGAGCAGACCCGTGATGCCGAGGGTCTGATTCAGAACTGGACGGAAAACCGTGTGGCGGCCGTATCGGCGCTGCTGACCACCGTCGGTGTCGATTCCGACCTTTTCCTGCAACGCGCCCTGCGGGACGGCCGCACCGAGGCCGCGGCGGCTCTGACGCAAGCCGGGGAGACCGGCAGCGGCGGTCCGCTCGAACTGTTCGACGACGACACCATCGCTCTCGCCGCGCCGACGGCCGGCGCACCGCTGGTGACGGACATCGACCGCATGGCCGCGGCGCAGCGTCTGGTGTCGCACCTGCCGCTGGTGGCGCCTCTCGATTATTACAGCCTGACCAGCGGCTTCGGCCGGCGCAAGGATCCGCTGACCGGCCAGGTTGCCAATCATGGCGGCCTCGACATGATCGCCGCCGGCGGCTCGGAAATCCTGGCCACGGCTCCGGGCATCGTCACCCATGCCGGGCCGGCCGGGGCCTATGGCAACATGGTCGAGATCGACCACGGTCTGGGCTTCGTCACGCGCTACGGCCATCTGAAGAAGGTCGGCGTCGCCGCCGGCGACGAGGTGTCCTTTCGCCAGGCGATCGGCGTCATCGGCAGCACCGGCCGCAGCACCGGCCGCCATCTGCACTACGAGGTCATGATCGACGGCGTCCGCCGCGACCCCTCCCGCTTCCTCGAAGCCGGCCGCCAGATCGTCGCCCTCTTCAAGAGCTGACGCCCCGTCCGCTCGCACACCGTCCGCCATTACCTGATCTTCATGGAAGGGGGGCGCGCCCGCGCGCCGAGCATGTCC
The DNA here is from genome assembly GCA_020446525.1 of Geminicoccaceae bacterium. GTDB lineage: Bacteria > Pseudomonadota > Alphaproteobacteria > Geminicoccales > Geminicoccaceae > JAGREO01. The sequence goes on along the minus strand of JAGREO010000079.1, from coordinate 1,616 downwards.
CGCATGCGCGACGCATGTCGCACAAGCGTGGCTGCTGTTGCCATATGATACATGCGGTATAATATGGCCCTCCGCTCGACCGGGTATGCAACGTGTGTCGAACATGATCGATCGACCTGATCTGCCCGACGACGCGAATGGCCGCGCCGGCCGCTACGTACGGCAATCGACCGGTTATAGGGCGTTCATTCCGTTACCGCTCCCGCCGAGCCCTCCACTTCGGATCGAAGCGGAAATGCAGACGCTCCTGTCGCGCGCGGATCGGGCGCTCGGGCGGCTCGACGGAGCGATCCACACCCTTCCGGACATGGACCTTTTCATTTTCATGTACGTGCGCAAGGAGGCGGTGCTTTCTAGCCAGATCGAAGGAACCCAGTCATCGTTGCACGACATCCTCGAGATAGAGGCACAGATCTTCAGTCCGGGGCGACCCGATGACAGCCGAGAAGTGCTGAACTACGTCGCCGCGTTGAATCATGGTCTAGCGCGGCTGTCCGAGCTTCCGGTCAGCGTGCGCCTCATTCGTGAGATTCACGAAATATTGATGCGGGGCGTCCGGGGACAGGAGCGCCAGCCGGGCGCGATTCGCACGTCCCAGAACTGGATCGGTCCGGCGGGCCGTTCCCTGAACGAGGCGATCTTCATTCCGCCGCCGGCGCACGAGCTGGCGCGCCTGCTGGGCGACCTGGAGAAGTTCATCCACGAGGAGACGGCGATGCCGGCTCTCGTGAAGCTCGGACTGGTTCATGCACAGTTCGAGACGATACATCCGTTTCTCGATGGAAACGGTCGGGTCGGGCGCTTGTTAATCACGTTTCTTCTCTGCCAGAGCGGAGTATTAACAAGACCAGCACTCTACCTTTCTCTCTATTTTAAGCGACATCGCCAAGAGTATTATGACCGTCTTCAAGAAATTCGCAATCGAGGTGCGTGGGAAGATTGGCTTGCGTTCTTTCTCGAGGGCATCGCGAGCGTGGCGAACGAGGCGACTGAGACATGCCGCAAGATAAGTCGTCGTCGTGAGGACGACCGCGAGATGATCATGGCACACATGAGCGGGGCAGCCGGAAATGGGATGAAGGTTCTCGAATCGATGTTCAGACGACCGATTGCCACAGTAGGTGATATCGAATCGCATTTGGGCATCAGCTACGCCGGCGCAAACAAGATCGCCAAGAAACTGGTGGAGATTGGTATTCTTCAGGAAATAACCGGAAACAGGCGTAACAGGCACTTCATCTACGCTCGGTACGTTGCGCTGTTCGCCGGCGATTAGCATCGCGCCCAGACCCGGGCCTGACACCTGAGAACGCACGCCAACCCTCCCGCCTCCTCCACCCCAACGGACAGAATCAAAAAGAGAAAGCCGGAGGTTCGGAGGGTGCAACCCTCCGGTCCCTGCCGAGGCGGCGCATGCCGATCTCGGGCGATGCAAAAAAGCCCTTGCGTCGCTCGCGTGATATGATTATAATCGTTGTCATGACCAGAAACCCGTCACCCTCCCTCGAGCGCCATTTCTTCGCCTGCAGCCATCTGCGCTGCGAGGACTGGCTGCGCATGTTCTGGCTGCTGGCCATGGGCCGGGGGCTGGAGCACGTCGCACGCTGGTGCAAGGT
>JAGREO010000078.1 GCA_020446525.1 Geminicoccaceae bacterium | reverse complement strand
TGGCGCTCGAGGGAGGGTGACGGGTCTCTGGTCATTGAGAGATTATAATCATATCATCGGAGCGACGCAAGGGCTTTTTTTAACGACGCCCGGGATTGGCACGCGCCGCCTCGGCAGGGACCGGAGGGTTGCACCCTCCGGGCCTCCGGCTTTCTTCTTTTGATTCTGTCAGTTGGGGTTGGGGAGGCGGGTGAGAGGGTCTCGATCGCCGGAGGGGGTGACGATCGCTGTGCGAGATTGAGAGTCAGGCGTCCAGCCTCTAGAATTTTCGTGTTCCTGCTGAGTTTTCCAAGCCTCAGGATTGACATGCTCGCGCGGTTGCGATGAATCGCGAAAAATCCCAAAGTTGTGCCTGCTGGTTCGCCGTGTAGGTTGCCTGGATCGGACTTGGGATTACGAGTTGCAAGCCTGATGCGTTCATCTGCTCGGTCTGCGGCACCGATATCCCCGGTTCCAGCGTGAGCAGATGCTTACGCGATATCTTTGCAGCCTCCGCGAGCACCTGCCGCCAGCGATCCTTGCAAGTGGATTTCACGCCGAGCATCATCAGTCGGCGGTCGCCCTCCGGCGGCGCCGCATGATAACTGTCTTCATCGGGGAACAAAAAGTCCGGCCTGTGATTGTGCTCCGTCGTGGCTCCGCGTGCGTAGGTAAGTCCGAACGCGTCGAACACAGTTGAGACATGATTCTCAAGCGAATAGCCCATCCGGGACTTTCGCCTGTTATGAACACCGAGGGAGAAACTGATAAATCCGTCCACGTCGATCCCGTCGGGCGTCACAAAACCCTGCTCCAGCCGCTCCGCCACGATGCGACGCTCGAGCCTCCGAAACAACGCCTCCTCATGATCGAGCCAAGCCACCAATGCCACGTCCGGGTCATCCTCGGCCCGAACTTCCGGCAACGTTTCACGCGCGAGCTGCGAAAACTTGGCCGTTGGCGGAAATGTTGAGCCAAAACGATCAATGATACCGTCGAGCTTGTCGCCCTCCGGATCCTCAAACTCTATGCCGATCTCATCCAGGATGAAACGTGCGGCAAAATCCAACTCGGGTTCTTCAGTTTTGATATTCCGAAACACAAATGAGCGGCCTTCCGGCCGCAACCCGAACAGCCAGAACAATTGATGCTCACTGGTCGATCTCTCTGGAGCTACAATAAACCATAGTGTGCCGTCATTGTCTCGGGCGAGAAACAGGGTATCGCCCTCCGTCATGGCTTCAGTGACGGGATTTGTCGGGTAGTAGAGGCGCCATTCCGCGGATCTGGGCTGGTTGCGCCGCGTGTCATAGTGCGTGGCGGAACCCTGCGCGGTGAACCCATCCTGATCCTCTCCGAGCCAAACGAAGATCGCGGGAAACTTCTGTTTATGGTTCTCACCCAGAAAACTGGCACGCATTTTCGGAGTCGTGTTTACTTCATGCTGATTTGATCTCGCTGGTTCAGTTTCTACTGCAGAAAGTCGCTTGACACCGACGCCCTTAAAATAATCAGCGAGATGCCCGCGCCGCATTTCCTTTTATCTCCTCGATTTGCACGTCCGATCTGAGCCACAGTGCGCAGCGCTGAACAACCTCTTGAAACGGAAGGCGGGTTGATCCTTTCATCGCACACTCCCAGACTGTACCGACCCTCCATCCGGCAGCTATCAGGGCCGCATGCTGCGTTCTGTCGCGTTCGATGTTCCGGCTGATCTTCGACCGCCAGAAATCCGCGCGTATCGACGGCCATCGGAAGAGGTCGCAGCCGTGGCCGTGCCAGAAACATCCGTGAACGAGAATGACGGCCCGAAATCTTGGGAAGACGATGTCGGGCCGGCCCGGCAGATCCTTCCGGTGCAGGCGATATCGGAAGCCCATCCCGTGAAGTGCAGAGCGGATTGCCAACTCCGGCTTCGTGTTCTTCCCCCGAATGCCTGCCATCATCCGGCTGCGAACAGCCGGGGTGACGACATCGGCTGGCATCACTCCGCCGCGATACCGGGCTCCGGTAGCGCAAGCTCGCCCTGTATTGCCATCGGCATTCGCCCCTCTCGCTCGAGCGTCTCGTTCAGATGCGGCTTCATCAACTGGGCAACGGCGCGCACCACGGGCACGACAACGGCATTCCCGAACTGACGGTACGCCTGCGTATCGGACACCGGAATGCAAAAATCGCTTTGTCCCGGCTTTTCGAAGCCCATGAGGCGAGCGCACTCCCGGGGAGTGAGCCGTCGCGGCCGGTTTCCGGGCTGGTCGATCAGTATTTCCGAGCCGTCCTTGTAGTAGCGCGCGGAGAGGGTGCGCGCAACATCTCCCGGACCGAATAAAGAATAACCGAAGCCATTTCCGGCATTTCGGTGTTTTTCCTTGTAGCTCTGGAGATATGCCCACATGTGTTCGGTTAACGTGTACTTCGGATCTACTTTGGTATCGAGGATCGCGCCGAGTGTCGGGCCTTCGCCAGAAGGTATATCTAACCCATCGAACTCGAAACTGATAGCGCGCTCCCGGAATCCTACGATGAAAATCCTCTCGCGCTTCTGCGGCACCCACGCGACAGAACTGATGACCTGGCACCGCACACGATAGTCAAGCTCGTTTTCCAAGACGTTCATGATCGTAGCAAAGGTCTTGCCCGCGTCGTGTCGCTCGAGGTGCTTCACGTTTTCGAGCAGGAATGCCGACGGCCGGTGGTGCCGGATAACCTTGGCAAGGTCGTGGAACAAAGTACCCTGCGTGTCGCAGAGAAACCCATGGGGCCTTCCGAGCGCATTCTTCTTGCTGATGCCTGCAATAGAGAACGGCTGACAGGGAAAGCCCGCCAAGAGAACGTCGTGATCCGGGATCTTCCAAGGCTCGGACGCCCACGGGCGGATATCGCCCGCTAAAACATGATCCGTGCCCGCCGGTTGCGGGAAGTTCGCGGCATAGGTTTTCCGACAGAAACGATCCCATTCGGACGTAAACACGCACCGACCGCCGATCTCCTCGAAGGGCACGCGCAGGCCACCGATTCCCGCGAAGAGGTCGATAAAACGGAATCCCTCCGGTCTCGCCTCGGGACGCTCTGCATCGACCACCTCTCGCACCTCGTCGAGTTTCAGTGGGTTAACTCGCTCCTCTTCACCGACATAGCGGTGCACGGTGCTCGTACTCGCCCGGATAAGGTCCGTCCTCTCCTCGATGGAAAAAGCTGCTCGGTCCACAGGTTCGAAAAAACCATGGCGAGATTGCTTCATCTAGTACCTGCCTCTGCGTCAGTCATCGTCGATATGTCATATAGGGTGCCGGAATTCCAGCGAATCCAATTCAAACGGGAGGACACGTCATTTACCCTTCGTCGCCGCTAACGGTTTGCGGCGAGTTCGGGTACAGTTTTGGGATCGCTACAAACCGCCGGCGCAGCTCGGGCTTGGAGACTTGACACCGGGAGCGGCCGGATCGACGATCGAGACTGGCGATATCGGCGGATTGCGTCGTCGGAGCGTGGGGGAAGCCGATGAAGAGGATCGGCCATCGGGTCGGAGCACTCCGTGCTCTGCTGGCGGCACTCCTGGCCGGCACCGCCGGCGGCTGGGCCGTCGCGCAGACGACCCAGGACGATGTCGACTGGGCACTCGCCCGATCGGACGGGACGGTGAGCGCCTTCGAGCGCTATCTGGCGCGCCACCCGCTGGGCAAATATGCCGGCGAAGCCTTCTACGAGCTGACCATCCGGTCGATCGATCCCGATGCCGGTATCGGTGCCATCGAACCCGGCGCCGGACCGGACAGCCGCGGCGCCAATGCCGTGCTCGGCACGCCGATGGACGTCTATTGAGGGCGCTGGAGCACGGTTCCGATCTCGTCTGATTGGAACGGCGCTAGGCTCCGCCCGGCGGCGGGCGCACGCGTCCGGCGCGCAGCGCTTCCTCGAGAAGGTGCTTGAGCCGCGCCCTCGTCGGCGTGACGAAGGCGATCACGTTGATCGGCTGCCAGAGCCGGACGATGGCTTCCATCTGCTGTTCGAGCCGGTGGCGCATCGGCAGATCGTCCACCGCCTCCCCGTCGGGGTCGACCAGCACCTCGAAGGGCAGACCGGCTGCGGCGATCCGATCGAGATCGGCGCTGATCGTCACGATGACGGGCGCGACTCCGGCGGCGGCACTCCGGTCCTTGACCATCGCCAGGATGCGCTCGAGGGCATCGCCTCGATGCCCCTCGACGATCACCGCGATTCGCTGTCCCTTCAGGGCTGGAACGGGAACTTCGTCGGCGGCTCGAACCCTGGCGACCGTGCCTCGGGCGCGACGCTCGAACCGCCTATGCAGGCGCTGCCAGACAGGCATTGACCTCCTTTGTGGTCGCGGACGCTATTCGCCGCGCTTCCCGCGCTTCGAGACCGGAAGCGACGCAATGGACATCGCCGCCGTCGAGTTCGACCATGACGGCGAAGAGGAGCACCGGCGATGCGAGCAGGGTTTCGTCCGGCACCACCCGGATCGCCCGAACGACGTCGGCGCGGAAGGCGTCTCCGCTCGGCATCTGCGCCAGCCGGAAGCGTAGCACCTGCTCGGACCCGCTGCTCTCGCTGATCACTTCTTCCCTCGCGACGGATATGTTAACATCTCGGCCGTGAAGTGATTCGATGCACGCACTTCATCTCGTCAACGCCCGAGGTCGGAACGTCGCTATGCAAATAACGGTATCATCCGGACTCTGTCGACGACGCGCATCCCGGTGGCGACCCCTGGTGCGCCCGCTGTCGGCCCTGCTGGCCGTCATGTTGGTTTTTTCGGCCCTGCCGCTCCTCGCCGCGGAGACGCGCGATCGCGTGGCGCTGGTCATCGGCAACAGCCGCTACGATCATCTGCCGTCCCTGGTCAATCCCCACAACGACGCCAAGGGCATCGCCGCGGCTCTGTGGCAGGCCGGTTTCGAGACGATCGAACTGCTCGACGCCGACCGTCAGCAGATGATCGCGGCGATCGCCACCTTCGCCAAGCGGATCGACAGCGACACGGATGCCGTCTTCTTCTATGCCGGGCACGGGGTGCAGAGCCGCGGCAGCAACTATCTTCTGCCGGTCGATACTAGGCTCGAAGACGCCGACGATCTCGCGGCCAGGGTGATCGACGCCAACGAGATCGTCGGCTGGATGGCGCAAAGTGACGGGCGGATCAACGTCGTGATCCTCGACGCCTGCCGCGACAACCCCTTCGCCGAAGTCCGTTCGACACTGGCCGCCGAGATCGCGGCGATCGATCCCGCACTCCTCGGGAAGGACGGCGATAGCCCGGTCGTCGTCCGCTCGGCGGCCGGTCTCGCACCGATCAACGCAGGGCGCGCGGAGACCGTCGTCGGCTACTCGACCGGCCCGGGCGAGGTGGCGCTCGACGGCAAAGGCGACAACAGCCCCTATACGTGGGCGCTTCTGCAGCATCTGAACACGCCCGGCCTCGAGATCGACATGCTCTTCAGGCGTGTCCGCGCCGAGGTTCGCGAGGCCACGGACGGCCGCCAGATCCCGTGGCTGACCAGCACGCTCGAGAGCCAGTTCTATTTCCGACCGCTCGCCACCGACGCCGCCATGACCATGGCGGAGGCGCAGACCTACAGGGACGAGGACACCCGCCGTCTCGGCCTTGCGCCGCCGACCCAGCTCGTCGAGGAGGCGTTCTGGCGGATCGTCGTGACGAGTGCCCGGCAAGGAGACTACGAGGCCTATCTCCAGCGCTACCCCGACGGCAGGTTCGCCAACGATGCACGGGAGCAGCTGGCGGTCTTCGCGGCGGGCGGAACGCCCCCGAGCACGACCGTCACCGACGACGAGGGAACCCAGATCGCCTATCTGGGTGTGGGGCCGGTGGCGCTCGACTTCTCGGGCGAACTCGAACTGCCGGACGATGCGGTGGGCCTGCAAGTGGTGTCGATACCCACCTCGGGGATGGTCTTCCGTCGCGACGAGACCCGGGTTCTTCCGGGCCACCTCCTCGCCAGGAGCGACCTGGACGGTCTCCGCTTCCTGCCGCGCATCGGAACCAAGAGCACCGGTGTGCGCGAGGCGCTCAGGCTGCTGCCTCTCATACCGGCGGGCGACGCCACCGAGCACGAGCACTGGCTCGAGAGCGTCATCCACCCCTGCGACCTGCTCGCGGGTCTCCGCTACGCCCCGGATCGGGTCTGGGACGGCGTGCAGCAGGCGATCCTCGAACTCGACCCGCTTCCGGCCGTCGAAGCCTGTGAGCAGGCCGCCGGCGACTATCCCGAAATCGTCCGCTTCGCGGCGCTGCTCGCCCGCGCCAATCGCGCGGCGAAGCGCTGGCCCGAGGCCATCGAGTGGGCGAAGAGTGCCGCCGATCGCGGCTACGCCACCGGCATGAGCCAGCTCGGCACGATCTACATGCGCGGCACCGGCGTCGAGCCGGACTATCGGCGCGCCCGCGCCCTCTTCGATCAGGGCGTAGCCTTGAACGAATCCACCTCGGCGCTGCGCATAGGCGAGATGCTGGAAGCGGGATGGGGCCAGCCCGCCGATCCGGCCGCCGCAGCCGACTGGTACGCTCGTGCCCTCGAGCGCGGCGACGCCTATGCCGGCACCCGGCTGGCGCGTCTTCATGAGGAGGGACGTGGCGTAGCCAGAGATCCGGCGCGTGCGGTCGAACTCTACGAACAGGCGGCGGCGGCCGGCGAGCTCAGCGCGCGACTCCGCCTGGCGCGCATCCGTCTCGACCGGGATTCGGCCTTTGCCGACGGGCGGGAGGGTCTGCAGCTTCTCGAAGCTGCCGCCGGCACGGGCATGCCCGAAGGACAAAAAGCGCTCGGCCGCTACTATCTCGAGGAACAGCAGAGCGGCGGCGACCTCGACAAGGCGATCTATTGGCTCGAGCAGGCATCCGAGCGCGGCGATGCCTGGGCGCCGCTCTATCTCGGCCGGCTGCATCTGGAGGACGAGAAGGCCGGCATCGACCCCCCGCGTGCCGCGAAATGGCTTCAGATCGCGGTGGAACGCGGCAACGGTGCCGCTGCGCGGGCGCTCGCGAAACTCTACGAAACCGATGCGCTCGGCACACCCGATCTCGCGCGTGCCGTCGCCTTTCATCGGATGGCGGCTGAAGAGGGCGACATCTGGTCGATGCGCGATCTCGCGAAAGCGCTGCTTGCCGGCGAAGGTGCCGGGCGCGACGTCGAGGCCGGTCTGACCTGGATGCGTCTCGCGGCCGATGGCGGCAATCCCTGGGCGAGCCGCGATCTCGGGAGGACCCTGGCGCGCGGTGAGCAGATCGACCGGGATCCCGTCTCGGCTGCTCTCTATCTGGGGCTGGCGGCGGGATCGAGCGATGAGGGCGCAGCACAATCCGCACGCGATCTGCTCGTCAGCCTACTGGACGAGGAGGAGCGCGTCGAGGCGACCCAGACCTGGCTCAACGAGCTGGGCTTCGACGCCGGCATTGCCGATGGCAGGAACGGCCCGACGACCAGGGCTGCGGCCCGTGCATGGCTGAAGGGTCGGGGTCTCGACCCGAAGCTGGAGCCGGGTTCGGTCGAGATGGTGACGGCCCTGGCCGCCACTATGAAAGACGCCGACGGTGCCGGGACGTCAAGACCCGGTTCGGAGGAGGACGACCCCGGTTGAGGCCGGGCCCCGCCCGGCGCGCATCAGCGTCGAGGGCGTCGTCGAATGGTCAATCCAGACGATACCATCCTTGCGAACCGACGAGCCTCGGAATGTGGCGGTTGAGAACACACCGCGCGTAAAGACCGTTGAGCAGATGGTGGACCGGCTCCCACGGATGGCGATGGGCCGTCTCGAGCGCCCGCGCGCCGAGCTGCTCGAGGTCCGGGGTGGAGAGCGCCAGCATGCGCTCGATCGCCTGTTCCAGGCCATCCGGCTCACTCTGGGCATAGAGCAAAGCGTTGGCCCCGTCCTCGAGCCATTCGCGCAGGCCCGGCAGTGAGGGCGCCAAAACGGGTCTGCCGAGTGACAGGGCCAGCATCGCCGTGCCCGAGGTCAGGATGGCGCTGTAGGGTGCGGCGACCATGTCGGCGAGATCGAAGAGCGGCGCCACCTCCTTGGGCTCGACGAAGCCCGGACGATAGTCGATGCGGCCGCGCACGGCTGCGGGCAAGGCGTCGAGCAACGCGGCCGGATCGTCGACCGCCTTGCCGGCGATCAGCAGCCGCAGACGCGGATCGTCGATCCGCGCCATGGCTTCGAGCAGGTTTCTCGCCCCCTTGTAGCTGTCGAGGCGGCCGAACAGGAGCAGCACACGTGCATCCGCCTCGAAACCCGCCGCGGCGCGGCGCTCCTTGCGGCCGGGCCCGAGCCGTGGATAGACCGCGCAGTAATTGCCGTGCGGCAGGACCGTGCAACCGGCCGGCGGAAGATCGAGCTCCTCGCGCATGATCCGGAGGGCCTCGGGATGATGGACCAGGATCAGATCGGCCAGAGGCAGCAGCGCCTCGCGCAGCGCGTCGTGGACCGCGAGATAGCGCCCGTCATGCGGTCGGACATTGTGGATGGTCCAGAGGAACTGACCGCCACGTCGCTTGAGAGCGTCGATCGCCTCGACGAAGGCGACGGCGCGGGCATGCGCGGCGTCGATGTCCGGCGCCATCCGGTAGATCGCGTCCTCCCAGTGCAGATGGAAGATGATCGGATCCGCCGCCTGCGCGAGCGCCGCCTGCCAATCGGCCGTGATTTGGACGTTGAAGCCGGAATCGACGTTCGCGTAGAGCAGGGTCTGGTAGGGATTGGCGACCCGGTAATCGGGAAAGACGAGAACGTCGTGTCGCAACCCGTCCTTCGAGCCGTCAGCGAGTTCGTGAATGTTCAAGCCGCTCCACCTCGATGTCGTGATCGCCGCCGACCCGCGTCGGGACGGCGGCGGCGCCGAAGCGCTGGCGGCCATCGTCCCCTGGCTGGCGGCGCAGGACCGAAGAGTTACACTTCTCCCGGTCCTCTCGCCACTCGTCCAGCTCGCCCCTCGGGTCGATCCGCGCATCGCCGATCTCGTCGACGACGGCCGGCTGACCTGGTTCTGCACGTCCAGGCCCGCCGTCGCCAGGCTCGGGATCGGCCTGCATCTTTCCCCTTTTCTGGGTGAAGCGGACAAGGCGGTGCGGCTGCGCAGTGACCGCGCCGTCCTGCTGGTGGACCAATCCTGGCACACCGCCCGCCACCACGCCGTCTGCCCGTTTCACGTCATCTGCGACCGGGCGTCACGGATGCTCGGTGCTCTACCGGCGCTCGTGCCGCTGGCCCGTGACATACACCTGCCGTCGGCCAGCGACGAAACGGTCGTCCCCTGCACGCCTGACGATCGCGGCCCCGTCTGGGCGGCAGCGCTGCAGCACCTTCTGCGACAGGTGCCGCCACCGGAGCGCAAACCGATCCTGAACAGAGGGTCGCTCGTGGCGCCCGCCCGCATCCTCATGCTTTCGCCCAACGGCATCGGCATGGGCCATCTCACGCGCCAGCTCGCCATAGCCCGCCATCTGCCGCCGGAGGTCGAGCCCGTCTTCATCGGCATGTCGCGCGCCGTCGGTCTCGTCGAGCGGTTCGGTTTTCGGGCGGAGTACGCGCCCGGCCCCCACGCTCTCGGCGTGGACAAGGACCGCTGGACCGACGATTTCAGCCGTCGGCTGATCGACGCCATGGGCTTCTACGACGCCCGTGCCCTCGTCTTCGACGGCAACTTTCCCTATCACGCCCTGCGGCGCCTGCGCGCGGAAGTCGACAACCGGACGATGATCTGGCTGCGACGCGGTCTCTGGCGCCCGAATGCCGGGCGCGAGGCCCTCGAACGCTCGCCGATCTTCGACCTCGTCATCGAACCGACGGATTTCGCGGGCGAGATGGATGCCGGTCCGACACGCGCCCGCAGCGATGCCGTGCCCGTTCCGCCGATCATCCTGCTCGACCCGAGCGAGCATCTGTCGCGAGACGAGGCACGCCGGGCTCTCGGACTGCCGAAAGAGGCGACCGCCGTCCTGGTGCAGCTCGGCTCGGGCAACAATTTCGACATGGCGACCGTCGCACGACACTGCCTCGACATGCTCGCCGGGTACTCGGACGTGCATGTGCGGGTCGTGCAGTGGCTCATCGCCGAGGACGAAGACGATCTCTGCGCGGCCTACGATCATCGGATGCGCCGTTTGCGGGGATACCCCCTGGCGCGCTTCCTCGACGCCTTCGATTTCGCGGTGTCCGCCGCGGGCTACAACAGTTTTCACGAACTGCTCACCGCGCGCCTGCCGACGATCTTCGTACCCAACGAGCACCCGCTGATGGACGAGCAGGAGACCCGCGCTCTTTTTGCCGAGCGGCTGGGTGCCGGCTTCTTCGTCCGGGCGGGCGATCCGGGACGCCTGCACTGGGCGCTGACGAAGCTGCTCGACCGCGGCGAGCGGGACCTTGCGCGCAGGCGGGCCGGTTCACTGAGCGAACCTTCGGGCGCGGCCCGGGCCGCCTCGATGATCGCTCTCCACGCGTTGAGCATCGTCGCGCATCGCGGCGCCGCGCGTTTTCCTCGTCACCTGGCCCGCTGGTAGGCGTCGGCGATGGGCGGCCGGCGCCGGAATGCCGGGGACGGGCGAAACCGAAGCCGTCGAGAGCGCCTGCCGCCCGCCCTTCTTCACCGGGCCTGGATTTGTGCGGCCAGCGCGCCGTCCAGCCCCTCCTCGAGCGTGCGGACGACGCGGAAGCCGTCGGTGCTGGTTCGGGCGTAGGAGGGGGAGGCGGCGCGGGCGGCGAAGCGGACCTTGTCGAGACGGTCACGCCAGCCGCCGCCGCGCAGCGTGAACATCTGGCAGCCTTGGGCGACCGCGGGCCGGCCGTCGGCGGGCACGCCCTCATAGCTCGACTGATAGCAGTCGGCCGTCCATTCCCAGACGTTGCCGATCATGTCGAACAGGCCGAAGCCGTTGCGCTCGTAGCTGCCGACCGGTGCGGTGCGCGGATAGCCGTCGTCGCAGCTCTGCGCCCTGAAGGCGATCGCGTTCTGCCGTTGGCTGCTGACGTCGTGAGTGTTGGCCAGCGCGCAGGCGCCAAGCGCGGAGACCGACCAGGGCGCGGCACCGGGCGAGGCCGCGCGCGCGGCATATTCCCACTCTGCTTCGCTCGGCAGCCGGTAGGTGCGGCCGGTCACCTCACCGAGCCAGGCGAGATAGGTGGCGATGTCGCCCCGGCCGACATTGATGACCGGCAGATTGCCACGACCCCAGCCTTCGTCGGCCGGCCGGTAGCTGCATCCGCCCTGATCGACGCAGGCGTCCCATTCGGCGAAGGTGACCTCGAAGCGCCCGAAGGCCAGAGGCTCGTCGATCGACACGGTGCGGATCGGTCCCTCGTCGGGATAACGGTCGAGCTCGTCCGGCGGCGAGCCCTGGGCGTAGCGCCCGGGTGCGACGGCGACCATCTCCGGGCAGAAAGCGCAATCCTTGAACACCTCGCCGATCTTGCGCGGTACGGTCGCACCCGGTTCGCCCGTCGTCGCGGCGACCTGCTGCACCGCCCGACCGGCCGAAGCGGGTCTGGCCGGCGGCCGGTCGAGTGCGGCCACCGCCGGCTGCGGCGCCGGATCGCGCCAGTTCTCGAGCCGCGGCCGCACGAGCGCCGCCAGCGGGCTGCTGGGATAGGTCTCGAGAAAGAGCTCGAGCTCCTCGCGGCGCGGATTGTCGCGGATGGCGCTCCAGAGGACGAAATCGCCACCGGCCTGGCTCGCCTTGGGCGCCGGTTGCGCCGCCACCCGTTCGGGTGCCGGGTTGAAGTAGAAATCACGGGCGAGACCGTCTTCGCTCCATGGCGTCTGCTCGCCGCGGGTGAGTTCCAGCACGCGACCGCGCACCACGGTCATCATCCGCCGCAACTCCCGGCCCGGCTCGCCGATCGCTTCGAGGAGGGCTCGGGTGAAGGGACTGTGGGCGCCGGTGCCGTCCTGCGCCACCTCGCCGGGTGCGGTGGCGAAGGCCGTGTACATTCCGCCCGAGCGGCGGATGCGCGCCAGACCGTCATTGGCGCCGACGCCGCGCGTGGCGTTGCGGTCGGTGAGCGGATTGTCGCGGCAGGCGTCGAGAAAGACCAGATTGATCCGCGCCGGGTTGCGCAGCGGCGCCAGCAGGTCGTCGAGGGCGACGGCATGGAAGGACAGATCGAGCTCGTCACGGATCGGCGCGTCGACCGGCACGAGATAATTCTCGCCGTCTTTCTGGATTCCGTGGCCGGCATAGAATACCAGCGCCACCTCCGAACCTTCCACCGCACGCCTGAAGGTCCGCAAGGTCTTGAGCATTTCCTCCCGCCTGGCGTCGATCGCCGACACCACCTCGAAACCGAGGCTCGTCAAGGCACGCACCATGTCCCGGGCGTCATTTTCGGGATTGGGCAGAGCGGGCAGGATCTCGTAATGCGACTGGCCCATGACCAGAGCCACGCGCTTCGCGGCGGAAGCTGGCAGTGGAGAGAGCAAATAAACCAATAGTAGAATATTAACGATGACACGCCGCACGGGTCGCATGGGCGTTCCCTTGTTTGGAAGACATCTTCCGGACGAAACCACGACCGCGGCGGATCCGGCATCGGCAACATTCGATGATAGCGCCCGGACCCGGTTTGTGTAAAGATGAAGTACGCCATGCGGTCGGCAGTGCCACAGCCGCGAGGCTGCATCGGGCCGATCGGATGGTCGGAGGATGGCGGCCGAACAATCACGGCCAGAACATGACGGCCGGCCGAACACGGGGAGACGAAGCGATGCGACGACCCATGATGGTCGGCCTGTTCTTTCTTCTCGGATGGATGCTCGCGGCCTGCGCCGGAGACAACGGTACTACGGCGTCGGGCAAGGGGCTCATCCCGACGGCGCTCGAGCGGACCCGCGGAACAGCGGCCGGCGCGCCGGTGATGAAGGCCAGTGCGGAGACCCTGCGCTACCAGCGGCCGAGCGGCGCGCCCGGCAGCAAGCTCGAGCAGTCGGTCGCGGCACCGGTGGCGATCACTTGGGACGCCGTGCAACAGACCCTGGCGGCGGCCGGCTTCACCTTTTCGGAGCTCGACGAGCGCACGGGCCTGATCGTCGCCCGCTATGGCGGCGAGCCGCGGGATTTCGTCGACTGCGGCACCATCGTCGGCGAGGATGCAGCGACGGGCGTCGCTTGGCGCGAAGATGCGACGGCGCCGCGCCTCACCCTCGCCCGCTCCACCGGCGACCGGCTGGTCACCATCGAGCGCACGCTGCTTCTCGACGCGCGGCTGGTCGTGCAGATCCGTCCCGACGGCGAGGGGAGCTTCCTCCAGGCCATCGCCAACTATGTCGTCAGCAAGAAGACCGATGCCTGGTCCGACCCGGGGACCCGCTATGCCTCGGGCATCGAGAGCATCGGATTCAGCACCGGCGGCAGCAGCCGGTTCGCCAAGGGCACGGAATGCTGGCCGACGGGACGGTTGGAGCGGCTCGTTCAGCCGGCATCGGCGTAACGCCTGGAGCAAGCGGACCACGCGGTTCAGCGCGGCGCGCGTTTGCTCAGGATGCGCTGAAGGGTGCGCCGGTGCATGTTCAAGCGCCGCGCGGTCTCCGAAACGTTGCGCTCGCATTGCTCGAATACCCGCTGGATGTACTCCCAGCGGATGCGGTCGGCCGACATCGGCAGTTCCTCCGGCGGCTGGTCAGCCGGCGTGTCACCGCGCAGGATGGCCAGCATTTCCTCGAGCCTGGGCGGTTTGGCGAGGTAGCCCACGGCCCCGGCCTTGGTGGCGAGAATGCTCGACGCGATGCTGTCGTAACCGGTCAGCACCACGATGCGCATGTCCTGCTTCATGTCCAAAAGCGCGTCGATGAGTTCCATGCCGTGACCGTCTTCGAGATTGAGGTCGATGACGGCGGCATCTGGGATGGTCTCGGCGGTCGTCTCGTAGGCTTCCCGCAAGGATGCCGCCTGAACCACCCCGTATCCCTCCCGCTCGAGCTGTAGCGTCAGGTTGCGACGCAGCGGGGCATCGTCGTCGACCAGCAGCAAGGTCGGGCGAGAACCGGATGCCGGCGACACGGAGGCTTGCTTGACGACCGTCATGGCGGTTCCTTCCCCTGGTCCGTCGGCCACCGCCGCTACTCGCGCGGGGCGCGCTTGTTGAGGATCCGCTGCAGGGTACGCCGGTGCATATTGAGACGTCGCGCGGTCTCCGACACGTTGCGGTTGCACTGCTCGAAGACGCGCTGGATGTGCTCCCAGCGCACCCGATCGGCGGACATCGGGTTCTTGGGCGGTGGCGGAAGGTTGCCGCCGCTGGACAGGAGCGCGTTGATCACATCGTCCGCGTCGGCCGGTTTGGCCAGATAGTCCATCGCACCGGCCTTGATGGCGGCGACGGCCGTGGCGATGTTGCCGTAGCCGGTGAGGATCACGACCTTGATCTGCGGGTGGAGCTGACGGAGCCGCGCCACCAGATCGATGCCCGAACCGTCCTCGAGCCTGAGGTCGACCACCGCATATTCCAGCCGTGAGCTGTGGGCCAGATTCAGTCCTTCCTTGAGGCTTTCGGCAGCGAGCACCTGAAAGCCGCGCCGCTCCATGGCGCGCTCGAGGCTGCGGCGCAAAGGCGCGTCGTCGTCGACGAGCAGCAATGAGGGCCCGTCGTCCGGCGACGGCGATCGGCCGCCGCGTTCACCGGCATCGCCGGGCACCGTCGACAGCTCGTTCATCGGACGTCTCCAATCCCTTCGTGTAACGCGCTCGAGGGCCAGAAGATGCTCACCCTTGCGCCGTTCTTCGTGTTCTCAAAATGCAGCGCGGCACCGCTTCGGGCAAGCAGCCTGTTGGCGATGAATATTCCCAATCCCAGACCGCCCGACCTTCGACGACTGGAAACATAGGGCTCACCCAGCCAATCGAGTATTTCGGGCGCGAAACCCGGTCCGTCGTCTTCGATCAGAAGAGACCTGCCGGTCTCGGCATAGGTCAGGGCCAGGGTCACGCGGCGGTGTGCGAACTGGATGGCATTGTCGATCAGATTGCCCAGCGAGTGGCGGATCTCCGAGCCGATGTCGACGCGCGGCTCGTCCCGGGTTTCGACTCCCTCGACCGTGACCCGGACCTCCACACCCGGCCGCGCCATCGATTCGGCCAGGTCGCGCAGGTGATGGGAGAGCGGCTGGGCGGTAAAGGGTGTGTGATCGTTTCCATCCGGCCGGCCCAGCGTCGCCAGCACGTCGCGACACCGCTGTGCCTGGATCAGCAGTTCCCGCGCATCCTCGCAAAGCGGGTCGGAGGCCGGCATCTCGCGCACGAGCTCCTTGGCGACGACGGCGATGGTGGCCAGCGGCGATCCGAGGGCGTGCGCGACCGCGGCCGCCTGACCGCCCAAAGCCGAGAGCGCCTGCTCGCGCGACAAGGCGAGCTGCATGGCCTCATACGCGTGCGCCTGACGCCGCGCGTCTAGGGAAATCTGTGCGACGTGCCACGCCAGCAGCACGACGGCCATGGAGAGGGCCAGCCAGAATGCGACGCTATAGAGGACGGGCAGTGTGAGCGTGCCGTCGATCCACGGCAAGGGCCGGTGCACGACGGTGAGAACGGTGAGGATCACCACCGC
This sequence comes from Geminicoccaceae bacterium, assembly GCA_020446525.1. GTDB lineage: Bacteria > Pseudomonadota > Alphaproteobacteria > Geminicoccales > Geminicoccaceae > JAGREO01. Next base: position 32,012 of record JAGREO010000078.1, on the reverse strand, counting down.
CAGCGCCGTGAGCAACGTCGTGGGCAGCCGCGGCAGAGTGGTCGCCGCAAAGGCCACCGGCAGCATCATCAGCACGGCGAACGGATTGTCCAGGCCGCCGGTCAGCCCGAGCAGCAGACCGAGCTGCACGATGTCGAAGGCGAAGACCATGATCGTGTCGGCCCGGCCGAGCCGGGTGCGCCGACGCCGCATGCCGAGCATGATCAGGTTCACCGCGACGGCGGCACCCACCACGGCCAGGAGCGGGGGCAGCGGAAGCTCGATCCCGAGCGAGAAATGCACGAAGAGCACCGCGAACAACTGGCCGATCACCGCCACCCAGCGGATCACGGCCAACGTCGACAGGCTCATGTCATCGGACACGGCACCGGGCGGTGTCCGGCGCCAGCTCTGGACCCTGCGCGCGACGCGGCGGGCCGGTTCGACGACGTACGACCAGGGTGCCACAGCCAACGGCACGTCCTCTCAGCGTGTCAGGTCACGCCAGTACCTGCCATAGGCTTCGATCATGGTCGACGCATCATAACATCCGGCCTGCCGGGCACGGTTGGCCTCACCGACCCGTCGGCGCGACGTCTCGTCCTCGAGCAGGCGGCCGAGTGCCGCGGCAAGCGCCGCCTCGTCGTCGCGCGGCACGAGGAAGGGTGCGTTCGCCGCCGGCAGCATGTGGCGCAGATCGCCGACGTCGGTCGCCGCCACCGGCAGGCCCATCGCCATCGCCTCGAGCACCGCGGCCGGCATCTGCTCGGTGTCGGAGGTGAGTGCGTAGACGTCGGCACGCCCGAGCAGAATGGAAGGCTCGGGCTGGTTTCCGGCGAAGACGACGCGATCGGCGACCTCGCAGCTCCGGGCCAGATGCTCGAGCGAAGTCCGCTCGCCACCCTCGCCGACGATCACCAGACCCGGCCGGCCGCGTAGGGCGGCGAACGCGCGGATCAGCCGATCGAGGCGTTTTTCCGGTCGAAGGGGCGCCACCGAAACGATCAGCGGCCGCACCTCCGGCAGAGCTACCGGCAGCGGCCCCTGCGCCCGGCATGCGAGCTCCTCCGCATCGACACCGTTGGCGATGTGGTGGATCGATTTCCGGTCCAGCCACCAGTCGCGACGGGCGATGCGGGCGAGCGTCTCCGACGGCACGATCAGCCCCCTTGCGCGCCGCAACGCTGCCCGTCGCAGCCAGACCCGCCGCGCCAGCTGGCCGTGCGCCTCGTCGGGTCCGAAACCGTGCTCCTGGTGCACGTGCGGTGCCACCGGTCGCAGCAGGTGGGCGATGAGCCAGTCGGTGGCGCCCCAGTTGGTCGTCAGGACCAGATCGGCCTCGAGCTCGGCGATGTGAGCGGCGCGCCGGCGCATCGCCTCGAGGCCGCGGCCGGTCTCGGGGGCGCTCAGGAGACGGACGTCGAGGTCGGCGCCGAGACGTGCGGCGGCGGAAAGGTCCGGCGTGAGGCTGAGCACGGTGTGGCGGAAGGCGGGGCCCAGGCCGTTGAGGACGCGGCAGAGCACGGTCTGGATGCCGCCGGTGCCGAAGCCGGGCAGGATGTGCAACAGATGCGGACGCGACATCGGCGCTCCCCGGCAGGACGTGGAGGGTGAGGCGATCGGAGGACGGGCTCGCAGCGACCGGTGGCGTTCAATCACGCAACTGGTGTTGACGCATCAGGTCGTAGAGCGTCGGACGGCTGATGCCCAGCAGGCGGGCGGCCCGCGAGACGTTGCCGCGGGAGCGGGCCAAAGCCCGGCGCACGCTCGCTTGTTCGGCCCGCTCGCGCACCTGGCGCAGGTTGAGGGCACCGTCCTCGACCTCGCCCGGATCGAGGTCGAGGTCGGCCGGGCCGATCTTCTTGCTCTGGGCCAGGATGATGGAGCGCTTGATCCGGTTCTGCAGCTCACGGACGTTACCCGGCCACTGATAGGCGTCGATCGCCGCGATCGCCTCGTGGCCCAGCGAGAGGCCGCGACGGCCGAGCTCGATCGCATAGGCGGTGAGGAAATGGTGCGCCAGTTGCACCGCATCGCCCACCCGATCGCGCAGGGGCGGAATGGCGACGCTGATCTCGCACAAGCGATAATAGAGGTCTTCGCGGAACGACCCGGCCTGCACGCGTGCCTCGAGGTCGCGGTGGGTCGCACAGACGACCCGCACGTCGACGGCGATCTCCTCGCGTCCGCCCAGTCTCTCGACCACGCGTTCCTGCAGAAAGCGCAGCAGCTTGGCCTGCAGCTCGACCGGCAGGTCGCCGATCTCGTCGAGAAAGAGCGTGCCGCCGTGGGCCAGCTCGATCCGGCCCTGCGTCTGCTTGACGGCACCGGTGAAGGCGCCGCGCTCATATCCGAACAGCTCCGCTTCGAGCAGCGTCGCCGGGATGGCGGCGCAGTTGATCGCCACGAACCGTCGAGCGGCGCGTGTGCTGGTGCGATGCAGGCTGCGGGCGACCACCTCCTTTCCGGTGCCGCTCTCCCCCAGCAGCATGACGCTCACGTCGGTCGGCCCGAGCCGTTCGATCGTTCGCACGAGGTGGAGCAGGGCCGGGCTGTCGCCGATCAGGCCCGGAAAGCGCGTCTTGGCCTGCCGCTCCTGCAGCAGCTCGTTCTCGTCCTCGAGCTCGCGCATGTAGAAGGCGCGGTCGAGCACGAGATTGAGGTGGTCGAGGTCGGCGGGTTTCTGGTGATAGTCGTGCGCCCCGCAGGCGACGGCGGCGCGTGCGTGCCCCCGCCCCTCGCGCCCGGTCAGCACCACGACCTTGGTGGCCGGCGCCATCTGCAGGATGCGGTCCATGGTCGCCAGGCCTTCGCTGCTGCCTTCGGGATCGGGCGGCAGGCCCAGATCGAGCAGCACCACCTGCGGCTCGCAGGCGCGCAGTGCGGTGAGCGCCGTCTCGCGATCGGCGGCGAGCGTGGTCTGAAACCGGTCGAACGACCAGCGCAACTGGGTGCGCAGCGCCTCGTCGTCCTCGACCACCAGCAAGCGGCGTTCGTCGCCGCCGGTCCTTCCCCCGACACCGCTCATGCGACCGGCTCCCCGAGCAGCGGAAGCAGCATCCGCACGATCGATCCCCGGCCGGGCGCGCTCTCGACCTCGACCCGGCCGCCGGTGGCGCGAGCCGCCTCCTCCACCTGCAGCATGCCGAGGCCGGTGCCGGTCTTCTTGGTGGTGGCGAACGGCCGGAACAGGCCGAGCTTGACGAAGGCCGCGTCCATCCCGGCGCCGTCGTCGCGCACCTCGATCACCGCCATGCCGTCGCAGCGGTCCAGCACGAGCTCGACCCGGCGGCGGCCCGGCGCCGATTCGCGCGCATTGTCGATGAGGTGGGCCACCGCCATGCGCACCGCATCGGCATCGCCGCGCACCTGCACCGGCGCGTCGAAACCGTGCAGCGCCACGTCCTCCTCGGCCAGATCGCGCAGCAGGAGATCGAGGCGAAGGACGCCCTGCTGGCCCTTGTCGCTCTTCTTGATGCGATCGATGAGCGTTTCCATCCGCTCGACGGATCGCCGCAAGGTGACCAGCATGTCCGCCTGAAAGGCAGGATCGTCACGATGCCGCGCGGCATTGGCGAGCGTCATCGAGAGCTGTGCGGCGATGTTCTTGACGTCGTGCATGACGAAGGCGAAGCGGCGGTTGAAGGTGGCGAACGCCGCCGCGGCGCGCAACCGCTCGGCCGCCTCGTCCTCGGCCAGATAGGACGCGGCCTCACGCGCGGCCATGTGCAGGAGCTCGCTCTCCTCGAGGTCGAGCGCGCGCGGCACCCGGGCCCGGGCCAGCACCATGGCGCCGAACAGACGGCCGCGATGCGTCAGCGGCAGCACCAGCCAGCACAGGCCGGGATCGGGCATCCAGGAAGGCCATGCGCCGAACGGCTCCGACCCGCCGCATTCGATGGGACGATCGGTCTCCGTCAGCCGCGCGGCGAGCGGGCGCGACTGGCCGGCGTGGCATTCGTGGAAGGGCAGATTGCGCACGGCGACGGGCCGGAAATGGCCGTCGCCTTCGTAACGCCAGATCGCACCGCCGGTGGCGTCCACCAGATCGGCCACGGCGAAGATCACACGCTCGGCCAGCCCGTGCGCCGCATGGTCGCTGCGGCCGCCGAGCGTCTCGATGAACCGCGCCCACTCGCGCCGGTAGTCGAAGCGATAGCTGAAGAAGGTGCGCGACACGAGCAGCGCCACAGCACCCTTCACCGTGCCCGACATCAAGGAGAGAGCGAGCAAGCCCAGCAGCAACGTGACGAGGAACGCGCGCGCGGCGCCGCCCAGCTCGCCCAGCCGATCCACGAGGCCGAGACCGACGAGCCAGGTCGCCAGCACGTAGACCAGCGTCGCGCCCACGAACACTCCGCCAACGACGGCACGGCGTGCGACGTGGATGTCGAAGGCCCAGCTCGGATTGCGAGCGATGGAGGCGGCCGCCAGAGGCACCACGAGGGCCTGGACCCATCCACGCGCGGCGATCGCGGACGACGTACCGCCCGTGAACAGTACATCGGCCAGCGCCACGGCATCGAAGGCGAAAATTGCGCCCAGCCCGACGAGCATGAATTTCAGCGCCCAGCGCCGATCGTCGTCGGCGAGGCGGTAGGTCCGCTCGACGAGCAACAGCGATACCACCGAGAACGCCAGATGCAGCCATGCTCCGAAGGTCGTATCGATCAGATGGACGAGCGCGAGGCCGGCAATCAACGGCCACACCCAAAGCGGTACCGCGGTCACGCTGCGCGCGCCCGCGACGCCCGCGATCAGCAGCAGAAAGATGCACCAGCCGATGGTCGCCAGCAGGGCCGCGGCGCCTGCCCAGGCGGGATCGATCCAGCCCGCCGAAGCCATGGCGAACGTCGCGCCGCTCAGCGCGGCGGCGGCGACCGCGGACATCAGCAAGCGGCCGTGAAGTGCGGGAACGTGCGCGCGACCCCAACTGTGGATCAAGAGGGCCAACAGGCCAGAAAAACCGATAAGTTGCAAAACACCGCCCGCCACGGCCACCAGGAGCAGGGGGCCGGGCGGATCGATCGGCGAGAGCACGAATCAGCGCGCCCCGCTTCCCCAGACGACCACCCGCAAGGTCTGGGTCAGGATGAGCAGATCGAGGAACAGGCTCCAGTTCTTGAGATAGTAGATGTCGTATTCCAGCTTAACCCGCGCATCGTCGATGGTCGCCGTGTAGGCGTGGTTCACCTGTGCCCAGCCGCTGATGCCGGGCTTGACCCGGTGGCGCTCCTTGAAGAACGGCAGCTGGTGCTCGAGCTCGCGCACGAAGACCGGCCGCTCCGGGCGCGGCCCGACGAAGCTCATCTCACCCTTGAGCACGTTGAGGAGCTGCGGCAGCTCGTCGATGCGGCTGCGCCGGAGGAGGCGGCCCACCCGCGTCACCCGTGGGTCGTTCTCCTCGGCATAACGGGCGCCGAAGCGTTCGGCGTCGGTGCGCATGCTACGGAACTTGAGAAGTGGGAACGCCCGGCCGTGGCGCCCCACCCGGAGCTGGCTGTAGAAGATGGGGCCGCCGTCCTCCGCCTTGATCGCCGCCATGGCCAGCAGCATCACCGGCAGGCAGGTCACCAGAACCGCCAGCGACACCAGGATGTCGAAGACCCGCTTGGCGATCAGGTCGATGCGGCCGGTCTCGAAGCCGCCCGCAAACATGAGCCAGCGGCGCCGCAGATGATCGAGATCGACCCGCCCGGTCTCCCGCTCGCAGAATTCGGCGAGATCGACGATGCGGACACCGGCCAGCCGGCATTCGAGAAGCTGCGAGAGCGGCAGGGACGATGCCGCACCTTCGGCCGCGGCATCGTCGAGCGCCACGACGATCTCGCTGCAATGCAGGCGTTCGGCGCGCTGGCGCAGGGCACCGATGTCGTTCGACCAGAGCAGCGGCCCGTCGATCGGCAGGCGGTCGACGATCGTGAGGCCGGGCTTGCCGATGGCGATCTCGCCCGAGGCTTCGGCGGCGAGGATCCGGTCGATCTTGATGTTCGCCTCGGCGTCGCCCACGACCATCACCCGCCGATCGAAGCCGCGGCTCAAGGGCGAGTTCTCGACCACCAGACGAAGCACGAGAATCGCCGCGAACGCCGCGGGCATCGCGATGCTCAACCCGCTGCGCCAGATCTCGGCCTTGGGCACGGCATAAGAGACGATCGCCACCAGCACGAAGGTCGCGACGAAGGCGCCCGCCAGCCGCAGCACCATCGCCCGGGATCCGAGCACCCGGCCCCGCTCATAGAGACCCGCCGTGACCATGCCCAGCAGCGCCGCACCGCTGAAGATGAGGGCCTGCGGCAGATAGGCGATCAACCCCTTGGTGATCGAACCCGTGTCGGCGTAGCTTCCAAAGTATCCGACATAAAAAAACAGGATCAAGATCGCTGCTTCGGCCCATGCCAGGAAGAGGAGCCTTCGCTCCATGTAGTGACCGAACATCCTCAGCATGCGCAAACGCGTCCAAGTTGAGTGACCGAACCCTTCGACACGACCGTCGGGATCTTGGAACGAGCACGCTCTTAGCCATTTCTCGCCAGCATTGCTGGCCCTGTTCCGAACTCGTCATATCATATTATGCATTGATCGAAGCGCCCTGAGCTTTTCCTGCGCAGTCGGTCCGGGTTCGTTCTATAAGCCTCCTTCGTCACGGGGCGCATCGGCACCCGTGCTCATCCCTGCGGGCCGTGACGGAACGGGCTGCCTGGGAACCAGCTCGGGAGCCGCATGAAGACGAATGTCGAGACGACCGGCATGCGCGACCCGGGTGAGCCGTCGCTCGGCCGGCGGATGGCGGCCGGCGCGCTCTGGCTCGTCGGGTTGCGCCTGGTGCTGCGCGTCCTGGGCCTGGTCAGCACGCTCATCCTGGCCCGCCTGCTGGTACCCGAGGATTTCGGCCTCGTGGCGCTGGCGACCACCTTCGCCGCCTTCCTGGAAGCCGCGAGCGACTTCAATTTCGATCTGGCGATCATCCGCCAGAACGATTCGACGCTGGCCGACTACGACACCGCCTGGACGCTCAACCTGCTCAAGGCGACGCTCATTGCCGCCCTCCTGTTCTTCTCGGCCGACGTGCTGGCCGTCTTCTTCGAGGACGAGAGGCTGGGGGTGCTGTTCGAGCTGACCGCGCTCGCGGCCCTGATCCAGGGCTTCTGGAGCGTGCGCACGGTCGATTTCCGCAAGCACATGCAGCTCAGCAAGGAGTTCTACTTCAGGGTCTGGGGCAAGATCGGCATGTTCCTCGTGACCGTCGCCCTCGCCTTCTGGCTGCGCTCCTACTGGGCGCTGATCATCGCCATCGTCAGCGGCCGGATCATCCTCCTGGTGCTCAGCTACGCCCTCGCCCCCTATCGGCCGCGGCTCTCGCTTCGCGCCTGGCATCGCCTGATCCACTTCTCCAAGTGGCTGGCGGTCAACAATCTGCTCTCCTTCGCCCGGGATCGGATGGACGCGCTGGTGATCGGCAAGGTCGCCGGGGCCGGGCCTCTGGGTCTCTACGCCATCGCCCACGAGGTCGCCGATCTGCCGACCTCGGAGCTGGCGCTGCCGGTCAACCGCGCCGTCTATCCGGGCTATGCCCTGATGCGCGACGACCCGCCGGCCCTGCGCCGCAGCTATCTCGACAGCTTCGCCCTGCTCCTGCTCGTCACGGCACCCGTCGGCGTCGGCATCGGCCTGCTCGCCGAACCGCTGGTGCGCCTCGCCCTGGGCGATCAGTGGCTCGGTGCCGTGCCGCTCATCCAGGGCCTCGTCGTCTACGGCCTGCTGCGGACCATGACCACCAACGCCAACGCGGTCTACATGGCGCTCGGTCGCCTGCGCATCGAGCCGGCCCTGACGGTGCTCTTCATCGCCCTGGTGCTGCCGGGCCTCGTCGTCGCGGTCGAATATTTCGGCGCCATCGGCGCGCCCTACGTGCTGACGGCGGGTGCCCTCATGAACCTCTCGATCAACCTCGTGGTCGTCGGACGCCTGCTGGCGATCGGCTGGACGGACCTCTTCGCCGCAACCTGGCGGGTGGTCGCTTCGGTCGCCACCATGGCCGCCCTCGTCTCGCTGCTGCCGGCTCCCTCCACGCTCCCGGCATTGCAGCTTCTCTGGTCGGGCTCGCTGGGCGCCCTCGCCTTCACCGCGACCCTACTCTGCCTCTGGGCCGCGACCGGCGGTCCGGACGGTCCCGAACGGCAGGTGCTCGCCTATCTGCGGGACACCGCATGGAACCTGACACGCGGACGTCGACGCCATGTCGCCTGATCCGCGCCTCTTTCCGCTGACCTTCACCCAGCTCTATCCCAACGCCCTCCAGCCGAACTTCGGAGTGTTCGTCGAGAACAGGCTTCGTCACCTGACCGCCGGCAGCGAGGTCGTGGGGCGGGTTCTCGCACCGGTGCCCTGGTTTCCTTCGACCCACCACCGGTTCGGCGGCTATGCGCTCCAGGCCCGCGTACCCCGCGAAGAGCGGCGCCACGGCATCCCGATCGCACACCCGCGCTATCCGATGATCCCCAAGATCGGCATGACGGCGCAGCCCTGGCTGCTCTACAAGGCCATGGTGCCGCACGTGGCAGCCCTGCTCCGTGCCGGCACGCGCATCGACCTGCTCGACGCGCACTATGTCTATCCGGACGGGGTCGCCGCCGCCCTGCTCGCCCGGCGCTTCGGGCTGCCGCTGGTGATGACCGCGCGCGGCACCGACCTCAACCTCCTGCCGCGCCACGCGACGGTGCGGCGCTGGATCCGCTTCGCCATCCGCGAGGCGCAGGCGATGATCGGCGTTTGTGCGGCGCTCGCCGACACCTTCGTGACTCTCGGTGCGGCCGCGGACCGGGTGCACGTGCTGCGCAACGGGGTCGACCTCGCCCTCTTCCAGCCGACCGACCGCCGAACCACGCGGAACGAGCTCGGCCTCGATGGCCCGGTTCTGCTGTTCGTCGGCCAGTTGATCCCGCGCAAGGGCGTGGACCTGATCGTCGAGGCGATGGCGATGCTGCCCGAGCATACCCTGCTGATCGCCGGCAGCGGACCTGAACGGGCGTCGCTCGAGCGCCGCGCGCGCGCCACGGACACGGCCGGCCGCATCCGCTTTCTGGGCGAGGTGCCGCACGATGCGCTGCCGCGGCTCTACGGCGCCGCCGATGCGCTGGTCCTGCCGTCCGAACGGGAGGGCTGGGCCAACGTGCTGCTCGAGTCGATGGCCTGTGGCACGCCGGTGATCGCCTCCGACATCTGGGGTACACCGGAGATCGTCACCGAGCCTGCCGCCGGCCAACTGATGCGCGAGCGCACGGCAGGATCCATCGTCGAGGCCTGGCACGAACTGTGCGCCGCCGCCGTGCCGCGCGCCGCGACACGCGCCTATGCCGAAGGCTTCGGCTGGGATCCCACCACACGCGGACAAATCGCCGTCTTTCGTTGCGCCGTAGCCATGGGACGCGGGTGATGCGCATCCTCTACCACCACCGCATCCGTTCCAAGGACGGACAGTTCGTGCACATGGAAGAGCTCATCCGGGCTCTCGAGCGGCGCGGCCACGAGGTCCATCTGATCGGGCCCGCCGCCGTCGCCGAAGGTGCCCTGGGAAGCGAGAGCGGCTTTCTCGACCTGCTCCGAAAGGGCCTGCCCAAAGCGCTCTACGAGCTGCTCGAACTCGCCTACGGCCTCGTCGTCTGCTGGCGGCTGTGGCGGGCCGCCGCTTCGATCCGTCCCGATCTCATCTACGAGCGCTATAATCTCCATGCGCCCGCCGGTGCCCTGCTTCGGCGGCTGCGGCACACGCCCTTGCTGCTGGAGGTGAACGCGCCGCTGGCCGAAGAGCGTCACGCCCATGGCGGCCTCGGCCTGCCGCGGCTCGCCCGTCGGGTCGAAGGGCTGATCTGGCGCGGCGCCGATCGGGTGATCACGGTGACGCGGCCACTGGCCCGGCGCATCGAGGCCAGCGGCGTTCCGCCCGAGCACATCGCCGTGATGCCCAACGGCATCGACGAGGCGCGTTTCGCCGGGCTGCCCGACGCGGAGACGGCCAAGCAGCGGCTCGCGCTCGAAGGCAAGACAGTTCTCGGTTTCGTCGGCTTCACCCGGCCCTGGCACGGCCTCGATCGGGTCGTCGACTGGCTGGCACAGGCGAACGACCCCGACCTCGTGCTGGTCATCGCAGGGCAAGGCCAGGCCGACGCCGATCTCGCGAGACAGGCGAAGCGGCTCGGCATCGAGGCGCGGGTCCGGTTTCTGGGCGTCGTGCCGCGTGCGCGCCTGCCCGAATGTCTGGCCGCTTTCGACGTGGCCCTGCAGCCCGCCGTGGTCGATTACGCGTCACCACTCAAGCTCGTCGAATATATGGCGGCGGGCAAGGCCATCGTGGCACCGGACAGCGCCAACATCCGCGAGGTTCTGACCCACGATCTCGACGCTCTGCTCGGCGACGCGGGCGATCTCACGACGCGACTGCAAAGACTGATCGACGATCCGGCACTGCGGCGACGGCTGGGCGATCGGGCGCGCCGCACGGTGTTTCGCCGGCAACTCACCTGGAATCACAATGCCGCGCGCGTCGAGCTCCTGGCCCGATCGCTCGGTGCGGGCGTCCTGCCGGCGACGCCGCGTCCGTCCCTGCAGCGTGGCTGACGGCTCGCGTGAGTGCCGTTTCGACGAGTTCGTCCAGCTTAGCCAGCCGCGCCGGCCAGGCGTAACGCTCTTCCACCAGCGCCCGGGCGTTCGCTCCGAGCCGCGAACGCGCCGGTTCGTCCTTCAACAGACGATCGATCGCGGCGCAGAACGCGTCGGCATCGGACGCGACCTCGAGATGTCTGCTTGCTTCCGCTTCGATGCCCTCGCCGGCCGCCTCGGAAACGACCACGGGAAGGCGCATCGCCATGGCTTCGAGAACCTTGTTCTGAATGCCGCGCGCGAGCATGAGGGGTGCGATCGCGATCGTCGCATGCGCCAGATAGGGCCGCACATCGGAGACCCGGCCGGTCACCAGCACATCGGCATCGGCGAGCGCACGCACCTCGCGAGCCGGTCGTGATCCGACGATCGCCAGACGCAGATCGGGATGGAGACGGCGCAATGCCGGCCAGACCTTCTCACGAAACCAGCACACCGCCTCGATATTCGGCGCGTAGCTCATGACGCCGGTGAACACCAGAGTCGGTCGTCCGGGCTCGGGATAGGGATCGGCGTAGCGGCGCTCGACGTCGAAGGATTGGAAGTCCACGCCGTTCGCCACGACGTGGATCGTCTCGGCAGCTTGCGGTGCGATGGCACGGCACAAGGCTGCTTCAGGAGCGGAGACCAGCAGCGTTGCTTCGGATCGAAGTGCGATCTCCTGCTCGAGCCGGCGCACCAGCCGTGCCTCGCGGTCGAAGACGAAACGCAACAAGCCGGAGCGCCGGGTAGCGAGCGCACGCCATTTCTCGCTGTCGCAATCGACGAGATCGAAGATCACCGACCCGTCGCCGACAAAGGGTGCCACGGCTGCCGAGCAGCCGATGGTCAGATCGACCGACGGCCGGCGCGACGCCACCCACCGGTCCATCCGTCCCCGGGGCAGGGCCGCCTCGCTCAACGGCCGGTCGAGCATGAACCCCGCCGCCATCGACGCCCATCGCCGCAGCCGGCCGACGGGCACGAGGCGGACACTGGCGCAGAAGGTCTCCAGATAACGGGCGGGCTCGAGATCGGCCGGATCGTCGACGAAGGCGCCCAGATGAACTTCATGCCGTCGTGCCAGGTGGCGGAGCATGTGATAGGCGCGGATCTTCTCGCCCTTGTCGGGCGGATAGGGCACCCGGTGAGCGAGAAACAGGATGCGCGCCAAGCCGGGCCGCTCCGCTCAACCGATCTGTCGGGCGATGGGCGGTCCGATCAGCCGTGTCAGGCCGAGCGGCAGGCGCCGCCACGCTTCGATGAACATCCGGTATTTGGGGTTGCGCGGGTTTACCTCCGGCGGCGGCTCGCCGCTCGGCAACCAGTAGCCGTAGCGCAGCGGCTCGGCCTCGAAGCCCCAGTGCCGCTTGAAGTCGGCATGGCCGCTGCCGACCTTGCTGCGACCGAAATCGAACTTGCGGCACTTCCTGTCGAGCACCGCGTGGCGCATCAGCGCGTGGTACATGAAATCGTTCGCGCCGTGGCGCATCTCGCCCGGCAGGCTGCCGGCGAAGCAGGCCAGGACCGTAGCCTCGTGGTAGAAGGAGAGAACGGTGGCGACGGCCCGACCATCGCGCTCGACGGTCAGCACGTCGCAGGAATCGGCGAAGACACGCTGGAGCTCGACGAAGAACTTCCTGGCGTAGACCGGCGTGCCCAGATGATGGACGCTGGTGGAATAGATGTCGAAGAACCGGTCGACATCCTCGTCGATCCGGCTGGTCATGCCGTATTTCTCACCCTTGCGGACCATGTTGCGCTGCTTGCGACGCAGATTGGCGAAGTCGACATCGGGATCCGGGTCGAGCGACCGCACGAAGCCCACATGCAGCCCGGTCCGATCGAACCAGCCCTCACGCTCCGGTGCGGGTGCACGCAGTTCCAGCCGGTCGACATCGAGCGCCACCGCCAGTTCCTCCGCCCGCTCGAGCAGCAGGGTGAGCGCCGCAGCGTCCAAGGCGACCGCCCCGCCGCCGACACAAAAGGCCGTCGCGATCAGGGCGTCTCCGAAGAGCGGGCTCTTGACGTGAACCAGGGGCAGGACGCCACGGAGCTCGCTGCCGCGCGTGACCTGAAGGAAGTGGCAGCGGTGATCGAAGCTGCGCTCGATCACGCTCTTCCAGCCGGCCCGATGATAGAAGCCTGCCTCGGGGTGTGCTGCGACGAACGCATCCCAGCGCCGTTCTTCGCCTTCGGCCAGCTCGCTCAGCACCGCGGGCGGCGTCCGCGTCTCCATCATGATCATGGCTCGATCACATCCGCGAACACGGTATCGACGCGCCCCCAGCGCCGCTCGGCGAGCAGTGCGCGAAGGTTCTCCAGGCACGAGCCGAGGCCGGTATAGTGACGCACGGCCGTCCTCCATCGCAGGCCGGATGGCCTCGGCTGTTGCGGGTCGATCTCCCAGGGATGGAGGTAGAAGACGAGGCGCTCGCCGGCATTCGCCACCCGCTGCAGGGCGTGTCGGGTCCACACCCGGGGCAGAAGGCGGAAATAGCCGCCGCCGGCGCAAGGCCAGTTGCGATCGAAGAGACGCAGCGTCGTCACCGGAATCTCGACGATCGGTCCCGCCCGATGCGGCAGGCGTTCGGCGCGATCGTCGCCATAATGGTCGTTGCGCACCGGATGGCTGCTGGAGCTGTAGCGGTAACCTTGCGCACCCAGCACCTCGTGCGCCCAGGGCGTGCGCCGATCGATCGAGAAATTGGCTGCGCGATAGCCGGTGACCGCCACCCCCGCCGCCTGCTCGAGCCGCGTCTTGGCGAGGCGCACGTCTTCTTCGAATTGGCGCGCGCACTGCTCGTGGACGAGCTGGTGGTCGTAGCCGTGGCTGGCGAGCTCGTGGCCTGCCCCGACGATCCGCCGCAGCATGGCGGCGTGGCGTTCGGCGATCCAGCCCAGGGTGAAGAAGGTCGCCTGCGCGTCGTGCTCGTCCAGGGCCTCGAGCAACCGGTCGACGCTCGCTTCCACCCGCGAGGGATGCGCGTCCCAGTCGCCGCGTGCCACGTGCGGCCGCATCGCCCAGACCTGGAACCACTCCTCCACGTCGAAGGTCATGGCGGCGGTGGCGCCGAGTCCCGGCTCGCGCCCGCTCATCGATGCACTCCCTGTCCGCGACCATCGCGCCGGCCGGCATCCGGCGGGTCCGCCGCCTCGAGCCGGACGCGCCCGAGCCAGTGCAGCAGCCGCTGTGCCGCCGCCAGATCGAGCTGCGCCGCCCGTCGCCGCTCGCGATCCGCATCGTCGAGCAGACGATCACCGCGTGCGCGCTCCCTCGCCAGCGCCTCGTGCAGCGCATCCAGCCTGGCGTGCAGCAGGCTGGTCGATCCCGGCTGGTCCCCCGACCCCTCGTCCTTGGGCCGGCGGACGAGATCGGCCACCGCATCGTCGATCCGGGCACCGTCCAGCTCGCTCGCACCGTCGATCGCCGCCAGCGCCAGCGCCCGGCTGCAGATGCGCCCGACCGCCCGCGGCAGGCCGCCGCTGGCGAGGAAGAGCCGATCGCAGGCGACCATGTTCATGATGCGCCCGCCGGTCCAGCCCACCTTGCGCAGGCGATGATGGACATAGGGCACGATCTCGCGGCTGGTGAGCGGCTGCAGGCGGATGGCGCGATCGACCACCCGCATCATGCGCGGATCGTCGACGGCCGAGGAACGCATCCGCGCGACCAGCTCTGCACGCCCGATCAGCAGCATGTGCCGGCCGGGCCGGTCCGCCTTGTCGGCGAGGCGGCGCAAGCGGTCCGCGTCGAGCCGCTGCGCCTCGTCGACCATCAGGAGCGTGCGCCGACCGTCGGGCGCCTCGACCGCCGACCAGGCGAAGCCGTCGATATGTTCCGCCCGCCAGTAGCCGACGGCGATCCCGTCGCCGTGCAGATGCGCCTCGAGCAGGCGCGCGAAGGTCGTCTTGCCGACGCCGGGCTGGCCGGTGAGCACAGCCAGACGCTCACGGCCGGCGAGCAGCGTGGTGTAGGCGTGCAGCGCCGCGCGCTGGGCGCTCGCCGGAAAGAGGAAACGCAGGTCCGGCTCGAGACGAAACGGCCGCTCGGCCAGGCCCATCGTCGCCAGATAGGCCACCACGCTCAAAACTCCCGGCGCAGCCGCACGAAGACCGTGTTCACCTGGGTGTCCGGCTCGTCGCCCTCGAACAGACGGTCGTACTGGTAGCCGAGCGAGAGCGTCGTGAGGGGCGACAGCTCGTGCACCCAGGCGAGACCCACGCCGACCTCGTCGTCCTCGCCGGTGCCGCCCTGATCGATACGGCGCCAGGTGGCCCCGAACTGGAGGTCGGTGCGGCGACCCAGACGGCGCAGCCACAGGAGCTCGAGCCCGACGGCGTCCTGATCCGGGCCGACGTCGAAATCCCGCTCTTCGACATAACCGCCGATCCGCGCGACGTTGCGGCCGACGACGCCCGAGGCCGAGAGCTCGGCGCGGCGCTGGTAGAAGAGCGCGTCGTTGCCGTCGACGATGCCCTGGTCCGGCACCAGCGTGTCGAACGCCACCGCCAGACGCTCGGCCGCCTCGTCCTCCTCGTCCCGGGCGAAGGGATCGCGCTCCTCGATCTGCCGGCGGAACTGGTCGAAGCGCGATGATATCCGCTCGACATAGCTCGCCTGCACCGACGCCTTGGGCGTGAGGCGCCACTCGGCCTCGGCCTGGATGTCCGGCTCGTCGAACATCTGGCCGCCGGTGGCGCGCAACCGGGTGGTGCGGGTCGGGCGCGCCTCGAAGCCGGCCCTCCAGTAGAGCCCGGCGTTCCCGCCGTCGTCGAGCGTCTCGTCGTCGAGCTCGGAATAGCCCAGCCCCGCCAGCAGCGCGAACCGCTCGGTCAGCGCATAGGATGTGTCGACGGCGGCCAGCAGTGAGGTGCTCTGCCGTGCCGGCAGATCGTCCGACGCGTCGAAATCGGCGTCGTCGCGCACCACCGAGGCCTTCCAGCCCAAAGGCCCCGAACCTTCCAGCGAGGCCAGCGTCGCACCCAGCGTGTGGGCGCGCACGTCGGCCAGCCGGTCGGTGCCGTAATTGGTCTCGGTTAGCCGGTAGCGTGCTTCGACATCGGCCCAATCCGCCAGACGCATGGCGACATAGGGGCTCACACTGCCGGCCAGCCGCGTCGTGCGGTTGTCGCTGACGGCGAACTCGGTGACCGCCGTCGGCCCGCCCTCGTCGACGAACACGTCGCCGACGTCGCCCAGCAGATCGACGAAGAGCAGATCCTGGACGAGCTCGGCGCGCGCCGCCGCGTCGAGCCGGTGACGCAGCGCCGATTCGCCCCGATGTGCGGCGAAGCCGAGCGCTTCGAGGGTGTAGTCGGCCACCAGATCGAAGCGCCGGCCGTTGCCCTCCAGCCGCACGCCCGGCGCCACCTTGACCACCAGATCGGAATCCTTGGCACCCTCGGGCTCCGCCTCGACATTGTCGGTGAAGGCCGAGGCGAATTCGATGTGCGGCACCACGGCCCAGCTCGCCAGGGCCACCGGCGCCGCCGCCAGCGACACCCACAAGGCCAGCCCGGCGCCGTAGGTGCCGCCGCCGAACAGCCGGCGCCAGAAGGTCGGCCGCCGATGGTGTGTGGTGACGTCGGGACCGTTGTAGCTGTCATAGTCGCAATAGGTGAAAATGGCGTGGGCGCGCCCGACCTTGGCCTTGTTGAGCAGCAGTTGCACGTCGGAATGCTCGGCGATCATGTGCACCGCCTGCTCGACGGCGGCGCGCGCGGTGCGTCCGGCCTCGACGACGAACACGGTCTGCCCGGCATGCGGTGCGAGCGCCATGGCCTCGCTCGTCGCCAGCACCGGCGGCGCGTCGAGCACCACGATCAGCCGCTCGTCCGCCCGGACCAGCGCCTCGAGCAGGCGCGCCATCCGCGTGCCGGAGAACAACTCGGGCAGATCGTCCTGACGCGGCCCGGGCCCGATGAACGAGAGCCGCTTGACGTCGGTGCGCAGCAGAACGTCGCTCAAGGGCGGCGGATCGGATTGCAGGAGCGTGCTCAGACCGGTCGTCCGCTCGTCCAGACCGAGCGCGCGGATCGAACCGCGCATCGTCGCGTCGGCGTCGATCAGCACCACCCGCGTATCCTCTTCCTGAGCCAGGCTCAGCGCGAGGTTGACGGAGACGAAGGTCTTGCCCTCGTTCGGCCGGGCGCTGGTGACCAGGACGATGCGGTCCCTGGGCAGGGCATCGGCCATGCGCATCTGCGCCACCAGCGGCCGGCGGATCGTGCGCATCTCCTCGGCCAGCAGCGAGCGGTCGCCGTCCGGTGCGATCATCCCCAGCCGGGCCAGGCGCGCACGATCGATGTGGACCTCGGCCGGCCGCCGCTTCGGCATCGGCCTCGCCTTCTTCGGCGCCTCGGCGAAGGTCGGATCGCGGCGCGGAATCAACCTGTGCACGGTGCTCATCCCTCGCCACCTTCGGGAAACTTCGCGCCTTCGACACCCATCGCGGCGGGCATCGCGGCCGGCATGACGGTCGGCCCGGGCATGATCGCCAATTCACGCGAACCGCTCGCCCCGGCCGTGTCCGCCGGGCCGGCCGGCGCCGGGCGTATGGTCGAGAGACCGACCAGCGGCCGCACGGTCTCGCGCAGCCGGTCGCCCCATTCGCTGCGCTCGAGAACCACCAGAACGACGAGCAGCAGCGCCAGAGATCCGCTGCAGAGGGCGAAGCCCGCCGTCTGCCGGCGCCGGCGCCAGCGGTCCACCGGCCGCTTGAAGCGGCTGATCGTGCCGAGGATGCGCAGATCGAAGGCGCGGTGCAGGGCGCGCGGGCTGTCGAAGGGCGCATCGACACTGCCGCGCGCCAGGGTGATCGCGATGCCGGCGATCAGACCGCCGGCCAGCACCGCCGCCATCAGCAGGAGACGGTCCGGCGCGGTCGGCGCCTGCGGCAGCGAGGGCGGCTCGACGATACGGAAATCGAGCTGTCCCGCCCTCTCGCCGAGCGCACCGGCGAGCCGGGTCGAATCGCGGCTCTGCACGAGCTGCTCGTAGCCGCGCTTGAGGATCTCGTAGTCGCGGGTGAGGTTGCGCAATTCGGATTCCGCGGCCGGCACCACCGGCGCCTTGGCGGCGAGCGTCTCCGCCCGGGCCTCCGCCGCCGCCAGCTCGACCTCGAGGCTCTGCACCCGGGCGCGCGCCTGACCGACCTGCAGCCGCAACGCGTCATATTGCGGATTGGGCGGCCCCGCCCGAACCGCGGCCGGCGCGTCGGCGAGCTCGGCCTCGAGCCGCGCCACCGTCCGCTCGGTCGCGACGACGTCCGGATGCTGCGGCGTGTAGCGGGCGCGCAATTCCGCCAGACGCTCGCGCATGGCCGCCAGCTCGACCTGCCGCGAATCCTGTGGCACCCCGCCGCCGACGAAATTGGCACCGAGCGTCCGCGGCGTCTGCTGCAACTGCTGCTCGAGCTGGTCGCGCTGGGCATTGGCCAGCGCCAGATCGCCGCGCACACCGTCGGCCTCGCGCCGCAGTTCCTCGAGCCGGCGGAAATAGCTGCGGTCGCCGCCGACCACCTCGGAATTCTCCTCGATGAACCGCGTCAGCCGCGCCTCGGCCTCGTCCAGCCGCCGCTTGGCCTCGTCCACCTGCTCGTCGAGCAGGCTCTCCGTCGCCTCGATGTCGCCCCGGCGCGAGCCGACGCCGCTGTTGGTGAACACGTCGAGCAGGCTCTGCACCACCGCCTGCGCCACGTGCGGATCACCGTCGACGTAGCGCAGCTCGAAGAAGTTCTGCTCCTCGGCGATGACGTCGGTGTTCTCGCGCACCTCCCGCGCCGCACGCGCCACCTCCTCGGGCGAGGCGTCCAGCGGCAGCACGCCCGCCATGTCGACCACCCTGCGCAGATTGGGCGAGGAGAGGATGGTCTGCTGGATGACGCCGAGACGGTTGTCGACACTGGCGCTCGGAGCGAGACCGGGCACCAGCGGCGACACCAGACGGTCGGTGTCGGCATAGATGCGCACGCTGCTCCGGTAGCGGTCGGGCAACAGCATGACGACCGCCCAGCCGATCAGACAGACCAGCCAGGTGATGCCGAGGACGGACCACCGGCCGCGCCACGCATAGCGGGCATAGGTCGCCGCCCGTTCGATCAGATCGTGCATCGGCGACGCCTCAGAACACGGCTTCGGGGATGATCAGCACGTCGCCCGGCAGCAATTCGGCATTGGCGCCGACGTCGCCTTCCTGCAGCAGGTCGGCCACCCGCACCCGATAGCGAAGGGTCTCCTCGCCCTGCTTGCGCACCAGCATGGCACCGTTGCCGTCGGCGAACTCGGTCAGCCCTTCGACCGCGACCAGCACGTCGAGCAGCGTCATGTTCGGCCGCCAGGTCAGGCTCTGCGGCTTCGACGCCTCGCCGATCACCCGCACCTGCTGGTCGATCGGCCCGACATAATCGGCGACGATCACGGTGACGACGGGCTCCTGGACGTAGGCGGCGAGCTTGCGCTCGAGCTCCTTGCCGAGTGCCGCGGGCGTCTTGCCGACCACGCCGATCTCGCCGATCAGCGGCATCGAGATGCGTCCGTCGGGCCGCACACGGACGTTGAGCGAGAGATCGGCGTCGCGCCAGACGAAGATCTGCAGCTCGTCGCCCGGCGCGATCGCATAGGCGTCGGCCTCGAGGAGATTGCCGACGGGCGAGACATGCAGGGGCGGCTCGGGCAGACGGTCGCACGCCGCGACGATCAGACCGGCCAGCAGAAGACCGATGCTCCGTACCGCGAGGGCGCTTTCGCCACGAAACGCGACCCGGCCACGCCGCAGACATCCGAAGTCGGGGCGTGACGCAAGAAACGGACGGCGCACGCCTGTCCGGCCAAAGTCGTTCATGATGTCGTCGGACCTCCGTGGACGCGAGCGTCGATGATGGCCGGGCCATCCGGCAGGACTGTGCGACCCGTCGTCGAAAACTGCCATAGCATCCGCGCCCTCACAAGAATATCAGACCCGGCATGCACCACGAAATACGCACAATCGGGTCCAATTCGTTCATGATGAATGAGGAAATCCATCAAGTACCGTCGGATTTCTTTACATCTTAGATGCTTTTACTACCTCGGATTTTGCAGGGTGACCGGTCGGCGCCATCGCCGGTCGTATGAGGGGCCGGCCGGGCGCCCCACCGTACCGGTCGGATGGGGCCGTTAACCGGATCGAAAGGGGCCGGCGCTAGGATGCGGCGGTGGCGGCGAACGAGTCTTGGTCGCCGGGCGCATGTCGCGCGCCGGAATTGCTCAACATGGTGTCGACGAAATTGACGATCTCGGAGCTGCCCCGCACCCCTCCCCCGGCCGATCGAGGCCCGGCTGATCGAGGAACGCGTCGCGCCGGCGGCATCATGGTCACCGGCGGCGCCGGCTATATCGGCTCGCACGTGGTCCTGGCGCTGCTGGAAGCCGGCTGGCCGGTGATCGTTCTGGACAATATGAGCACCGGCCGGGTGCGCACCCTGCACCGTGCGACGGTGCTGATCGAGGGCGAAGCCGGCGACCGGGCGCTGGTGCAGCGGGCGCTCGAGGCGCACGACGTGATCGGCGTGGTGCACATGGCCGGCTCGATCGTCGTGCCCGACAGCGTCCGCCGCCCGCTCGACTATTACGACAACAACACCGTCGTCGCCCATGCGCTGCTGCAGGCCTGCACCGCCCACGGCCTCGACGCCTTCGTCTTCTCCAGCACGGCTGCGGTATATGGCGCCGCCGCCAGCCCGATCCCCGAGACGGCCGCGACCGAGCCGCTCAACGCCTATGGTGCATCCAAGCTGATGATCGAGCGCATCGTCCGCGACGTCGGCCACGCCCACGACCTGCCGCACGCCATCCTGCGCTACTTCAACGTCGCCGGCGCCGACCCCGAGGGCCGCACGGGCCAGGTGGTCGAGAACGCGACCCATCTGCTCAAGGTCGCCTGCGAGGTGGCGCTGGGCGAACGCCCGTCGATGGCGATCTTCGGCACCGACTACCCCACCCCCGACGGCACCTGCATCCGCGACTTCATCCACGTGACGGATCTCGCCCGTGCGCACGTCGCGGCCATCGAGCATCTCGTCGGCGGCGGTGCGAGCACGATCCTCAATTGCGGCTACGGCCGCGGCTTCTCCGTCCGTCAGGTGCTCGAAGCGGTCACCCGCCTCTCCGGCCGCCCGCTGAAGGTGCACGAGACCGCCCGGAGGCCGGGAGACGCCGCCGAGGTCGTGGCCGATGTCGGCCGGATCCGCAGCCTGCTCGACTGGCGGCCCGAGCACGACGATCTCGACACCATCGTCACCCACGCTCTCGCATGGGAGCGCAAGCGCCTGGGACATGACAGCGCAGGCGACTGAGAGACGGCAGCCGAAATGCCGAACCGACGTGCAAGAAATTTTTCCTTGAAACTATGATATGCCTGCGCTATAATTCGCCCATCATGACGATCGAACCGCAATCCTCCCCCTCTTCGCCGATCTCGCCACGGCCGTGCCGGTCCATCCGCGCCACGTCCGATGGACGCGCGTCGGCCGGCTGGCTGCGTGCGCTCTGGCGCGCCGGTCGCCAGGGGATCGGCGTCCTGCTCCGTCGCCACGACGCGATGCAGGACCAGCACGACCCGCGGTACGACGAGGATACCGAAGAGCTCGAACGGGCACCCGCCGACGCACGTCACGACGTAGAGGCGTTCGGCGGCCAGCCGTGCGCCGATACGATGTACGACGACGATGCGATCGGCCACCATGCCGACGACGCGGCGCCGCGCGCTCGTGGACCGGCTCAAGGGCCATCGCGATCGCCCATGCGTCCAGCCCCCTCATGGTCCAACGGACGCGGCCATGCCCGTCTCCTGCCCGTCCCCGCCTTTCCGGACGACGCCCCACCCGTGCGCCTGCCCGATCCGCCGGCCGATCTGGTCGAGGACGAGGCGACGGTCGAGCTCGACAGAACCTGTAGCCTCTACGGCTCCGGCCTGCCCTATGGCTGTCCGTGCGAGCATTTCTACTTGGCGCAGGTGCGGCGCAGGCTGAAAGAAATCTGCCGTCCGGCCCCGCGCCAGCGGCGCCGTCGAGCGCCCTGCCGCCTGGGTCGCGGCCGGATCCGCCCCGTCTCCATCCGACATGGCCGCAGGGCCTCGGCGAGGCACGGGGCACAGTTCTCGCGGGCCGCCATCGCATCGATCGGCGCGTCCGGCGTTCGACCATATTCCATCGCAGCGAAGCGCAATCATCCACCGGATCCGCTCTCCGGCGCCGTTGCCGAACGCTATGGCGGCGTCATCCGGGCGCGCGTCGCTCCGGGCCGTCGCCGGCGGCCGGAAATGGAGCCGCGCACGCGCCCGCCGATCTGAACCCTTCGCGTCCTCACATCGCCGAACCGCATCAGCCGCACCCGGAGCCCGGGTCCGCGGCCGCTACCCGTTGGGCAATCGACAAGTCCGCGCGCGTCAACGCCGGCGCTGCGGTCGCGGCAGCGACCGGCGGGAGAGCAGGATCACCGGCAGCAGGCCGACCACGATCAGGGCCAGCGCCGGCAGCGCCGCCTCGGCCAGACGCTCGTCCCGCGCCAGATTGAAGACGCGCACCGCCAGGGTGTCGAAATCGAACGGCCGCAGGATCAGGGTCGCCGGCAGTTCCTTCATCACGTCGACGAAGACGAGCAGGGCGGCGGTCGCCAGCGACGGCGCCATGAGACGCGCATGGACGCGGCGCAGCCGGTGGAAGGTGCCGTAGCCGAGCGTCGAGGCGGCTTCCTCGAGGCTGGGGCGGATCTTGCCGAAGCCGGCTTCGATCGAGCCCAGCGAGACGGTCATGAAGCGGGCCAGATAGGCGAAGATCAGGGCGCCGATCCCGCCGGTCAGCAGCAGGCCGAGATCGACGCCGAACCAGCGCTCGCTCAGGCCGTCGATCGCATTGTCGAAGGCCGCCAGCGGCACCAGGGTGCCGATCGCCAGCACCGGCCCCGGCACCGCGTAGCCCATGCCGGCGAGCTGGCGCGCCGCCGATCCCAGGCGCGAGCCGCCGGCGCGGATGCCGACGATGATCACGAGGCCGAGCGCCACGGCGATCGCAGCCGTGACGGTGGAGACCAGAAGCGTGTTGCCGGCGGCGGCGAAGAAGACGTCCGGCCGCAGCGCCGTCACGTCGGCGAGCATCGTCAGGAGATAGCCCGCCGGCAGCAGAAAGCCGAAGAAGGCCGGCAGGATGCAGGCACCGAGCGCCGCCGCACCCGCCGTGCCGCGCAGCGCCTGCGAACCGGCGATATGGTCGCCGCCGGCATTGTAGACCTGGCCGTGCCGATTGGCCCGCTCGAGCACGATCAGCAGGAGGACGACGAGCAGCAGGATCGAGGCGAGCTGCGCCGCGGCCACACGGTCGCCCATCGAGAACCAGGCCTTGTAGATGCCGGTGGTGAAGGTCTGCACGCCGAGCAGCGACACCGCGCCGTAATCGGCCAGGGTCTCCATCATCACCAGCGAGACGCCGACGACGATCGCCGGGCGCGCCAGGGGCAGCGTGACCCGGAAGAAGGCCGCGGTCGGCGTGCAGCCGAGCATCCGGCCGATCTCCACCAGGGTGCCGGTCTGCTGCACGAAGGCGGCGCGTGCGGCGAGGTAGACGTAGGGATAGAGAGCCAGCACCAGAACGAAGATGGCTCCCGGCACCGAGCTGAAGGTCGGAAACCAGGCGCCGGCGCCGTCGCCGAAGGCCGCCCGCAGCGCCGACTGCACGGGCCCCGTGAAGCTCAACAGCTCGTAATAGATATAGGCCTGCACATAAGATGGGATCGCCAGCGGCAGGATCAGCATCCACTCGAGCAGCCGGCGGCCGGTGAACCGGTAGGTGACCACCAGCCAGGCCGACCCGACGCCGATCGCCGTCGCCAGCGAGGCCACACCGCCCACCAGCCAGAGCGTGTTGGCGAGATAGCGCGGCACGAGCCGGCCGGCCACGTGACCCCAGGCATCGCCCGCCGGGCCGAGCGCATCGATCAGCACCGCCACGATCGGCAGCGCCACCAGCGCCGCCGCCGTCAGCGGCAGAAGCAGCGCGAGCCGCCGCCGCGCCGCCGACCGTACCGCCGATCGCGCCGGAGGAAGCGCCGCGGCGGCCGCCGCGCCACGCCTCGGGTGATCCGATCGCTGCGACAAGGAGACGGCTCCGTGTGACGATGGCTCGGCCGTTCGAGCGGGCCGGTCGCGCGCGCGGGACCGGCCGGCCGGCGCAGGCCTTCTAGCGGCTGCAGGCCGGGCCGTCCCGTGTACCCCGGGCCATTCTGGAAGTTTTCCAGACGCACCCGGGCGCGCAGGGGCTGGATCGCGACCCCGCTCTCGGGCTAGGGCTCTTGGAGGTGGTCGCCCGAGCGACCATCTGCGCATCAGGAACGGATGAACGCCAGAGACCGATGACCGATCTTGGGGTGATGACGGAACGCGCGGGCGGGCCGGAGGACGGGACGGCCGGCGATCTGCGGGTCGCGGGCCTGCAGGTCGAACACCTGAGCCACGCCTATGACGGACGGGTGGTGGTGCGCGACGTGTCGCTCGGGGTCCGGCCGGGCGAGGTGCACTGCCTGATGGGTCCATCGGGCTGCGGCAAGACCACGACGCTGCGGCTGATCGCCGGCCTCGCACCGGTGCAGGCCGGCACGCTGCGCCTCGACGGCCGCCTGCTCGCGGCCCCCGGTTCGTCGGTGCCCTGCGAGCAGCGCCGCATCGGCCTGATGTTCCAGGATCTGGCGCTCTTCCCGCATCTCACCGTGGCCGCCAATATCGGCTTCGGGGTCAAGCGGCTGGGTCGCGAGGTGCAGCGCGCACGGGTGCGCGAGCTCTTGGCGCTGGTCGGTCTCGAGGCGCACGCGTCGAAATATCCGCACATGCTCTCCGGCGGCGAGCAGCAGCGGGTGGCGCTGGCCCGGGCGCTGGCACCGCGGCCGCGCCTGATGCTGCTGGACGAACCCTTCTCGGCACTCGATTCGACCCTGCGCGCCGGTGTGCGCGAGGACATTCTGAGCCTGTTGCGCGAGGCGGGCGTGCCGACCCTTCTGGTGACGCACGATCCCGAGGAAGCGATCACCTCGGGCGACCGGGTGCACGTCATGCAGGACGGCGCACTCGTCCAGAGTGCCGCACCCGACGAGCTCTACCGGCACCCCGCCACCGAATTCGTCGCCGACTTCTTCGGCCCGACACTCAAATTCGTAGGGCACGTCAAGGGCGGGCTGATCAACACGCCGCTCGGCATCGTCGCCGCCCCCGACCGACCGGACGGCGACGGTGTCGACGTGCTGTTCCGCACCGAGGCGGTGAACCTGCAGCCCGACTATGCCGGCGAAGGCCGCTTCGGCCACGTGGTCGGCTGCCGGCGCATGGGTCCCGCCTGCAGCATCGCGCTGGCGCTCGACGACGGCTCGACCATCGCCCTGCGCAAGCCCATCGAGACGCCGCACAAGATCGGCATGCGCATGGGCTTCACCATCGACGAGCGCTTCGCCTTCGTCTTCCCCCGGACCGGCGACGAGGCGGATCAGCCGGGCGGGCTCTAGCGGCGCCGAGCGGCCGTGAAACGTTCGAGCGCCTCGAGGGTCGCGTCGCTGACATGGTGCTCGATACCCTCCGCATCGAGAGCCGCCGTCGCCTCGTCCACGCCGATCGCCCGCAGGAAGCCCAGCACGATCCGGTGCCGCCTGCGGCAGTGGACGGCGAGTGCCCGGCCGGCCCTCGTGAGAAAGATCGACCGGTAGGGCTCGCTGGTCACGAGGCCCTCGCGCTGCAGCCGGCCGACCGTGGCGTTGACGGTGGCGGCGGTCACGCCCAGGCGATGCGCCAGATCGACCACGCGGGCCTCACCGCCGGCGTCGATCAGATCGGCGATGAGCTCGACATAGTCCTCGGCGATCTCGGCCCGGTGGTCCTCGCGGATGCGGCCGAACCCCGCCGCCTGAACGGCCGCCGCCCCGAGCTTGTCCCCGGCCCCGCTCAAGCGTCCAGCCTCCGCACGTTTCGCCGGGTCCGCCGCAGGCGCCACAGGAAGGCCGCGACGAAGACCGCGGTCAGCACCAGCACGATGGTCGGCGCCGGCGCGCTGTCGATGAAGAAGCTGAGATAGGTGCCCGTGAGCATCGAGAGGGCGCACACCGCCACCGCGACCGCCAGCATGTGCCCGAAGCTGCGCACCAGGAGAAAGCCCACGGCCCCGGGTGCGATGAGCAGGGCGACGGCCAGGATCAGGCCGACCGAAGTCAGGGTGGCGACGATCGTCGCCGAGAGGATGGCCAGGAGCCCATAGTGCAGCCAGCCGACCCGCAGCCCCGAAACCCGCGCCTGCGCCGGATCGAAGGCGTAGAGCAGGAAGTCCTTCCACTTGAGCAGGAGCACGAGCGACACAGCCAGCGCGATCGAGCCCGAGACGATCAGGTCCTGCGGTCCCACCCCCAGCAGATTGCCGAACAGCACGTGGTCGAGATGCTCGTTGGTGGTGATCCAAGTGTAGAGGACGATGCCGACGCCGAACATGCCGGAGAACACCACGCCCATCACCGTGTCCTGCTTCACCCGGCTGTTGTGCGACAGATAGCCGGTCGAGAGGGCGCAGACCATGCCGGCGGCGAAGGCGCCGATAACCAGCGGGATGCTGGTGATCCAGGCCAGCACGATGCCCGGCAGCACGGCATGGCTGACCGCATCACCCATCAGCGCCCAGCCCTTGAGCACCAGAAAGCAGGAGAGCAGTGCGGTCGGCACCGCGACCATCAGGGCGATGGCGAAGGCGTTCTGCATGAACGGGAAGCGGAGCGGCAGCAGCAGGGCTTCCATGCTCAAAGGGCCGCCTCCTTCGACGGCCGCATCTCCTCCTGCACGGCCGCATGGGCCTTGCGCTTCGCCGCCAGCAGCCCGTGCCTGGGTGCGAGCACGAAGACGGCGAGAAAGATCAGGGTCTGCAGCGTGACGATGATGCCGCCTGTGGCACCGTCGAGAAAATAGCTGGCATAGGCACCGAGAAAGCTGGTGGTCGAGCCGATCGCCACCGCGAGCAGGATCAGCCGCGCGAAGCGGTCGCACAGCAGGTAGGCCGTGGCACCCGGCGTCACCACCATGGCGATCACCAGAAAGGCGCCGACCGTCTGCATCGCGGCGACGACACAGGCCGAGAGCAGCACGAAGAACACGGCCTTGAGCAGGTCCGGCCGCAGGCCGATCGAGCGGGCATGGTTCTCGTCGAAGAAGACGACCATCAGATCCTTCCACTTGGCCAGGAGGATCGCCAGCGAGACGAGACCGATCGCCACGAGCTGGACCGTGTCTTCGGGCGTGACCGCGAGGATGTTGCCCATGGTGATGGTCTGGATGCTGACCGCCATCGGCTCGATCGACACCATGAAGAGACCGAGCCCGAAGAAGGAGGTGAAGATCAAGCCGATGATCACGTCGACCTTGAGACCCGAGCGGTCGCTCAAAAACAGCATCGCACCGGCCGCCAGCCCGCCGGCGATGAAGGCGCCGAGCGCGAAGGGCAGGCCGAGCATGTAGGCGCCGGCAACGCCCGGCACGACCGAATGGCTCAAGGCGTCACCGATCAGCGACCAGCCCTTGAGCATCAGATAGGCCGACAAGAACGCACAGACGCCGCCCACCAGGGCCGAGACCCACATGGCGTTGGTCATGTAGCCGTAGCCGAACGGCTCGAGCAGCAGATCGATCACGACGACCGGCCCTCGCCCGAAGAGCCGCTCCGCCGGGCGCGCTGCGTGCGGTCGCCATAATGCACGAAGGGCCGCTCGTCGTCGGTGATGATCTGCACCTCGCGCGGATCGTCGTCCTCGTGCAGCAGGTCGCCGCCCAGGGTGAAGCGGCGCAGCACCCCGCCGAACGCCCGCTCGAGGTTCTCGCGGGTGAAGACCCGATCGGTGGTGCCGTGGGCGATGACCGTACCCTTGACCAGGATGGTGCGGTCGCAGAATTCGGGCACACTGCCGAGATTGTGGGTCGAGACCAGCATCACCCGCCCCTCGGCCCGAAGCTCGCGCAGCAGGGCCACGATCTGGTCCTCGGTCTTGACGTCGACACCGGTGAAGGGCTCGTCGAGCAGGATCACGCGGCCGTCCTGGGCCAGTGCCCGGGCGAGGAAGACGCGCTTGCGCTGCCCGCCCGAAAGCTCGCCGATCTGCCGGCGGCGCTGGCCGGTCATGTTCACCCGCTCGAGCGCCCGGTCGACGGCCTCCTCGTCGGCTCTGGACGGCCGGCGCAGAAAGCCCATGTGCCCGTAGCGGCCCATCATCACCACGTCCTCGACGAGAACCGGAAAGGCCCAGTCCACCTCTTCCGCCTGCGGCACGTAGGCGACCAACCGCTCGCGGAGCGCCTGCCGGACGGTGCGGCCGAGCAGCACGATCTCGCCCCGGGCGGCCGGAAGGAACCCCATGATCGCCTTGAACAGCGTCGACTTGCCGGCGCCGTTGACCCCGACCAGTGCGGTGACCGTGCCGCGCGGAATGGCGAAGCTCGCATCGAAGAGCGCGGTGTGTCCGTTGCGATAGACGACCGTCAGGTCACGCACCACGATGCCGCTCTCGGCATCGCTCATCGCCGGCACCGCGACCGGTTCACTTCGCATGGCCCAGCAGACCTTCGACCACGGTGCGGGTGGTGACCTCCAGCAGATCGAGATAGGTCGGCACCGGTCCGTCCGCCTCGCTCAGGGAATCGACGTAGAGCACACCGCCATAGGCGGCGCCGGTCTCGCGCGCCACCTGCTCGGCCGGCGCCGTGTTGACCGTACTCTCGCAGAAGACGACCGGTATGTCGTACTCCTCGATCGCGTCGATCACCCGGCGCACCTGCTGCGGCGTGCCGGTCTGATCGGCGTTGATCGGCCAGAGATAGAGCTCACGCAGGCCGAAATCGTGCGCCAGATAGCTGAAGGCACCCTCGCAGGTCACCAGCCACCGCCGCTCCGGCGGCACCGATCGCACCTGCTCCCGCAGCGGGCCGATCGTCTCGCGAAGCCGCTGCGCATAGGCCGTGGCATGGTCCGCATAAATCTCGGCATGCTGCGGATCGAGGTCGGCCAGCGCGTCGCGGATGTTGGCGATATAGACGAGCACATTGTCGAGCCCCATCCAGGCGTGCGGATTGGCCAGACCCTCGTAGGCGCCCTCGGCGATCGGGATGGGCTCGATGCCGTCGCTCAGCGTGACCGACGGCACGTCGCCGAGATTGGCGAGGAACTGCTCGAACCAGCGCTCGAGATTGAGACCGTTCCACAGGATCAGGTCGGCGTCGTAGGCACGCACGATGTCCTGCGGCGTCGGCTCGTAGCCGTGGATCTCGGCACCGGGCTTGGTGATCGACACCACCTCGGCCAGATCACCCGCCACGTTGCGTGCCATGTCGGCGAGCACGGTGAAGGTCGTGACCACCTTCGGCCGCTCGCCGGCAACGGCCGACCCCGAACCGGCCGACAGGAGGACGAGCGACACGGCGCACGAAAAAACCGTCACGCCGCGGCCCGCCCGTCGCGACCCGTCTCGCAACCACTCGACCATCATCGAATATCTCCGCCCGGGACCGACCTCGGATGGAGAAGTTAGACGGGCCTAAAAAATCTTCAAGAGCCGTCGTCGGGCCACGATACCGGTGATCCGACGACGCCCTTCCCCTCGTGCTATTGCGCCGGCTTCTCGGCGGCTGCGTCCGGAGCTTCCTCCTCGGGCTTCGCCTCGACCGGCGAGCCGTCGGCCGCGAAGCGTTGCACCTCGGCCCCCTGGCGAACGTCCTCGAGCACTTCGCCGACCGCCACCGCCGCCTGCTCCTGGCGCAGCGTCGGCTCGGTCTCCTCGAAGGTCGGCTCGACCATGCGCTTGTCCTCGACGCTGATGACGTGCCAGCCGAACTGCGTCTGCACCGGCTCCTTGGTGTAGCTGCCGGGCTCCAGGGCGAAGGCGGCATCGGCGAACTCGGGCACCATCGAGCCGCGCTCGAAGTAACCCAGATCGCCGCCATTGGGGCCGGACGGGCCGGTCGAGCGCTCCTTGGCGAGCTCCGCGAAATCGGCGCCGGCCTCGAGATCGGCGATGACCTTCTTGGCCGCCTCCTCGTCCTCGAGCAGGATGTGCCGGGCCTTGACCTCCTCGTGCGCGAAATCGGGCTGCGCCTTGCGCTCCGCATAGGCTTCCTGCAACCGCTCGTCGGTCAGCCGCTGCTCGACGGCGCGCCGGATATAGGCTTCGCGCAACACGTCGGCGCGGGCCCGCTCGATCGACGCCTGCACCGCGGGATCGTCGGCGACGCCCGCCTTTTCGGCGGCATCGAGAATGAGCTGACCGTCGACCAGACGCTGAACCAGCGGCTCGTAGAGTGCTTCGGGCGGCATCTGGCGATATTGCTCGGGCAGGGATGCATAGGACGCGTCCAGATCGTCCCGCGTGAGCTTCGTGCCGTTGACGATCGCGACCACCGCATCGCCGTCCTGCTGCCGGCCCGCGGACGCAGCGGGCGCCTCGGTCGCCGGCTTGTCCGAAGCGCCGCCCGCCGCGCCGTCCTGGGCGAAAGCCGGTGCGGCGAGGAGCGAGAGCGAGGTGGCTGCGAGAAGGGCGGTGAGGAGACGACTGCTGCGCATGGAAACCCAATCGGTGTGGATTGACGTCGCTCGGGACGGGAAAGGTCGCGGCATAAAGACACGAGTGGTGGCGTTTCTCAACAACCACGATCATGAAGAGACGGACATGAACACTTGGTCGGAACGAGCGGCCGCGCCATCATCGGCGCCCGCGCCGATCCCGGCCGGGCACGAGAAAGGGCGATCGAAATGACCGCAAGGATGGGACGTCGGATGGTTCTGTCGGTCCTGGCGACCATGGCCTGCCTGTCGGTGGCGGCCGAGAAGGCCGCCGCCGCCACGGCCGCAGAGATCGACGCCAAGGCCGACCTGGCCTTGAAGCAGCTCTACGCCGAGGTGCCGGTAGCGGAGCGCCTGGCCGAGGACGCGGTGGGCGTTCTGGTCTTTCCCAGCATCATCAAGGGCGGCCTGTTCGTCGGCGGCCAGTATGGTGAGGGCGTGCTGCTGAAGAAGGGCACGCCGGCCGGCTACTACAACATCGCCTCCCTCTCCTACGGCCTGCAGATCGGCGCCCAGGGTTTCTCGCAGGTGCTGATGTTCATGACCGATGCGGCGCTCGGTTATCTGGCCGAGAGCAAGGGTTTCGAGATCGGCGCCGATGCGACGGTGGCGCTGGCCGACAAGGGTGTCGGCGGTGATCTGAGCACGACGACACTGCAGAGCCCGATCGTCGCCTTCGTGTTCGGCCAGGAGGGCCTGATGGGCGGCATCTCCATCGAAGGAACCAAGATCACCGAAATCGACAAATAGCAGAAAGGCGGGCGGTCCGAGGGGGGCAGCGGGTACGCATCGGCCGCCGAGCCGCTCGACGCCATCCGGGCATCCGTCGAAGGTGGCTCATCCAACGCGCCGCCGGAGGGATCGCCCATGTCGTTCAAGCTGACCGCCCTGATCCTGCTCGCGGCCCTGTTCGGCGCCGTCCTGACCTTCGCGGGATCGGGGCGGGCCGGCGGCGGCGAGGTGGGCCGCTATCAGATCACCGCCACCGATTCGCGCGTCTGGCGGGTGGACACGGTGACCGGTGCGCTGCGCACCTGCTTTCAGGTGCGCCTCAACGGCGATCGCGGCTATCGCTGCATCGATCTCGGCGCCGGTTTCCAATAGGCCCTTCGCACCGGTACCGCGGCCGCCGCCCGCCCCACCGATCGCACATCGAAACCGCTCCGGTGGTCGCGTTGACAGGCCCCGGGCGAGTGCCTATCTGACAACCCTGCCTCGCGCCCGCTCCTTTCATCCCCTTCCCCAGCAAGGGCTCCGCGATCATGATCGGCGCACTCGCCCGACGGTTGTTCGGCTCGGCCAACGACCGCGTCATCAAGACCCTGCAGAAGACCGTCGATCAGATCAACGCGGTCGAAGGCGATCTCGAAAAACTGGACGATGCGGCCCTGCGTGCCCGGACCGGCTGGCTGCGCGAGCGGCTGGCGGCCGGCGAGACGCTCGACGATCTCCTGGTCGACGCGTTCGCGACGGTGCGCGAAGCGGCCAAGCGAACGCTCGGCCAGCGTCATTTCGACGTGCAGTTGATCGGCGGCATGGTCCTGCATCAGGGCAACATCGCCGAGATGAAGACCGGCGAGGGCAAGACGCTGGTCTCGACGCTGGCGGTCTATCTGAACGCGCTGGCCGGCAAGGGCGCGCACGTGGTGACGGTCAACGACTACCTCGCCCGGCGCGACGCCGCCTGGATGGGCCAGGTCTACGATTTTCTCGGCATGAGCGTCGGCGTGGTGGTGCCCGGCGTCGCCGAGGACGAGCGCAGGAGCGCCTACGCCTGCGACGTCACCTACGGCACCA
>JAGREO010000077.1 GCA_020446525.1 Geminicoccaceae bacterium | reverse complement strand
AGGGTGACGGGTCTCTGGTCATGACGAGACTATAATCATATCACGCGAGCGACGCAAGGGCTTTTTTTGCATCGCCGGTGATCGCCTCGCGCCGTCTCGGCAGGGACCGGAGGGTTGCACCCTCCGGACCTCCGGCTTCTTTTTTTGATTCTGTCAGTTGGGGTGGGGGAAGCTGGGAGGGTGAGCGCGCTCTTCCGGGCTGGCGAGGCGCGTTTTGTGGGCAGGCGAGGTGCGTCCGCGGTAAACCCGGCGCGGCGAACACCGTATGACAATCCTCTTCAGCGCAAACGCTCATGTACAAGCTCGACTACCAGGCCGGCTTTGTAACAACGACATGAATCGAGCAGATAGATTTTATTTCCCTTCTCTGCACCTCCCTTGGGCCCTTAGTGTCATGCCGACTATCCCCAATTCTGTTAATATGTGTGAAGCCACCGTCGGTCGTGCCCCAGCTTGCGTCGAAATAGAACGAAACAGGAATTGGTCGCGCCTGCTTCGAAGGAGAAACCGAGCCGAAGAGCATGCAGGCCGGTTTTCATTCCGGCCAAGCTTCCGGGAGTTCGAGAAGCTCGGCCATTGAACTACCCGTGGTACAATGAATCTGGTCATCTTTGACCTCGCAGACATCAATCGCCAAGGGATGCTCGGCAAGGGGCTTTCGTGCCCACGGGTTCATGAAGAGGCGCGCCCGGCACTGACCGAGCCGCCAAGGTTCCAGGCGCTTGGTGAAAAGGACAGCACCAATACGCGTGTTGACGGGACCGCTCGGTCCGCACCAAGCACCGTCCGTATTTCGGTTGGTGACGTTCTGGAAGCTCTCGGCGGATTGTTTGAAGGATGCGCTCTTCGTGCCGAATAATGCGTCGACGGCGTGATCGTCACAGACAAATCTCGACAGGGCGTTCACGGCTACTACGCAGGGTGCGTCGAGATCACCATAGTGCTCGGCTTTTTTGCGCACCGCAGTACAGATAGGCACCTGCAGCGAAGCCGAAAGTGGTGCCAGTGTTCGACCGGCAATTGAGCGCGCTCGCTCTGTCATCCCGTGCGTTTGGTGTCGCGGCATCGAGGTGATCCGGAAGGTCACGCCATTCTGCTCGTAGGAGAACTTTGTCCGGTCTGTCCCTTCGTCGTTCCGTCGTGTGGTAATTTGCAAATTATTCCGGGTTCGGAGCCAGTCTTCCAAGCGCTGCTTGAGTCGCCCGCCATTGACGGGAGCTGCCGGAGTGCCCTCGATGCAGACGAAAAGATCGGAATCGGGGGATTGCACCGAATCGATCGCCTGCAGGGCTTCGTCGAGGCGACGGTCCTCGCCTCTTTGAGTGTCGGACCTCCCGGTTGCCAGGGTCGCCTCGAGATAGAAGCGTGTGCCGGCTTCCGTTTGGGCGCGGAAGTCGGGAGAGCGTCTCGTACTTTCCAGAGAGGGTTCGACGGCCAAAACCTGGCACTTTGAGCGCAACAAGAGTTCGTGCAGCACGAGTTCGAAGAAAGCGCTCAAGTGTTCATTATCGTCGACGGATCGCAGACGCGTACGCAGGGCGTCTCCTGCATCCGCAGGATAGCGCGAAAACAGGCTGTCTATGAGGTCTCTTACGCGCTGAGCCTCATCGCGATCAGATCGATTGAGGTATTCAAACTGTGAAACAAGGTGGTCGGCTCCGCCGGTGATATCGCGACGGCGCTCATCGAAAATCGAAGGGCGCATGTCTGTCTGCTCTTCCAGAGTTCTGTTTCGTGACAGACTTCAGCCTGATCCCGTGACGGCGGTAAATTCTCGTCGTCCTCGCCCAAGCTCCCTGTTCAAGCAGCACGCCGATGATCCGATCCTCGCTGAACCTGCGCTTGTGCGACGTCCGTCTCCGGGTGACGGACGCTCGTATCATCCGAGGGACCCGCGGGAGAGCGGGTCATCATAGATCACGTTTTCCACGTGGCCGCAGAAATCGTTGTCCGCCTGGCGGGTGGTGGTGGTGCTGACGTAGCGGTAATCCGCATGTCGGCCTGCGGCCAGTCGCTCCGACCTCCCGCTCACGCGTCCGCCTGCACGGTTTCGAAACGAATGCGCAGCCTGGTGCCGGTCGCCCGAGCAAATCTCTCGAGTGTACGGGTCGAGGGTCTGGCTCGACCGCTTTCCAGTCGGGCGACGACGGCTTGCGTGGTTCCCATGCGGCTGGCTACTTGCTCTTGCGTGAGATCGGCGCGAGCACGAGCGCTGACGAGTGCCCGGGCCAATGCGAACTCCTCGTCGAGCGCGTTATACTCGCGCACATACTCCGGATCCTTGTGCCATTCATCGAAGATCTCCTTCGCGGGCACAGATCGCTGTTTCACGGAACCTCCTTCGCCCTCCGCAGGGCTGTTTCTATTTCGCGACGCGGCGTTTTTTGCGTCTTCTTGACGAAGACACGCAACACCACGACGCGATGTCCCCGAGCGGTGACATAGAGCGCACGAGCGATACCGTTTCTTCCACTGAGCCGCATCTCCCATACGGAACCTTGCAGGTGCTTGACATGAGGCTCCCGCATCTGCTCGAGCCCGACCTCCTCGATCATGTGGACGATTTGCTCGAATCTCGCCCTCATGTCGGTGGGAAGCCCTTCCAGCTCGCTCCTCGCCTCTGCCAGAATCTCGACGTGGTAATCCCTCATGGTATGGAGCCCTCATCGCAATGATCATGTTTGCATCAAGGCGGACGAAATAAGACTGTCCGTCGGTCCAATACGAAACAGTGTATATCATTTTTGCAATGTCGTCAATCGTCAGTGCGGTCTCTCTGCCGAGACCCCGGATCGGTGAGAGGCAGCGTCGTTCCGGCTCAGCCCCCGAACCGTCTCCACAGCATCTCGAACAGCGGCCTCACGGCCGTGGCTTCGCCGCCCTGGGGGCGGCCGGGGCGGGGGGTGTC
Organism: Geminicoccaceae bacterium; assembly: GCA_020446525.1. Classification (GTDB taxonomy): domain Bacteria; phylum Pseudomonadota; class Alphaproteobacteria; order Geminicoccales; family Geminicoccaceae; genus JAGREO01. The sequence goes on along the minus strand of JAGREO010000077.1, from coordinate 2,483 downwards.
GTTGATGCCGAAGATGTCGAGGTGGGCCCAAAGGCGGGTTTCGCCGACGAATGACTGGAGGAAGAGGGCGGCGGTGATGGCGCCGGCGAAGGGTTTGGCTCCGGAATTGTCGATTTCGGCGATCTTGCCCTCGATCAGCTTGCGGTAGGGCTGGTGCAGCGGCAGCCGCCAGAGGGGGTCGGCGGTGCGCTCGCCGGCGTCTTGGATGTCGCGCGCGAGGGTGTCGTCGGGGGTGAAGAGGACGGGGAGCTCGGGGCCGAGGGCGACGCGGGCGGCGCCGGTCAGGGTGGCGGCGTCGAGGATCAGTTCGGGGTTCTCCTCGTCGGCCAGTGCCAGGGCGTCGGCGAGGACGAGGCGGCCTTCGGCATCGGTGTTGCCGATCTCGACGGTGATGCCCTTTCGGCTGCGGAAGACGTCGCCCGGGCGGAAGGCGCGGCCGGAGACGGCGTTCTCGACCGCCGGCACCAGAAGCCGCAGGCGGACGTTCAGGCCGGTCGCCATGATCGCGCCGGCGAGGGCGGTCATCGCCGCGGCGCCGCCCATGTCCTTCTTCATGGTGCGCATGGCCGCGGCCGGCTTGAGGTCGAGCCCGCCCGTGTCGAAGCACACCCCCTTGCCGACCAGCGTGACCATCGGTGCGGCGGGATCGCCCCAGCGCAGGTCGACGAGCCGGGGCGGCCGGTCGCTCGCCGCACCCACGGCGTGGATCAGCGGGAAGTTGTGCTCGAGGAGGGCGTCGCCGACGATCGTCTCGACCCGGGCACCCTGCTCTTCGCCCAGCCCGGCGATGGCGGCGGCGAGTTCCTCGGGGCCCAGATCGTTGGCCGGAATGTTGACCAGATCGCGGCCGAGGGCGATCGCCGAGGCGAGGCGGATCATCCGCTCGACATCGGCGGTGCGCTCGATCGCCAGCCGGCGTTCGGGCCTGGGCCTGGCTTTGTAGCGCTCGAAGCGGTAGGCCGCCATCGCCCAGCCATAGGCCGCCTCGGCCGGCGGCACGAGCCGGTCCGGGTCGTCGAGCCGCCAGGTGCCGGCCGGCAGCCTGTCGAAGAGGGCCGAGACGTCCCAGGCAAGGGGCGGATCGGCGACCACCAGCAGGGCGCCGGCGAGGTTGCCGTCGGCGTCGGGCCAGACGCCAACGGCCTGCGGCTCGGGCTTGAAGCCGGTGGCCTCGAGCCAGCGAACGGCCGGCCCGCCCGCTTCGTCCCGGAAGCGCTCGAACTGGTCGGCGCGGATCAGGCGGACCGGCAGGGAAGGGGCGTCGGCGGGGGCGAAGGGGTCGTGCATCGCGTCGCTCGTCATGGGTTTTCCGGCTCCATCCGGCGCAGGCTGGAGAGGCGCTCGATCGCCGCCGCCACCTTGTCGCGTGCGGAGCGGGCGGCGTCGCGGCGCGCCTGCTGCTCTTCGACCACCTCGGCCGGCGCCCGATCGAGGAACTGCCGGTTGGCGAGCTTGGTCTCGATCCCGGCGATGGTCTTCTCGAGCGTCGCGCGCTCCTTGGCCAGCCGGGCGCGCTCGGCATCGAGGTCGATCACGCCGCCGATGGGGATCGCCAGAACGGCCTCGCCGGTCACGACCTGCAGCGCGTCGCCGCCGATCTCGCCGCGGCCGGGCTCGATCGCGCCGAGCCGCGCCAGCCGCTGCAGTGCCTCGCGGTGGCGGTCGATGCGCGCGAGCGTTTCCGGCGACGCACCGAAGACCCGGACGTCGAGGCGTGCGCCGGCGGGGACGTTGACCTCGCTGCGGGCCGCGCGGATGGCGCTCACCGTCTCGATCAGCCAGCCGATCTCTGCCCGGGCGGCGGGGTCGATCAGTTCGGCATCGAGCTCGGGCCAGTCGGCCCGTGCCAGCAGCTCCTCCCGGCCCAGGAGTGCGCGCCAGAGATGCTCGCTGACGAAGGGCGCCATGGGGTGCATCAGGTGCAGGACCTGGGCGATGACCCAGGCGGCGGTCGCACGGGTCTCCCCGGCCGCCGCGGGGTCGTCGCCCGTCAGCACCGGCTTGGCCAGCTCGACGTACCAGTCGCAGAAATCGTCCCACACGAAGTGGTAGAGCGCCTGGGCGGCGTCGTTGAGGCGGTCATCGGCGAGCGCGGTGCCGATGGTGTCGGCCGCTCTCGCGGTCTCGCCGACGATCCAGCGTGCCAGCGTCGTGCGGCATCGGCCGGGGTCGAAGGCGGGGTCGAGCCGGCCCTCGTTCATCTCGACGAAGCGGCAGGCGTTGAAGAGCTTGGTGACGAAATTGCGCCAGGTCTCGACCTGGGCCGCGCCGAACCGGAGGTCGCGGCCCTGCGCGGCACTGGCCAGAAGGGCGAGGCGCAGCGCGTCGGCGCCGTAGGTGTCGACGAGCTGCAGCGGGTCGACGACATTGCCCTTGGTCTTGGACATCTTCTGGCCCTTCTCGTCCCGGACCAGGCCGTGGATCAGGACCTTCTCGAACGGCACCTCGCCCATGAAGTGCAGGCCCATCATCATCATCCGGGC
>JAGREO010000076.1 GCA_020446525.1 Geminicoccaceae bacterium | reverse complement strand
GGCCAGGGCTGGCTCTTCGGACGGCCCGCACCCCAGATACCCAAGACCACGCCGGCGACGCTCCAGGCCGCACCGGCACCCGTCGCCGCCTGACGCGCAGGCCCGGGACCGTCGTCCCCACGCCCGACCTTCCGCCGCTCCGCTGCGTTCGAGACCGGAAAACGCTTGGCGTGAGGACGACGATACCGGCGACGGGAGCTGCGGTCGGAATTCAGCCGACGGCCGGGCGTTCCGCCGCCGGATCACCACCCGGACTTCGCGCGAGAACGGGTCCGACGCGTCGCCTGCCCCCGATCGTGCCGACGTGCCGTCGAGATCGATCCCGATGCGCTCGGGCATGGCTCAGTACACTTTCTGGATGATCGGCGACGGGCGGATGATCGAGTCGTCCATCGGCGGCAGTTGGTACCATTTGTAGAGGGCGGCGATCACGAGAAGCCAGAACCAGATTTTCAAAATCGGCAGCTGGGGTTTCATCAGACTTCCTCCTCGTATGCGACCGCGACCATGACCGGCGCCGCCGGCTCGATCCAGCAGCGCCGGCCTCCGGGGTGCGTGCCGGGGCCCATGATCTCGAGCGACCTGCAGGCGAAGGGCGCGAAGATCGGGCTCGTGGTCCGTGCGGCGGGGCCGCGGACCCGCGCCGCCCCGGCCGGTGCTTCGATCCGCATGGTCATCACGATCGCCGTTGCTCGCAGGAGTTTATCTTTGCGGCCGGTGATACCTTGTCGGTTGACAATGGCCGCCGTCTGCGTCGCGTCGCCTCGAACCGCCGCCGGGATGTCGGGGAGTACGACCGACGTCCGGCGCTCACGGTGACCGTCGCGCGGCTCGGGTCGAGCGGCTCGAATCGCGCTCAGGGGATCGCCGATCGCCCGCCGGCCGCCGGCCGCCGGGATCGATCGGGCCGCACCACACGACGCCGGACCGGTTGCCCGCCCGCGTCGGGGCGGCGAGCGCGCTTCGGCTGCCGCGTCGGTCGGGACGGGCGGCGCGACGACGAGCGGCGCTACGTCTTCGACCTCGTCGGGCCGGGGAGCGCGCTCCGGCCGCCGCGTCGATCGGCACGGGCGGCGCGACCGCCGGGCGTCTTGCAGAGCCCGACCTCAGCGGCCCGGGGGTGCGCGGCGAACGAGATTGCGCAGGGGCCGGCCGCTCAGCCGCCGTTCCAGATTGTCCATGAAGAAGGCGGCGTGGCGCTGCGGCCAATCCGCCACCTGATCGGCGCAATGGGGCGACAGCAGCACCTTCTCGTGACTCCAGAGCGGGCTCTGCGGCGGCAGCGGCTCCTCCTCGAACACGTCGAGATAGACGCCGCGCAACCGGCCGTGCGCGAGCGTGCGCACCAGCGCCGCCTCGTCGAGGATGGCGCCCCGGGCGGTGTTGACCAGAAGGGCATCGTCGCGCAGCCGCGCCAGCATCGCCTCGTCGAACAGATGCCGCGTCTCGTCGACGAGCGGCAGATGCAGGCTGACGATGTCGGCATCCCCCACCACCTCCTCGAGATCGTCCAGCGGATGCACGACGTCGAAGTGCGGCAGGGGCCCGGCCCGCCGCGAGGCCGCCATGGTGACCAGACCGAGCGCCCGGGCGCGCTTGGCCACCTCGCCGCCGATGGCGCCGGCACCGACCACGAGCAGCCGCTGACCGGCGAGCGGCGCAAAGGTGCGCGCGGCGAACAGCCGACGGGCGCGCTGCTGCTCGAAGAGGTGCAGGTTCTGGTTCAGGGCGAGAATGGCGCCGATCACCGTATCCGCCTGAAAGCCCGCCAGCACCCCGCGGCCGTTGGTCATATCGAAAGCGCGATCCTGCCAGCCGGCGAAATGCTCGTAACCGGAGCCGCCGACGTGCAGCCATCGCAGCCGCGGCGCATCGAGGATCGGCCGATGGGCGAGACGCGGGAAATCGGCGGTCACACAACTGTAGACGATCTCGGGCTCGCTCTCGTCGAGCACCCGCGCCAGTTCCTCGGCACGGCGACAGACGGCCACCTCCAGAGCCGGAAAGCGCCGCCTCAACGCCTCCAGATAGAGATCGGCCCCGCTGTGCGCCACGAGAAGACGGCCGGGCGGATCGACGGTCTGCGACACCTGTGCGTGCCCTCCCCCGAAAAACAATGTCGGCATCACCGCCATGCTAGGAGCCTCCGCCACCGCGCGGAACCACCGGATCGATCGAAAGACGCGACCGCGCGGGTCCGGGCAGCAGGTTCGCCGGCCTCGCCGACGGGATCCCGTCCCTCCCCGGAACAGGCGGCCGGTCGTGCGGCCACGGCGGAAGGCCGGCGCCGACGCCGGAGGGTTGCACCCTTGTCTCTTGCAAGCCTGTCATGTTGGTGGTGGCAGACGAGAACCCGTGACACCCTTGGACACCGAAGTCCGTTC
>JAGREO010000075.1 GCA_020446525.1 Geminicoccaceae bacterium | reverse complement strand
CGTTGGTCGAAAAGAAGGTCTGCTTCGCCCCGAAGGCCCGTGCGGCCAATTCCTGCGCCTTCTTGATCGGCCCGTGCGGCTCGAGCAGTGAATCGAGTCCGCCCGAGGTGGCCGAGGTCTCGGCCAGAAAGATGTTCATGCCGTAGAAGTCACCCATGTCCTTGATCCAGTGGGACCGGGTGATCGACTTGCCGCGGCTGATCGGCATGGCGTGGAAGACGCCGGTCGGCTGACGCGCATAGTCGCGCAGGGCATGGAAGAAGGGCGTCTCGTAGCGATGGTTGATGCCGCGCAGGATGTTGAGATGCAGTTCCAGATAATCTTCCTGATTGTAGAAGACCCGGCGGCAATTGCCGAGATCCCGGCCGGCGATCTCCTCCACCGGCTGGTCGGTGACCAGATAGACGTCGAGCTCCGGCCGTATCTTGCGGATCAGGCGGCACAGCTCGGGCGCATAGTCCTCTGGCGCCAGCGCCTCGATCTCCTCGTCCTCGACCGAGGAGAGATAGCGCTTGAGCATCGGCAGCTCGTGGACCGAGTGCAGCGTGATGTTGCTGCGCACGACCACGGCCTGGACGTTGTGATTGAAGAGGACGCCGATCAGCCCGTCCTCGACCGTCGGGACGAAGACCGGCTCGTAGACGAAGCGGTCGTCGGGCCGGCGCATCCGCCGGAGCGCCTGGCGCTGATGCTGACGCTGCTGCTCGCCGATGGTGTCGACGATCAGCACCTCGAAATAGGGACGCTCGCCGGGCGGCGCTGCGGAATCGTCGGCCCCGTCCTCCTCGGCCTCGCGCGGCTCTTCGATCTCGGACGCCTGCGGCTGACGCCTGTAGGCGCCGGCCAGAAGCGAGCGCACGGAGCGTCGCGTCAGGCGCGCCAGTTCGTCGTAGCGCTCCTTCTCAAGCAGCAGGCAGAGCTTATCGAGGACGGACTGGCCGGGAAACGCCCAGTAGGCTTCGATCGGCATCAGCGAATCGAGCAGCTCCTGTGCCCGGAGCTGGAGCTTGCGCGTCTGCTTGGCGCTCGTTGCGAGCCGAAGCTGCTCGCAGGTGGCGCGCAGGGCCGACCACCGGTCCGTGCGCAGTTGCAGCGCCGAATAATAGTCGGTCAGCGACGTCGTCATCGTCTTCTTCCCCCTGGCCGCCCCCGGTTCGCTCCCGCTCTTCGCGAGCGTTTCGAGCGTCTTTCTTCAGCCCGTCAGGCGCACCACCCGTGTCGCCCCCTCCGGCGTCGCCGGTTCGCCGGTCGCGCCGCTGGTCGGGTCGCCGATCGGCTCGCCGACCGGTCGCGTGGTCGCCTCACCCGGACGCGGCGCCATGCGCACCGGCCCGTCGCGCGACGGCAGCTCCAGCGGCCCGAGCGACGCCAGATAATCGTCGCGGACCCTGCTGCGATCGTACACGTCGAACTCGAACTTGCGATCGCGGAAGCTCTTGAGCACCTGCCCCAGACCGTTGAGCCCCACCTCGCGCTGGCGGCGCACCCGGTCGAAGTCGATCTCGACCGTCAGATATTCCTCCTGGCCCGCCGCCTGACAGATGACCGTGCCGGCGGGATCGACGACGCAGGAGCGGCCGACACCGCCCGCCGCGAGGCCGTTGATGTCGAACACGTAGCACTGGAACTGCGCCGCCGTGGAGCGGGCGATCGAAAGCTCGATGTCGCGGTCGATGGTGCCGGTGAGCACCGGATGCAGGATGACCTCCGCCCCCATCGAGGTCAGCGTGCGCGAGGTCTCGGGAATCCACATGTCGTAGCAAATGGAAACCCCGAAGCGGCCCGCCTCGGGCACGTCGAAGACGCAGAAGCCTTCGCCCGGATCGACGTCGTGCTCGTAGGGGCGGAAGGGAAAGAGCTTGCGGTAGCGGGCGAGGACGTCGCCGGTGGGCGCGATCACGCTGGCGGTGTTGAAGATCCGCCCCTCCGCGTCACGCTCGAACATCGAGCCCGGCAGCAGCCACACGCCGTGGCGCTCGGCGGCCTTGCGGAAGGTGTCTTCGGCCTCGCTCGGAAAGGCGTGGGCGAAGCGGGTGAGCGGGCCGAAGGCCGCGAGCTCGCTGAACATGATCATCCGCACCCAGGGAAAGCGGGCGACGGTGAGATCGATCCGGTGGATCATCGCCTCCAGGTTGGAGTGGAGGGCCGAGATGTGCATCTGAATGCCGGCGATGGCGAAGGGGGTCACGCAGGTCAGCCTTTCGGTGGTCCGAACAAGCTCGCCCATGTAGCGGAAAACGACACCCTTTCCATGCCTTTTCGTATCAGCGAACGACCATCACCGAAACCGGCAGGTGATGCAGCACCTGGTGTGCCGTGGGTGTCAGCAGCACATCGTGGAAGGCTGGCTTGTGCGACGCCATGACCACCAGATCGGCGCCGACCTCCTTGGCCACCCGGCAGATTTCCTGCCAGATGCCGCCATGTGTCGCGATCTGGTCGTGGTCCACGTCGGCCGGCACGTGCCGTTCGACCAGCGTGGCCAGTTCCTTCTTCGCTTGCTCGAGCGCGTTCGTCTGAAAGCCCTCGGGAAAATAGGACGCGACGATCGACGAGCCGAAATCGGGCACGACGGTCATGACGTGCAGCTTGGCACCGTGTGCCCGGGCGAGCTTGACCGCATCCGGCAGCGCCTTGCGCCAGCTCTCCTCGTTGCCCGTGTCGACCGGCACCAGGATGTTCGCGAACATCGACCATGCTCCTCATTCCGGGGTCGCCATTGAGCCAGCAACCGGCAGGCGGGTCAACCGGCAGGATTCGCCGCACGATCGCCGCCCCCGCTCCGGTCCCCGCTGCCGCCTTCGCCCTGCAGCACCTCGAGCATGGCCGTCCAGTCGTCCCGGCCGCGGCCCTTGGCGCGAGCGATCTCGTAGACCGGCCGCGCCGCCGCGCCGCAGGCGGAAGGCGCACCCAGCCGCGCCGCCAGCTCGAGCCCGATGAGCAGGTCCTTGTGCGCCAGATCGATCATGAAGCCGGGGCTGGTGTCGCCCTTGAGCACCTTGGCCGGCCAGGTCGTGTTGAGGTGGCCCTGTCCCGCCGTCGTGCCGCGGCAGATGTCGATCGCCACCTGCCGGTCGAGACCCGACGCCTCGGCCAGCACCAGGCTCTCGGCGACCACCACGTTGGAGACGATCGACATGTAGTTGTTGACGATCTTGGCGCGTGCACCCGTCCCCCGGCCGCCGCAGTGGACGATCGGATCGCCCATGAGCGCCAGGACCGGCCGCGCCGCCTCGACGTCGGCGGCCTCACCGCCCGCCATGATCAGCAGCGTGCCGTCGATCGCGTGCTGCGAGCTGCGGCCGACCGGCGCGTCGACGAAGCGGTGGCCGCGCTCGAGAGCGGCCCGGGCGATCTCGTCGGTCTCGAGCGGCTGCACCGTGCTCATGTCGATGATCATCGCGCCGGCGGGCAGCGTCGAAGAGGCGCCCCGATCGCCGAACAGCGCCGCCTTCACATGCTCTCCCTTGGGCAGCATGGTGATCACGATTTCGGCATCCCGTGCCGCTTCGGCGGCCGAATCCGCGGTCGCGACGCCGGCCGCGCGAAGGGCCCGGGAATCCACGTCGAAGCCGGTGACCGCATGGCCGCCCGCCGCCAGATTGCGGGCCATCGGCGCACCCATGACACCCAGCCCCAGAAAAGCGATTCGCGCCATCGTTCATCCTCCCGATCCGCACCTCGGGCCCGGCCTAGCCCGCTTCGCCATCGCCGTCCATGCGCCACGCTGCTTCCCGGTCCGCCGCTTCGCCCTTGATCCGCCCGCGCAAAGATGGGAACCTGAATACTTGAGGGGGGCAGGGAAGAGCCGCACCGCGGCTTCCGGCCTGAACGAAAAAAGAACGGACCGGAGTAGACGATCATGCGCAGCATCATGGCCGGCCTTTCGGCATTCGCGATCATCGCGGCGGCGGCGGCGGCGACGGCTTCGGCCGAGACGGTGATCCGGGTCCAGTCGGTGATCCCGGCGACCGCCGACGAAGTGACCATGCTCGAGGAGTTCGGCAGGGACGTGGCGGCCCTGACCGACGGCGAGGTGAAGATCGAGGTGCTGCCGGCCGGCGCCGTGGTCGGCGTGCAGGAGACGCTCGACGCGGTCGATGCCGGGCTGGTCGAGGGCGGCTTCGCCTGGACGCACTACTGGTCGGGCAAGCATCCGGCGGCGATGCTGTTCGGCTCGCCGGTCGCCGGCGCCGGTGTCGGCATCGACAACATCGCCTTCCTCTCCTGGTTCCTCTATGGCGGCGGCCAGGAACTCTACGATCGCCTCTGGGACGAGATGGGCGTCAACGTCAAGGGCTTCATGCTGCAGCCGGTCGGCCCCGAGGCGCTCGGCTGGTTCAAGGAGCCGATCGAGAGCATGGCCGACTTCCGCAAATACCGCTTCAGGGCGCCGCCCGGCATCCCCGGCCAGACCTACAACGACATCGGCGTGGCGGCGGTGGCGATGGGCGGCGGCGACATCCTGCCGGCGCTCGAGAAGGGCACGATCGACGCCGCCGAATGGTGCTGCCCCAAGCCCGACAAGGTCTTCGGCTTCCAGAAGGTCTTGAAGCACTATTACCTTCAGGGCCTGCACCAGGTCGTCGTCAACGCCGACATGTACATCAACGGCGACGTCTATGACGGGCTGACCGACGGCCAGAAGAAGGCGCTCGAGGTCGCGGCCAACGCCTCGCTGATCAAGTCGCTCAGCTACCGCATCCTCGAGAACGGCAAGGCGCTCAAGAGCCTGGTCGAGGACGACGGCGTGCAGTTGCACGACACGCCCTCGGACTATTTCACCGAATATATGAACGCCGCCCGCGCCACGCTGGAGAAGAACGCCGAGGAGAACGCCTTCTTCAAGGAGGTGTGGGAGAGCCAGAAGGCCTTCGCCGAGGTGGCGGTGCCGTTCTGGGCCGGGGCGCAGACCAGCAACGCCGCCCTCGGCAACGCCTTCGCCAAGAGCCTGGGCAAGTAGCGGATCGCAACCGTCGAGGGGCGTCGACCGGGACGCCCCTCCCGGCCGGTCCGCCCCCCGTCCGATCCGTGACGAGGCCGCCTTGAGCGAGACCCCCGAACTCGACATCACCGACGAGATGATCGCCGAGCGCCGCGGCGATCCGGGCCGCCTGCCGGCCGACATGGATCCCTGGATGCGGCACACGATCGGCACGATCGACCGGATCAGCCTCTGGTCCGGCCGGATCGTCTGCGTCCTGCTGGTGCCGGTGATGTACGCCATGGTCCACGAGGTGATCGGCCGCAAGCTGTTCGTCGCACCGACGCTCTGGGCCTACGACGTCAGCCGCATGGTCAGTGGTGCCATGTTCATGATGGGCGCCGCCTACGCGCTGATGCGCGGCGTGCACATCCGCGCCGACTTCCTCTACCGCCTCTGGGCGGTGCGCACCCAGGCCATGGTCGACGCGACACTCTACGTGCTGCTCTACTTCCCCGGCATGACGATCTTCTTCCTCGTCTCGCTGGACTATGCCTGGAAAGCCTGGGAGCGCGGCGAGCTGAGCATGGACACGGCCTGGATGGCGCCGGTTGCACCGGTACGCACCGCCATGCCCGTCGGCGCCGCCCTCCTCCTGATGCAGGGCGTCTCCGAGCTGCTCAAATGCGTCTACGCCATGCGCCACGAGCGGTGGCCCTGAGATGGAGAACGAAATCCTCGGCCTGGTGATGATCGGCATCATGCTGTTCGCCATCTTCGTCGGCTTTCCCATCTCCTTCACCCTGATCTTCCTCGGGATCGTCTTCGGCGCCATCGGCTTCGGCGCCAAGCTCGTCGTCCTCTTGATGACGCTGCAGTTCAATCAGGTGATGATGGAGCAGACGCTGGCCGCCGTGCCGCTCTTCGTCTTCATGGGCATCATGATGGAGCAGGCGGGGCTGATGGAGCGCCTCTTCACCGCCGTCCAGCGCATGCTCGCCTCGACCCGCGGCTCGCTCTACATCGCCGTGCTCTTCGTCTCGACCATCTTCGCCGCCGCCACCGGCATCGTCGGCGCCTCGGTCACCATCCTCGGCATCATGGCCGCCAAGACCATGAACCGCTCGGGCTACGACGTGCGGCTCGCCGCCGGCACCATCACCGCCGGCGGCACGCTGGGCATCCTCATCCCGCCCTCGATCATGCTGGTGGTCATGGGCCCGGTGCTGGAAGTGCCCGTCACCGAGCTCTTCGCCGCGGCGATCGTGCCGGGCATCCTTTTGGCCCTGCTCTACACGGCCTATGCGCTGGTGCGCTGCTGGCTCGACCCGACTCTCGGCCCGCCACTGCCCGAAGACGAGCGCCCGACGCATTACGGCATGGTCGCCCGCGAGTTCTTCTTAGGCCTCGTGCCGCCTGCGGCACTGGTCGGCTTCGCCCTGGGCTCGATCCTGATGGGCTGGGCCACCCCCACCGAAGGGGCCGCCTGCGGTGCCTTCGGCGCGCTCCTGCTGACCCTGGCCTATGGCAGGCTGACCGTCCGCGGCTTCTACAAGTCGCTCCTGACCACCCTCGAGATCTCGGTCCTGATCCTCTTCCTCGTCGCCGCCTCCAACTTCTTCGGCGCGGTCTTCTCGAGGCTCGGCACACCGACCATGCTCACCGAGCTGCTGCTCTCGCTCGAGCTCTCGCGGATGAGCGTGCTGATCCTGGTGATGGCGCTGATCTTCCTGCTCGGCTGGCCGCTCGAGTGGGTGCCGATCGTGCTGATCATCGTGCCCATCCTGATCCCGATGCTCGTCCAGCTCGACATCGACCTGACCTGGTTCGGCATCCTGGTGGCGGTCAACCTCCAGACCGCCTGGCTCTCCCCGCCCGTCGCCCTCTCCGCCTACTTCCTCAAGGCCGTCGTCCCCGACTGGGACCTCAAGGACATCTATTTCGGCATGATGCAATTCATGGCGATCCAGCTCCTCGGCCTCGCCCTGATCCTCACCTTCCCCCAACTCGCCCTCTGGCTCCCGAAGATGATCTACGGCGAGTGAGGGGGGGCGGCCTGAGATCGCAATCACTTGACACGGCGGCAACACACGCCCTCGCGAGAGCGGATGTGGCCATGCCGCTTTCGAGCGGGTATGACGGCATCGTCGGACGTCGACGACCCGATCGGAAGATCGGCATGACCACAAAGGACAAGGTAGCGCAGCGCAAGCCGTCCTTGCTCGAATGGGTGACCGAGCCGTCGAACGGCGGCCGCGCCCGCAAGATGGCGCCGAGACCTGCCGGCCCCGGTCCCTTCGGGAACGGATGATCCTCCTGCTGAAGATCATGAGCTGTTCGCCCAGGTCGATACCAACTCTCTACACCAGGTGGACAAGGCTTCGGGCCATTTCCGTGCGCCGTGAAGAACGCGCGCGATGACGATCCTGTCACCTTCGATCCGGTATTACGCCGCGTAGGGAAACCCGGCACGGTCCACTTGTGCAGCCCGCGAGTTTCGGGTCCACGAGACTCAATTAACTCGCCGGCGCCTGCCAGTTTCGGAAATTCGAGCGACACGATAGCCGGTGCGACAGGGTCGAGCATCGTCTTGCGCCGAACACTTCCCTTCATCAGGATCGGTGACGTCAAACATCATCCGCATACCATCACCACCGTGCCAATCATCCTTTGCAGAACCTTCGGCACGCTGCCGGCGGCACGGCTCGTCGAACTTCGCACCGGCCTCCTTCTCATTCAGGACAGGGATGATCGGCTCTACAGTGAACCGTTGGAGCTTCTTCCGGTTCGTTCCCTCACGCTTCCGGGGGTCGGAAACACCCACACGACGGCGCGGATATCGAGGACCGTTCATCGAAACGGCCGCATCGTTGCGCTGGCGCCGATCGTTGTCGTGCAGGTCGCCACGAACGGACGGCGTACCGTGCGCGGCAAGTCGATCAGCGCCTCGCGGGCCCGAGGCCTTCTGCGCCATCAGGATCGCGCCGACGAGGCACCGGATCGATGCTTCGTTCGGAAAGATGCCGGCACCGTCCCTGCGCGGCCTGATTTCGCCGTTCGGGCGTTCGATTGATTTCGTGCTGTGAACCTTGGCGCGATGCTGTCGGGGGAAGGTCATGCAGGCCGACACGTTCTCCTCGGGCGTATCCATGACCGTGGCCAGCTTCGGGAGCTAGTCGCGCATCCGGTCCGCCGGGAGGCACCACCGTGCCTTGGCCGCCGCATGGTCGGGCTCGGCGAGGGCGGTGGCGATGAAGGCTGAGACCACCCGGCGACGTTCTTGCCGGCACGGGTGAGAGTGTTGCGCTGGAAGGAGACACGGCAGCGCTGCCACATCGTGGACGGAGCTCGTGCCGTGGCCACCTCGATAACCTCTCGCGCATCGCTGATCAGCGGCTTCACGCCGCCGAGGCCGCGGCGGACGAGATCATCCGGGAACTCGGTCAGAAGGGCTCGGCCCCGGCAACCCGGCCCTATCGGGAAACCCGACGACCATCGACGGCTGCACCACACCTCGGGACGTCACCGATAATTCGTCTTTCGAGCCATCGGACACGTTTGTGCCGCACGCGCCGATGTGCGCGAGCGACCGCAATCCGAATGATGTTCGGGACGGAGAGAAGGCGAAGGTCGAGGGGGCGGGCGCGGGGCTTCGGCCGATGCCAATGCCGGTTACGTGACGGGCGGTCGGAGCCGCGCGCGGGACGTCGGTATCGGGTGCCTCGATGGCGGTATGGCACGCCATTCAGTGAATGCGTCTGACCTTGCCGCCGCCGATTTCCGTGGCGATGCCGCGGGTGACCGTCGCCAGATCCGACCAGTCGACCACCTCGTAGTAATAGGCATCGTTGCTGGCACATTCGCGCAGCATGGCCTGAACGCTGGCCGGCGTGTCGATGGCTACGGTCACGACGGCGTAGCCACGGGTCTTCATTTCCGAGCAGTAGCTCAGCAGGATCGCCCGTGCGCGATTCGAGCCGCCCTTCGCGTCGGTGCAGCCGGGCGCGCTCTGTCCGTCGGTCATGAGCACGATCGCCTTGCCACGATCGTCGATGGACGACGGCGTGAGCGGATCGCCCCACAGGCCCCGCCAATCGGCCGACAAACTCCGCACGCCCCAGGCGAAGCCGATATCGGCGCAGGTGCCACTGCTCACCGAGAGCGCATTCAGGTAGTTGCGCAGCGTCGATTTGCGATTCGACAGGGGAAGAACAGCCGAAGCGGGACATTGAAAGCCGGCTGCCCGATTCCGCTTTTCGCCGTACCAGCCCTCATTGTAGTCGTCTTCGAAATCGATATGGGGCTGCCAGGCCGGAAAACCGGCCAGCGACGGCACCCGATCGAGATAGGAGAGCGGATCGCCCGCGCGTTCGCTGGTACAGCCGGCCCAGTCGGGCGGCGGCGAGGCGGCCAGCCAGCCCGTCCGGTCGACCTTGACCCGCCGCGTGAACGGGACCACCGAGACGTAGGTTTCCGGCAGCGTCTCCTCGTCCCCGAACAGGGTGTCGACGAAATCCGTGGCGGCCTTTTGAAGCTTGGGCAGATCGCCGCCGATCGAGCTCGAAGTGTCGATCACCAGTGCGATCTCCATCGGCGGCCGCCCGCCGGCCGCCGAGGCCTCCGCGCCGATCGTCATCGTCGTCACGCCGACCACGGCCATGAGTGTCGTCGGCAGCTCCGCCGAGGCCGCCACTCTCAGGCCGGCTTCCTCCGGCAGCAATCGATAGGAGACCTCGAGCGGCACGTCGCTCCAGCTGGCATCGAGATTGGCGCGCACGATTCCGTTCATCCTCCGCACCGTCTCCGGATCGAGCGTCTCGTCGACGGAGGGATCCCCGCCCGAGCGGACCATCGTCGCGACGGTCGCCAGGGCCGCGGCATCCACCGCGCGCTGCAGATCCGCACGCGCCAGTTGACCCCGGCCGAGATCGACGGCGAGCCCGGCGGAGCCGACGAGCACGGTCGACCCGATGGCGAAGACCGGCATCATCGAGCCTCGCCGATCGCACCCGAGCAAAGGGGCGAAGCTGCGCGCCCACCATTCAGCCATGCCTCGGATCATTCGGTCATCTCCAATCTGCACAACCTCGGGTGCCTGCGAAGTCACGGACCTGCGAACGGGCGCCGGCGAGAACGGGGCCGCGGCTGCGGCGAACCGGTCGGCGCCCGGCGACGCCAACCGCGTACATTCTCGAACGCAAAGATGAAGAAAAGGTGAAGTCGTGCGGAACGGGAGGGCCGGTGCAGACGAAAAATTCGGCCCGCCGTAAGCCCGCGTTAACCGATGGGCGCGTAAATTCACCGCCGTGACCGGCTTCAATCAGGTTTTTTGGAAAGGCGATGGCAAGGTTCGATCGTAAATACTGGAGAAGATGCACCCTGCCGATGGGCGGGGATGCGAACGCTGCCGTCGAGTTCGCCCTGGGCGCGCCTTTTCTTCTGGGTATCGTCGTCATTCTTCTGGAGCTCTCGATGATGTTGACGACACGTCTCACGCTCGAGGGTGCGTTGCGCAGGGCGGTCACCGTCGGCACGGTGAGCGGCCTCGAAGATGCCGAGCGGTCAACCCGGGTTCGAGCGGCGTTCGACGCCGAACTCGGTGCGCTGGTGGCGGCCGAGGACGTGGTTTTCGAGCAGATGATCTATGATGATCTGGGCTCCGTCGGCATGGCCGAGCCCTTCGTCGATTCGAACGGTTCGGGCGAGCGGGATCCGGGTGAGGCCTTTACCGACCTGAACGGCAACGACCGGTGGGACGACGACCGGGGTCGACCGGGCGCGGGCGGGGCCGAGGACATCGTGCGCTACAGGGTCCGCTACCCCTGGCGACCCATGGTGTCTCTCGTCGAAGCCCTGTTGCCGAACGGCTATCTGCAAATCGATCTTTCCCAGACCGTCAGGAACGAACCATGACGTCGACCGGTGTCTCGAGCGAGAGATCCGCCCCGGTTCGCCCGAGCGGCGGGCCGGGTGCCGGCGCAGGATCGCCGGAGCGCTTCCCGATCGGAAGAGATCGGATTTCTGCTCCGGCTTCTCGTTCTTGCGCATTTCCCGATCGATCGGGCGGTTCCACCGCATCGACGAGCGCTACGGGCCATACCGCACGCCGTGCCGTCGGCTCGATCGGCCGGCACTCGCGCTTCGGCGCGTTCTGCCGTGGTCGGCGCGGCAATGTCGCGGTCGAGATCGCGCTGATGGCGCCTTTTCTGCTCACGCTGCTGGTCGGTTCCGTCGAGATCACCCGCTACGTCTATCTTCGTCAGGTGCTCGACGTAGCGGCCAGCGGGCTCGGTGATCTGGTGACGATGGAGACGCGCTTGAGTGAATCGACGATCGCCGATCTGCTCGCCGCCACGAAGCGGGCCGCCGCTCCGCTCGATCTCGCCCATGGGCGTGTGCTCCTGACCAGCCTGCACGATCCCGACGGCAACGGCTCGCAGATCGCCTGGCAACGGTCGAGCGGCAGCATGACCGAGGTCGAGAGCGCCGTGCGCACCGGCGCCGACGCCCCGCCACTGCAGGGCGGCCTCGCTCTCGCACCGGGCGACAACGTCATCGTCGTGGAGCTTATCGCCCCGTTCGATCCGACCTTTCCGGGCCTGTTCATGGATCAGGGGCGCCTGCGCGCCCAGAGCATCTTCGTCCCCCGACGCGGCAAACTCGTCAGCATCGATCCGGACTGAGCGATCGGCTCGAACCGGCGTCCCGGGCGGCGATGCCGCGAGCCGGCGGCCGCGTGATCGCTCACCGCGTGGCCGGCAGCCGATCCCGATCCCGCGCCCCGATCCCGCTCACACCGATCGCACGGGCCCGGGACCGTCGGTGCCCCATCCACCCGCCGCAGGGGTACCGTCTTTCGTCGTTCGATGGTGACGCGCTGCCATGCCCGGCAGACGGCGTCGGCCATGGCGTCGCCGTCGTTCCGAGGGGCATGCGAGCGGAAGCGTTGTCCGAGCGGGAGCCATGGTCGCTCGGTCCCGTCGAGTTCGGGTGCGCAGGGCGGCGAGAAGACGGCGGTGACGTTCCCGGGCATGACCGGGTCGTTCGCAGAGTGCCGGCCGGCGCGGTCCATGACGCGCAACGCATGGGCGCCGGAAGAGACCTCGCCGCCGGGCTGGTCGTGGAAGACGGTCGGGACGATCGGCAGCATCGGAGCAATCTTCGGTCCGACGAGATCGGAACCATGCTCCAGCGTCCCGTATTTTAACCTTTCCCGATCGGTCCGATGGTTCCGCCATATCGGGAAAGGCGCAGGGCCGAGGGCGGCGTCACGCTCGGGGCAGACGGCGGCGATCCCGGCACACGCAAGAGGTGCGCGGCTCACCCTCTGAAGCCACCCGACGCAAGCCATCAGCCCGGGGCTTCCTCCCGCTCGCCCCGATACGAGGGGCCGGAGCCGACGCCGGAGGGTTGCACCCTTGTCTCTTGCAAGCCTGTCATGTTGGTGGTGGCAGACGAGA
>JAGREO010000074.1 GCA_020446525.1 Geminicoccaceae bacterium | reverse complement strand
TTCACCACGCTCTACTGGGACTTTCTCGGCCGGCACCGCCCTGTGCTCGCCTCCAACGAGCGCATGCGCATGCAGTTGCGCAACCTCGAGCGCAAGGACGAGACCGAGCGCCGGGCGATACGCCGCCGCGCGGAGCATCTGCGCGCCACCGCCCCCTGAGTGCCCACGCCCCGCCGGGCGCCCGCCGGGCGCGACGGCGGGTACGAGGGCGGGCCGGCCACGGCGATCGGCGCGCAAAAGCCGCTTGCCTATCGAGGCGCCTCGTGGCTACCCAAGAGGTACAGGGAACCCGCAGACCGGAAGAGGCGCATGAAACAATATCTCGCATTGCCCAAAGAGGTGCTGGCCGTCATCGCCGGACTGGCCTTGCTGTTGATCATCGCGCTCTTCGGCTGGGGTTCGGCGAGCTCCGATGCCGGCGATGCGCGGGAATCCGCCAAGACGCTCGAGACCGATCTGCGGCAGCAGATCGGCGCGCTGGAAACCCGCGCCGGCGACGCCGAGAAGCGGCTCGAGGACACCACCGCCGCGAGCGGCGCGCTCGAGGATCTGCAGGCGCAGATCGCCACCGCCCAGACCGATCTCGAGACCCGCACGTCGGAGATCGCCGCGCGCGACGAGCAGATCGCCGCACTCGATCAGGAGATCGCCACGCGGCAGTCCTCGGTGGAGGAGCTCGAAGGACGGGTCGAGACGGTGCTGGGCTCGCTCAACGAGCAGCTCACCGCCGTCGGCGAGCGCAAATATCAGCGCGACGAGATGCAGGACGCCATCGGCGTGCTGGAGACGCGGATCGAGGAGGCGCGCGCCGAGCACCAGAAGCTCGAGCAGGAGATCGAGCAGCAGCAGCAGACCCTGGCCGAGCGCGAAGCGAGCGTCGAGGAAGCCGATCGGCAGGTCGCCGACGCCCAGGGCCGTCGCGACGAGCTGGAGAGCCAGATCGCAGCGGCCGAGGAAGAGCTGGAGGAGCGCCAGCAGCGGGTGGCCGAGCTGCAGGACGAGGTGGTGCAGAGCCAGAAGAACCTGCAGGCCGCCGAGCAGCGCATCGAGAAGGCCTACGGTCTGATCGAGGACCTCGAGGGCGTGGTCGGCGAGATCGCCCTGCCCGACCTGCAGCCGCAGGACGCAGCCGCGAACGACGATGCCGCCGGCGGCGGGTCGGACGGCGCCGCCCAGGGCAGCGGCGGGCAGGACGCCGCCGGGCAGGGTGGCGGTGGTGCACAAGCTGGCGGCGATCAGGGCGCCGGCGGGCAAGGTGGCGACGCTCAGGGCGCGACGCAGCAGCAGAACCAGCAGCAGCCCGCCGCGCCGAAATAGACCGGCGGTCTGCCGACGGATGAGACCGCCGTGCCGGGCCGCCGTGCCGGGCGCGGCGGCGCTCCATCGATCGTGATGGAGCCCGGTACTGGTGTGCGCCGCCGACCCGTCTAGAATGATCCCGTCATGGGGTCGGAGTTATCGGACGGGGGCCGTCATGCTTGGTTCGACGATGAGGCTGGCGTTGACCGTGGCGGCATGGGCCGGCGCCGCCGCGGCACAGGAGACGGCCGACGACCCGCTCCATCCCAGATCACATTTCCGTGTGGAGCACCCGGCCGAGGTGCAAGGGGCGCAAGCGGAGGAGGTCTATGAGCGCCTGCTGCCGAACATGACCGCGGGCTACCGCCTCTCGGACCTCGCGGTGGCGCGGGACTATGTCCGCTGGCGCCGCTTCAACGCCACGCCCTATCTCTCCGCCACCCACGGATCACGCTACGTGAACAACTACGCCAACGGGGTCGCCCGGGATTATGGGGCCGACGTGCCGCCCGGTGGCCTTCCGGTGGGCTCGGTTCTCGTCAAGGACGCCTTCACCGTCACCGAGGACGGCATGGTCTTTTCCGGGCCGCTGGCGGTGATGGAGAAGATGCCGGCCGGGTTCGACAAAGCGGCTCGCAACTGGAAATATGTCCAGATCATGCCGGACGGCAGCCTCTTCGGCGAAACCGGCGGCGAGAACGACGCCGGCATGCGCTTTTGCGTCGAATGCCACGCGCTTGCCGGTGACGAGGCCGACCATCTCTATTTCGTGCCGCCACAACACCGCAACTGAACGCCGGCCGCGCCCGGAATCTCTCGACGCTCAGGCCACGCCGAAGGCCAGCATGGCGTCCGCGACCTTCTTGAAGCCGGCGACGTTGGCGCCCACGACGTAATCGACCTCGCCGTCGTCGCGTTCGCCGCAGCGGACACAGGCGGCGTGGATGTCCCGCATGATCTGGCGCAGCGCCTCGCGCAGATCGTCCTCGCTGCGGCGCAGGCGCGCCGAATTCTGGCTCATCTCGAGACCCGACATGGCCACGCCGCCGGCATTGGCGGCCTTGCCCGGCGCATAGAGGATACCGGCCGCCTGCAGCACTTCGACGCCCTCCTTCGTGGTCGGCATGTTGGCGCCCTCGGAGACGAGACGGCAGCCGTTCTCCACCAGCCGGCGGGCGTCGTCGGCGTCGAGCTCGTTCTGGGTTGCACAGGGCAGTGCCAGATCACAAGCGATGCCCCAGGGCAGCTTGCCGGCGTGCCAGCGGGCCAACTTGTACTTGTCGGCATAGGCTTCGAGACTGGCGCCGCGCTTGGCCTTCCAGTGCTTGACCCAGTCGATCTTCTCCTCGTCGAGACCGTCGGGGTCGTGGATGAAGCCGCCCGAATCCGACAGGGTCACCGGCTTGCCGCCGCGGTGAAGGATCTTCTCGGCGGCGTGGGTCGCCACGTTGCCGGCGCCCGAGACGACCGCCGTCTTGCCCTCGATCGATTCGTGCCGGCGATGCAGCATGTCCTCGGCGAAATAGACGGCACCGTAGCCGGTCGCCTCCGGGCGCATCAGACTGCCGCCATATTCCATGCCCTTGCCGGTCAGCACCCCTTCGAATTCGTTCACGATGCGCTTGTACTGGCCGAACATGTAGCCGATTTCGCGCGCACCGACGCCGATGTCGCCGGCCGGAACGTCGGTGTCGGGTCCGATGTGACGATGAAGCTCCGTCATGAACGACTGACAAAAGCGCATGATCTCGCGTGGCGAGCGGCCCTTGGGGTCGAAGTCGGCGCCGCCCTTGCCGCCGCCCATCGGCAGGCCGGTCAGCGAATTCTTGAAGATCTGCTCGAAGCCGAGAAATTTGAGAACCGACGCGTTGACCGAGGGATGAAAGCGGATTCCGCCCTTGTAAGGCCCGATCGCGTTGGAGAACTGCACCCGATAGCCGCGATTGACGTGGATGCCGCCACCGTCGTCCTCCCACACGACCCTGAAGGAGACGATCCGGTCGGGCTCGGTCAGGCGCTCGAGGATCTTCTGCTCGCGATAGATCGGATGGGCGTGGGCGAAGGGCAGGATGGTCGCGGCGACCTCGTCGACGGCCTGAAGGAACTCGGTCTCGCCCGGATTGCGCGAACGAACCCAGTCCATGAACGCCTCGGTTTCCCTGGCCAAATCCGCCATCGTCACGAGCCCTCCTCGTTGCCGCGGATGTCGTCGCGGGTATCGCTGCGGGTGTCCCCGCAGATCCCGCCATGGATGTCGCCCCGGAAGAACCGCCTTGGGCTTCCGGCGGCCGAAAGGATCGACGAGCCCCGGGTCGACGTCAATCCCGTCGCCCGCCTTTCTGGCACAGAGTGGATCGAAATTTCAATCAGAGGTTGTCGAACGCGCCCGTGCGAGGCATCGGGCATAGAGGTCCGCGTCGACATTGCCGCCGGAGAGCACGACCAGCACCGTCTTGCCGCGGCAGTCGAGAGCGCCCGCCAGCACCGCCGCCAGGGCCACCGCACCGCCGGGCTCGACGACGAGTTTGAGCCGCTCGAACGCCGTGGCCATGGCCTCCATCACCTCCTCGTCGGTGACGGTCACCGCCCCGGCGAGGAGCCGCCGGTTGAGGGCGAAGGTGAGCTCGCCCGGCATCGGCGCCAGCAGGGCGTCGCAGATCGAGGTGGAGCCGGTGGGATGGGGGCGCCGTTCGCCCGCCTCGAGCGAGCGCCGATGGTCGTCGAAACCGTGCGGCTCGGCGGCGAAGACGCCGATCGCGGGGAAGTGATGACGCAGCGCCAGCGCGATGCCGGCGGTCAGCCCGCCGCCGCCGCAACAGGTCACCGCCAGCTCCGGCGTGAAGCCCGCCTCGCGCGCCTGTTGCGCCATCTCGAGCCCGACCGTGCCCTGTCCGGCGATCACCAGCGGATCGTCATAGGGTTTGACCAGCACCGCGCCGGTTTCGGCGGCGATCGCGTCACCGATCTCCTCGCGCACGTCGCGGCCGCGTTCGTAGCCGACGATCTCGGCACCCAGCGCGCGGGTGGCGTCCCGTTTGATCCGCGGCGCGTCGTTCGGCATGACGATGGTCGCCCGCCGGCCGAGCATGCGCGCCGCCATCGCCACGCCCTGGGCGTGATTGCCGGAGGAATAGGCGACGATCGCCGGCGCATCGAGACTGGAGATGCGGTTGTAGGCGCCGCGGAACTTGAACGAGCCCGTTCGTTGCAGGGGCTCGGCCTTGATCAGCACGCGACAGCCGGCGCGTTCGTCGATCGCAGGATCGTTCAGAAGCGGGGTCCGCCGCGCCTTGCCGGCGAGCCTCGCCGCCGCGGCCTCCACCGCGTCGTACCCCACCGCTTCGTCCTGCATCATGGCATCGCCTCCCCCGGCTTTCACGGGTACGGTCCCGGTTTCATGCCGACACGAGCACGCACGCCGCGCCCCGGTTGCCGGTGCGGTGTGGCGCATATCCGCCGCCCGGCGTCAGTCGCCGCCCCGCCGTCAATTGTCGGCCGTCGCGCCGTTCGCGCGAGGTGTGCCCGCCATGAGCACGGGTTTGGCCTGCGGCGTCGGCGGCGGCACCAGGGGGCCCATCGGTGAACGGATCGGCACCTTCCAGCCGCCGCCCCGGGCCAGCCACCAATCATAGACGCGACGGCCCTCGACGATGCGCTGGACATAGTTGCGGGTCTCGCTGAAGGGGATGCTCTCGAGCCAGTCGAGGCGCGCATGGCGATCCATCCGCCGCGGATCGCCGCGCTCTTCGATCCAGCGCTGCACCCGCATCGGACCGGCATTGTAGGCGGCGGCCATCAGATAGTCGGCGCCGTCGTAGCGCTCGGCGAGCGCCTTCAGATAGGTTCGGCCGAGGGTGACGTTGAAGGCCGGATCGCGACGCAGCATCTGCTCGTCGAAGGGCAGACCGAGCTTGCGCGCCATCGCCCGGCCCGTGGCCGGCATGATCTGCATCAGGCCGAGCGCGCCGGCACCGCTGCGCACCAGCGGGTCGAAATGGCTCTCCTGGCGTGCGACCGCCAGAACGAGGGCCGGCGGGGGTCCGTCCTCGATGGCGAGTGCCGATGCCGGAAGATCGGGCAGCGGAAAGGTGTAGGCCGGATCGATGCGCCCGGCGCGGACCGCCCGCTTGCCGAGCTCGACCAGCAGATCGGCCCGGCCGCATTCGGCCACGGCGTGCAGCACCGGATGCGGATCGTCGAGCAGGATCTGCGCCTCCTCGAAGAAGCGCATCGCCCGCTCGCCCTCGTCGATCGAGCAGAGCAGACGTGCCATGTGCAGCAGCTCGTCGACCTCGGCCGGCACGCCGTCGCTCGAAAAAGGGCGATCGGGCACCGCCAGACTCATCGGGACGCCGATCTCCGCCGCCGCCTCCTGGCCGTAGAAGGTCGTGGGATGCAGGGCCGCCAGGCCGTACCAGCGTCGCGCGGCACGCGGATCGAGCAGGACGGAGGCGGCGCGGCCGGCCCAATAGGCGGCCCTCGCCCGGCTGATCGGTGTCGTCACCTCGCGATACATGTCGGTGAAACGCCGATAGGCCTCCGCCGGCCGGCCGGCCGCGCGCAGCGCCAGCCAACCCGCGAGCCATTGCGCCTCGGCATAGGTTCCGCCGCTCACCTGACCGTGCAGGCGGGCGAGCTCGTAGGCGCTCTCGGGCCGCCCCTCCGCCAGAAGCTCGCGGATCTGGAAGGCCCGCTCGTACCACCATCGTTGCTCGTGACCGAGATCGGCCGGCGGGTCGCGCAGGATCTCCCGAACGTCGTCGTCCCGACCCTTTCGACGCCGCCATTGCATGCGATCGAAGACGAGCCCCGGATCGTCGCGGAGCGCACGAGGGACGCGCGCGATGGCGCCGTCGACGCCCGGTTCCGCCGCCTGCAGCGCCACACGCGCCGAGGCGAGCGCGCGCCGTCCGGCATCGACGCGCCCGAACATCCGCTTCGCCGCGGCGTCGCGCCCCGCCCAGACCAGCCGGTCGAGACGTGCCGCATGATCGGCCGGCTCGAGGTCCGCCCCGAAGAGCGCCGTCAGGCGGTTTTCGCTGGCCGGATCGAGCAGCTCGTCGCGCCATATCTCGCGCGCCAGAGAGCGTGCCTCGGCCTCGCGGCCCGTCGCCAGCAGTGCCTCCGCCAGAACCATCATGCCGGCGGCCGTCACCGGCGGGTAGTCCGTCAGCAGTTGCAGCCGTTCCTCGTGGGTCTGCCGGGAGCCCGCCAGTTGCTCGAGGCGTGCGCGGACGCGGACCGCCAGCGGCCATGAGGGATGATCCCGCAGGAAGTCCGCATAGGTGTCGAACGCCAGCTCGACCTCGTTGTCGACCAGGGCGGCCCAGTGGATGTAGCGGGCGGCGAGCGGATCCTTCACGTCCCGCACGAGGGCTGCCGCCTCGTCCCAGCGGCCGCGCTCGGTCGCCCGTACGGCGCGGGCGAACAGGCGACGATCGGCGGCCTCCGCCGTGGCCGCCGCGAGCGCCGGGTCGATGTCGCCCGAAGCGGTCGTGGCCGTCGTCGACGCCGCGACGATCGCCCAGCAGACGAGACCGGCCGACGCGGCGATGAGAATGGATCGCATGAAGATACCCGTTGTTTCCGAGACCCGACCCGCTCGAGAGGAGGCGCCCACCCCGAGGCGCGACCGTCTCACTCCGTCACCGGGCTGACGAAAGGATGCGGCACGATCGTTTCGGCCGCGCCCGGCCGCCTTGTCCTCGATGCCCGCCGACAGTATGGTCCCGCCACTTAACGAGCCGTTAACATGCAAGGTGGAATGTTGGTGTTCCGAGGATCGATTGTGGCGTTGGTCACGCCGTTCCGCAACAACGCCGTCGATGAAAAAGCGCTGCAGGATCTCGTCGAATGGCACATCGGCGAGGGGACGCACGGCTTCGTCCCGACCGGCACGACGGGCGAGAGCCCGACGCTGAGCCACGCCGAGCACGACCGCGTCATCGAGCTGGTGATCGAAGCGGTGGCCGGGCGCCGGCCGGTGATCGCCGGAACCGGCTCGAACGCCACCGACGAGGCGATACGGCTGACCCGGCACGCCGAGCGCGCCGGCGCCGACGGCGCGCTGATCGTCACCCCCTACTACAACAAGCCGACGCAGGAAGGGCTCTTCAGACACTTCGAGGCGATCCACGACGCCACCGACATCCCCATCCTGATCTACAACATCCCCGGCCGGTCGGTGATCGACATGACGCCGGCGACGATGGCGCGGCTGGCCGCCCTGCCCAGGATCGTCGGGGTGAAGGATGCGAGCGCCGACATCACCCGTCCGCTGGCCACGAGTGCGGCCTGCGGCGACGATTTCTGTCAGCTCACCGGCGAGGACGGCACCGTCGTCGGCTTTCTCGCGCATGGCGGGCAGGGGTGCATTTCCGTCACGGCCAACGTGGCGCCCGCGCTCTGTGCGCAGATGCACGAGGCGTGGCGCGAAGGTCGTTGCGCCGACGCGCTGGCCATCCACCGCCGGTTGTTCGCGCTGCACACCGCCCTCTTCGTCGAGACCAATCCGGCGCCCGCCAAACATGCGCTCGGGGTGCTCGGCCGCTGCACCGACGAGGTGCGTCTGCCGCTGGTCAAGGTGAGCCCGGACTGCGCGGCGCGGATCGATGCGGCCATGCGATCGGCCGGACTGATCAACTGACGCGGCAGGGGTGACGCGCAGCACGTCACCGGGCGATAGACGGGAACCGACATGGCCGAGAGGACCGCGGCACGGCGGGCGATCGCGCAGAACCGCCGCGCCTTTCACGATTACGCGATCGACGAGCGCCTCGAGGCGGGCATCGTGCTGGTCGGCACCGAGGTGAAGGCGCTGCGCGAGGGCCATGCGACGATCGCCGAGGCGCATGCCGGGCAGATGGAGGGCGAGCTCTATCTGTTCAACGCCTACATTCCCGAATTCCACGGCGGCAACCAGTTCAACCACGAGACCCGCCGACCCCGAAAGCTGCTCGTGCGCCGGCGCGAAATGGCGCGCCTGTTCGCCGCCGTGCAGCGCAAGGGCATGACCCTGATCCCCCTGTCGCTCTATTTCGGCAGGAACGGCTTCGCCAAGGTCGAGCTCGGCCTGGCGCGCGGCAAGAAGCTGCACGACAAGCGCGCGTCGGAAAAGGAGCGCGACTGGAACCGCGAGAAACAGCGCATCCTGCGCCATTCCGCCGAGGATTGAACGCGACGTCCCGCGCCCGATCTCGCCGTTAACGCAATCTTCATCTCGACGAGGGATAGTGCCGCGGACTCGATTTCACGAGCGGGGTCCGCATGCTCGCCATCGTCGGCATTCTCTGCGTCATCGGCCTGGTCTTCGGCGGCTACACCCTGGCCGGCGGCAAGTTCGGCATCATCATCAAGGCGATGCCCTTCGAGCTGATGATGATCGGCGGGGCGGCTCTGGGCACTTTCCTGATCGCCAATGGCGGCAGCACCCTCAAAGGCGCACTGGGCGACCTCAAGCGCGTGTTCGCCGGCCCGCAATGGAAGAAGGACGACTATCGCGACATCCTCTCGCTGATGTTCCTTCTGATCAAGCTCTTGAAGACCAAGGGCGTGCTGGCGCTGGAGCCGCACGTCGACAATCCGCACGAAAGTGCGCTGTTCGCCCGGTTCCCGAAGATCCAGCACGACCACTTCGCCCTCGACTTCATCGCCGACACGCTGCGCATGATGACCATGAGCATGGACGATCCCTATCAGGTCGAGGACTGCATGCAGCGGCAGCTCAAGAAGCACCACAACGAGCTGCACGCCCGCGCCGCGGCGCTGCAGAACGTGGCGGACG
Source organism: Geminicoccaceae bacterium (assembly GCA_020446525.1). Lineage (GTDB taxonomy): Bacteria > Pseudomonadota > Alphaproteobacteria > Geminicoccales > Geminicoccaceae > JAGREO01. Next base: position 1,852 of record JAGREO010000074.1, on the reverse strand, counting down.
GCCTGCCGGCTCTCGGGATCGTCGCCGCCGTGCTGGGCATCGTCAAGACCATGGCCGCCATCGATCAGCCGGTCGAGGTGCTGGGTGCGATGATCGGCGGCGCGCTCGTCGGCACGTTCCTCGGCGTCTATCTGGCCTATGGCTTCGTCGGTCCGATGACTGCGCGGCTCAACCAGGTCTATGCCCAGGACGGTCAGTTCTATTTCATCATCCGCGACTGCCTCGTCGCCTATCTGCAGGGCCATTCCGCACCGATCGCCGTCGAGCTGGCGCGCGGCAACGTGCCGACCGAGCATCAGCCGAGCTTCCACGAGATCGACGAGGTGCTCAACGCCCTGCCCGCCGACCCGCTCGCGGCGTGAGCGGATCGTGAACGAACATCGGAGCACCGTCGTCGATCGCGTGCGATCCGCGGCCCGATCGGCGCGGGCACGCGCCCGGGCCGCCGGATCGGGTCCCGGAGCCGGAGCGACCTCCGGATGCGGGCGGATCGCGATCTGCTCCGGGCGCGCCCGGCACGCCGACCGCACGCGGACCGCGACGATGCTGCGGCCGTCCGCCGCGCCACCGGCCCCGGTCCCGACTCCGGTTCTGGCCCCGACCCCGGTTCTCGCCCCGCTTCTGGCCCCGGCGCCGGCCCCGGTTCCGGCCGGGGCATGGCCGAGCCGAAACGCGAGCGGATAGAGCATGGCCAACAACGCACCGGTCATCATCAAGCGGATCGTCGACGACGGCGGCCACGGTCACCATGGCGGGGCGTGGAAGGTCGCCTATGCCGACTTCGTCACCGCGATGATGGCGTTCTTCCTCATGCTCTGGCTGCTGAGCACGTCGGAGGAAGAGACCCTCAAGGGGCTGGCCGAGTATTTCAGCGAGGCGACCGAAGGTGAGGGCACGGCCAGCGGCGGCGTGGGCGGAATCCTCGACGGCACGGCGATCACCGAGCAGCCGATCGTGGTCACCGCACCCGCATCGCCGTTCTCTACCGCACCCTCCCTTCCCTCCGCGCCGGCCGCCGACGAGCCGGATCCGTTCGAGCTCGATTTCTCTTCCGATGCGATCGATACGGGCGATGCGATCGAGGCGGGCCACGACCGGCAGGGCGCCGATCTGCAGGGCGGGGCCGGGGAACGCCAGCGCACCGAGGACGCACAGTTCGAGACCGCACGGGCCCTGCTCGAGCAGCAGCTGCAGAGCAGCGCCGAGCTCGCCGAATATGCCGACAGCCTGATGATCGACCGCACCGAGGCGGGGCTGCGGGTGCAGATCGTCGATCAGGCGCGCACGGCCATGTTCCCGGCCGGCGGTGCCGAGATGTTCCCGCATACGCGAAAGCTGCTGGAGGTGGTGGTCGCGGCGATCGGCAATCTGCCGCAGAAGGTCTCGATCCGCGGCCATACCGATTCGCGTCCCTTCGCCGCCGGCAGCGGCAAGGACAACTGGATGCTCTCCTCGGAGCGCGCCAACGCCACGCGCAAGGCCCTGGTGGAAGCGGGCCTGCCGGCCGACCGCATCGTCGAGGTCATCGGCAAGGCCGACAGCGATCACCTGCTCGAGGAAGCCCCCGACGATCCCCGCAATCGCCGGATATCGCTGGTCCTGCTCCGCGAGCGCCAACCCGTGCCGACACCCTGAGCCGGCACCACGGCACGCGGTGACGACGGTCCGGGCGACGGATCGCTCCCGGCGACGAGCGACGACGCGAACGATCGCCCCCGGCTTCCTGCGGGTTCTCCGGATCGATCGTCCGCAAGGGTGTCCCCATCGCGCGCCCGTACGTCCCGGCGCTCTTTCGCCGACGCCGGAGGGTTGCACCCTTGTCTCTTGCAAGCCTGTCATGTTGGTGGTGGCA
>JAGREO010000073.1 GCA_020446525.1 Geminicoccaceae bacterium | reverse complement strand
GACGAAGCTCGCCGAAAGCGGCGCGCCGATCGTCATGGAACGGGCGCCGCGCCCTTCCTCGACGGCCTGTCTGCGGTCGAAGCGCCGGGCGATCGCCTGGTCCCTGCGGACCGCGGCCATGCCGTCGCCGAATGCCAGGTCTCGTGCCATCATCGTGCCATCCCCCGGGACGGCCCCCGAGGGGGCATGGGTGAAGCCGTCGACCGATGAAAACGAGAGTGGGACCCTGGAGTCGGACGGTGCTCTTTGTCGTATTTCCGCACCATGCCCAACCCAAAGGGTCTTTTCAATTATTTTTTTCAACCTTGTGGCGTTTTTGTCTCAGCGTCCTGCGGCTGGCCCCGTGGCCGGCCCCGGCTCAAAAACGATGGAGATAGCGCACCGCCGCGGCGAATTCGGCCGGTGCCCGGTCGTCATGGTCCGGATGACGCCGCACGAGCAGGCCCAGCTCCACCTCGCGGTGCGCGTCGAGCGCCATCCCGTAGGTCGCTTCGAGGTCGATCTCGCGGCCGCCGCTGCCGGCGTCGAAGGAATGGCGGCGGCGCAGGATACGGCCGTCGATGGTGCGCGCCACCGGCAGATCGAGATCGACCTTCGCGTTCTCCGCCCGCAGCGGCTGGGCGACGGTCAGCGCCAGGGCGTCGCCGGTCGAGAACAGGCCCTCGTGACGCAGGCCCAATGCGAAGCTCGTCGCCAGGAAGTCGCCCGCGTCCGCGACGAGGCCGTCGCGGGCCCCCTCCAGCCGCGCCCAGCCGAGACCGGCCGTGGCGAGCAGCGTGGTGTCGGGGCCGAGCGGCCGCTCCACGTGCAGCGTGGCGTGATCCGTGCGCGCCTCACCGAGGGCCAGCGCGCCGCGGCCGGCACTGCCGAAGGGCCCCTCCGCCTCGCGCCGCTCACCCAGCCTCAGCGAGACGAAGCCGCCATCCGCCGACGTGCGGGTCAGGGCCCCGGCGATGGTCGTATCGTCGCCCGCGCGCCCCTCCATGAACCCCGCAGCCCCGTCCGAATTGCCGCCCGCGATCCCGTCGACGACACCGGCGTCGAAGCGCCAGCCGTCGGCGAAGGCGTAACCCAGCGTCAGCTCCCGCCCGCCTCCGGTCGCGGCGAACGGCCTCCGCCAGTCGTGGCCGCTCGGGCCGCCGGCGGCTTCGGCACCGGCGAAGGAGAGCCGGGTGGCGGAAGAGAGATCGGCCTCGATCCGCAAGGAGCGCAGCGCCCCCTCCGGATCGCTGTCCGCCTCCACCCTGAGACCGCCCTCGGCGAGCACCGCCCGCTCGGTCGTCCGCGCGCGCCGCTGCAGCCAGAGTCCGACCGGCTCGGGCCCCTTCGACGGCGTCACCATGTCACCCAGCCGCACCTCGTAGGCGCGATCATAGCCGTCGAGCACAATCAGCGGCTCGGCGCTCTCCAGCCCGCGGCCGAAGCCCGCACTCGCCACCAGCCCGCTGCGCCCGATCGCCCGGCCGCCATCCGCCACCGACGCACCGGTCGGCACCACCACCGCACCCTGCGGCCGGATGGCCGCTTCGAGATCGAGCAGGCCGTGGCCGTAGACGGAATCGACCCCGGGCGCACCCAGATCGCGCGCGGTATCGAGCAACAGCCGGGCCACCTGCTCGGCCGCCAGATGCGGCGCCGCGTCCCACAGCACCGCCGCGGCACCGGAGACCGTGGGCGTGGCAAAGGAAGTGCCGCTGGCGGTGGCCGTCCCGCCGCCGTCGGCGGTGGTGCGCAGATTCTCGCCCGGCGCCACGAGATAGCGTGCGCGGGCGCTGCCGGCGCGGTTGCTGAAGGCGCTGATCTTGTCCGACGCGTTCACCGACCCCACGACCAGCGCACGGCCGCGGGCGCTGCTCGAAGCGGCGAAGAGGCCGGGGTAGCTCGGCTTGGCGGCACCCTCGTTGCCGGCGGCCAGCACCAGCAGCCTGCCCGCCGCGGTGGCATCCGCCATCGCCGCCGCATAGGCCGCCGAAAGCGAGTTGGCCGAGCCCAGGCTGTAATTGAGGATGTCCGCGCCCTGCGCCACCGCATAATCCGTGGCATCCGCCAGATCCCGCTGGTCGAACGTGCAGGCGGCGGGACAGGAATTGGGCGCGTCGGCGCGGATCGCCAGCAGCCGCGCCTGGTGGGCCGCACCGTGAATGCCGCTGCCGTCGCGCCGGGCCACCGCCAGACCCGCCACCCGGGTGCCGTGGCCGCCGCCGTCGCGCAGGGCACCGCGGCCGCCGACGATGTCGCGGCTGGCGCCCAGGATCGCCGGCTGGAGGTCCGGATGGTCGACGTCCACGCCGGTGTCGATCACCGCGATGGTCCTGCCGCTGCCGTCGCCGCCCGCGGCATAGGCGCTCGACGCGCCGACCCGCTCGAGCGCACCGCTGCGACGGTATTCCGAGCTCTCGAAGCTCGCCGGATCGGCCTGCAGCGCCAGACCCAGCCCGACGGCACTGCCGCCGCCACCGCCACCCGCGCCGCCGCCGGCACCACCGCCACCGCAGGCGGCGAGCCCGACCAGACCGGCCTGGAGAATCCCGATGGTGCCCCAACGGCAGGGCGCACGTTCGTTCGACGGCATGGTTCGGCTCCCGATCGGGTCCGGGGCGCGAGAAATCCGCGATCCGGCGCACGGGCATTAGCCTATAAGTTGATAGTGTGGATGTGTCTAGCCACCGTCGAGCGAATTTGCGATCGCCCCCGCTCATCGGCCGGATGCCCGATCGGGACCGTCCCCGATCGGGACCGTCGATGTTCCGTGCGGACGCCGCGCGTGCTAGAGCCGCCACCATCGACAAGAGGCGTGGTCCGGTACGAGAGGCGGGCCGGGACGGGGAGACGAGGATGGCCGGGCTGGTGTTTCACGACGAGGGCTGGCGGGACGGGTCCACGCCGATCCTGGCGGCCACCGACCACGCCTTCTGGATGGCCTCCACCGTCTTCGACGGTGCCCGCGCCTTCGACGGCATGACGCCGGACCTCGATCTGCACTGCGCCCGGCTGATGCGCTCGGCGAGAGGCCTGCTGCTCGAGCCGGATCGCGACGAGGAGGCGATCGTCGAGCTCTGCCGCGACGGCGTGCGCAAATTCGCCGCCGGCACGCCGCTCTACATCCGCCCGATGTTCTATGCGACACGCGGCTTCGTCACGCCCGATGCCGCCTCCACCCGCTTCGCCCTGGTGCTGCACGAGGCGCCCATGCCCGAGCCCAGGGGCATGTCCGTCTGCTTCTCGAGCTACCGGCGGCCGGCGCGCGACGCCGCACCGACCGACACCAAGGCCAGTTGCCTCTATCCCAACATGCAAAGGGCCCTGGCCGAGGCGATGGGGCGGGGCTTCGACAACTGCATCACCTTCGATCCCTCGGGCAACGTCGCCGAGCTGGCCACCGCCAACCTCTGGGTCGCCAGAGACGGCGTGGCGCTCACCCCGGTCGGCAACGGCACCTTCCTCGACGGCATCACCCGCCGCCGCGTCCTCGACCTGCTGCGCCGGGACGGTATCGAGGCGGTCGAGACGACCCTGACCCGCGCCGACATCGAAACCGCGGACGAGATCTTCAGCACCGGCAATTACGGCAAGGTGCTGCCCATCACCCGGCTCAAGCAGCGAGACCTGCAGGCCGGCCCCGTCTGCCGCCGCGCCCGTGCCCTCTACTGGGACTTTGCGGCGAGCGCCCGGCCCTGATCGCGATGCGCCACCCTCCCACGATCCGGCCTCCGACGATCCGCCCGCCGATGATCCGCCCGCCGACCGGCCGACGACCGGCCCGAAACCGGGCGCGCGCCAATCGGGCGCGGGCGCGCCGTGCAGCGGCCGGCCGGTCGGACGTCGCGCGGCCTCGCCGGTGAGCGGCAAGCGGACCGACCTGAAGACCCGCGGCGCGCTGGTGCTGCAGGCGGCTTATGCCTTCATGCGCAACGACCAGTTGCGGGTGGGCCTGCTGGCGCTGATCGTCGGCGCCGCCGCCGCCTACGGCGCCATCCTCTTCCGCATGATCGCCGATGTGGTGGCGTGGCTGGTGTTCGGCGCCGGCGAGGAGGCGATCCCCGAAGCGGCGCGGCAGATGAGCGCCCTGTCGCTGATCGCCACGACCACGCTCACCGGTCTCGCCCTCGGCCTCGCCTGCCGCTTCCTTCTGCCCGACAAGCTGCCGCAGGGCGTGGCCGAGGTGATCGAAGCCGCGGCTTTGCGCAACGGCCGCATGTCCTGGCGGCACGGCTGGAGCGCCGCCTTGCTGAGCGCCTATTCCATCGGTGTCGGCGGCTCGGTCGGCCGCGAGGGGCCGATCGTCCATCTGGGTGCCTCGATGGCGGCCCAGGTCGCCCGCTGGCTGCAGATGGGTCCGAACCTGGCGCGCACGCTGCTCGGCTGCGGTGTCGCCGCGGCCGTCGCCGCCGCCTTCAATGCCCCCATCGCCGGCGTCTTCTTCGCCCTCGAGGTGGTGGTGGGCCACTATGGCCTGGGCGCCTTCTCGCCGGTGGTCATCGCCTCGCTGATCGGCACCATCGTCACCCGCGTCCACATCGGCGATCAGCCGGCCTTCGGATTGAGCAGCCAGGCGGTGCAGAGCTTCTGGGAGGTGCCGGCCTTCTTGCTGCTGGGCGTGGTCGCGGCCATCGCCGCCATTCTGCTGATGCGCGGCATCGCGCTCGTCCAGGCGGCGCACGAGCGGATCGGCACACCGGTCTGGCTGCGGCCGGCCGTCGGCGGGGCGGGCCTCGGCTGCATCGCCGTGTTCTTCCCGCAGGTGCTCGGCGTGGGCTACGAGATGACCACCGCCGCGCTGACCGACCGCACGCCGCTCGAGCTGCTGATCGCGCTGGCCCTGGCCAAGATCGCCGCCACCTCACTCTGCCACGGCAGTCTCTATGGCGGCGGCATGTTCTCGCCCAGCCTGGCGATCGGCGCGCTCACCGGCGGCGCATTCGGCATGGTCGCCGCGAGCCTGGCCCCCACCCTGGGCTCGCAGCCCACGGTCTACGCGATCATCGGCATGGGTGCGGCGGCGGCACCGGTGCTGGGCGCGCCGATCTCCACGGTGATCATGATCTTCGAACTGACCACCGATTACGGCGTCACCTTCGCGGTGATGGCCGCCGTCGCCATCTCCTCGCTGGTCACCCGCGGCCTCTACGGCGACAGCTATTTCCACTGGCAGCTCAAGCGACGCGGCATCTCGGTCGAGGGCCATCGCGAACTCGGCCTCCTGCGCGCCCGGCGGGTGACGGCGGTGATGCGCGACGACCACGTCACCGTCGCCCACGACGCGGCTCTCGAGCACGTCAGGGACCGCTTCCGCAGCAGCCACGCACCGGTCTTCGTGGTCGACGCCGAGCACCGCCTGCTCGGCTCGATCGGCTTCGAGGAGCTGGCCGACGCCGTGCTCGCCGAAAAGCCCGACCCCGACCTCAAGGCCGTCGACCTCGTCCGCCGCTCCAAGGTGGTGCTCACCCCCGACGACGACCTCGCCACCGCCTTGAACCTCTGCCGCAGCGAGCAGGAGGAACACATCCCCGTCGTCCGCTCCCGCGACACCCTCGACCTGGTCGGCGAGGTACGCCTGCGCGATCTCCTCTCCGCATACAACCAGGCCCTCCTCCACGCCCGCCGCGTCGAACAGGGCCGCGCCTGACCACCACCCTCCACCGACCCCGCCCCGCGAACGGTCCCCCACAGCCGACGCCGGAGGGTCGCACCCTTGTCTCTTGCAAGCCTGTCATGTTGGTGGTGGCAGACGAGA
>JAGREO010000377.1 GCA_020446525.1 Geminicoccaceae bacterium | reverse complement strand
GATCGGCGTCGCTGCCGATGGCGATCGTTCCCTTCCTGGGATGCAGCCCGTAGATGCGCGCCGGCTCCGTCGCCGTCAGCCGCACGAAGGCGTTCAGTCCGAGCATGCCGTCGGCGACCATCCGGTCGAACAGGACCGGCATGCGCAGACCGATGCCGCCCATACCGTTGGCGATCTGCTTGAAGTGCGGTTCCTCGCCCTGCGCCAGCTTGCCCGTCTCGTCCATCCCGTAGGGTGCGTGATCGGACGAGACGGTCGACAGCACGCCTTGGCGCAGACCGTCCCAGAGTGCCCGGCCGTCGTCGGCATCGCGCAGGGGTGGCGAGCAGATCCACTTGGCGCCTTCGATGCCCGGGCGCTCCAAATCGTGTGAGGTCATCGTCAGATACTGGGTGCAGGTCTCACCGAAGACCTTCTGCCCGTCGCCCTGCCAGCGGCGGATGACGGCCAGACCTTCGGCCGTGCTCACGTGGAAGATCATCAGGGGCTGATCGATCAGGGCGGCCATCGAGATCGCCCGGTTGATCGCTTCCTGCTCGCCGAGGCGCGGATGGCTCGGCACGTGATAGATCGGCCGGTGATAGCCGCGCTCGATCAGCCGCTTGCCCATCCAGGTGATCATGCCGTGATTCTCGGCATGCACGCAGACCATGCAGCCCTGGGCACGGGCGGCGGCCAAGACGTCGAGGAACTGCTCGTCGTGCACCCGCAGCCGGTCATAGGTGAGAAAGCACTTGAGCGAGGCATGGCCGTCGCGCACCAGGGCCGGCAGCTCGTCCCGCATCACCTCCGCGCGCGGGTCGGTGACGATCATGTGAAAGGCGTAGTCGACCATCGCCCCGCGGTCGGCCGCCCGATGATAGTCCTCCACCACCTGCTTCAGGCTCATCCCGACATGCTGTGCGGCGAAAGGGATCACCGTCGTCGTTCCGCCCAGTGCCGCCGCACGCGTCGCCGTCTCGAAGGTGTCGGCGTTCATCATGCCCGACGCGGCGAGCTGCTCGATGTGGCAGTGGCTGTCGACGCCGCCCGGTGTGACGATCCGTCCCTTCGCGTCGATCGTTTCGCGACCGTCCGGCAGCTGCTGCGCCAGGGCGGTGACGATGCCGCGCGAAATACCGATATCCGCCTCGACCACCTCGAGCGCCGTGGCGACGCGTCCGTTCCTGATCACCAGATCATACATTCAGGCTCACCCCGCACCATTGATCCGCCATCTCCGATCGCCTGCCCGCCGGCGGAATCCGCCCGACCGGACGAACGTCGGTAGCACGAGGCGACGGTGCGAGCCATGCATCGAAGGCTCGCCGGCCGACATCTCTTTTTTGGCGACGCGTTCACACTTCCTTCACTCCTCGCACGGCATAATGGCTTCACGTCGGGAAACCGGCGTCCGCGGGCAAGAAGCGCGCGGTCATCCGGACGGTCTGTCCGGGCTTCATGTAGAAGGACGACGAACATGGCTCTCACGGGAACCACCAACACTTCCGCCAACACGGCGCTGCGTTACCTGTCGCAGAACAATGCCGCCGCTTCCAGCTCGCTGGCCAAGCTCTCCAGCGGCTCGCGGATCGTCAAGGCCTCGGACGACGCGGCGTCGCTGGCGGTCGGCACCAAGATCAAGGCCGACGTCACGGCGCTCAAGCAGGCGCAGGTCAATGCCGGCCAGGCTTCCAGCGTGCTGCAGGTGGCCGACGGTGCTCTTTCGCAGACCTCGGACATCCTGATGCGTCTCAAGGCGCTCTCGGTCCAGGCGCAGTCGGGCTCGGTGTCGGACAATGAGCGCAACTTCCTGGACAAGGAGTTCTCGGCGCTGGTCGATCAGATCGACGACATCGCCAACCAGACGAAGTTCAACGGCCAGACGCTGTTGAACGGTGACAAGGGTGTCACCATCGCGACCGCCAACAACAATCTGGGCGGCGTGCACGTCAGCGGCACGGCGGACACCCTGGCGACGGGCGCCACCACGGCCTCGATCTCCTATGCGCGCGTCGCCGGTCCGCCGGCCGTGGGCACCTTCACCTACACCGACAAGGCCAACGCCACCCACACGGCCACGATCGACGGAAGCGCCGACGGCTTCAGTGGCTCGGTGGTGTTCGAGGGCACCGGCGTCAGCCTGTCGCTCGACAATTTCGCCGCCACGACGGCGACGATCGCCGCGGTCGATCTGACGATCACCAGCAACGACGTGGCCTTTCAGGTGGGTGTCTCCTCGACCGACACGATCGAAGTGGCGCTCGACGACATCCGCACCACCAGGCTCGGCAACGTGAGCACCGGCACGCTGGCCGATGCGAACGGCGCCACCGCCGGCACCGGCAAGGCCAACATCCGCACCCAGGCCGGTGCCATCGCCGCCGGCAACATCATCGACAATGCGATCTCCCAGATCAACGAGGATC
>JAGREO010000376.1 GCA_020446525.1 Geminicoccaceae bacterium | reverse complement strand
GACAGGCTTGCAAGAGACAAGGGTGTATTCCTTGAGCGTCGGCTCCGTCCCCCCGCGGTGGCGAGATGGCGGCGGGCCATGGCGCGGGGCCGGAAGGCCGTGGCGGCCGCCGAGGCGGTCGGGGTGACGCGCGCCGCGCTCGCCTCGACATGCTCGTCGACGTCTTTGCACGGTGATACGCCATCTGCCGCCCGCGCGGCGCGCCTGGAGGGTGCACGCCGACGGCCGGTCCCGGCGCACTCCGGGCTGCGGAGACGCCGCCGTCTCCCATGGGCCGAACCCGGACACTTGCTCCACCGGCGGGTCTGGGACAGGTTGCGGTCGGATCGTCGGGCCGGATGGCGGGGCCGGGTCACGGGACCGGGTCACGGGACCGGGTCACGAGACCGGGGTCACGAGACCGGGGTCACGAGATGGGGCACGGACGGTCGAGGTGGCGGAGCGGGCATCGGCGGGATTGGGCATTGACGGGACTGGGCGACATGGCGGCGACGCCTTTTTTCTGGATGGCGGCGGTTCTGATCGGGATCGCGGTGGTCCTGCTGCTGTGGCCGCTGCGGCGGCGTGCGGTGGCGGCGGAGGCCGAGGTCGAGGGCGAGCTTTCGATCTATCGCGATCAGCTCGACGAGATCGAGCGTGATCGCGGCATCGGCCGGATCGGCGAGGAGGAGGCGCGGGCGGCACGGCTCGAGGTGGAGCGGCGGATGCTGGCCGCGATGGATCGCGCCCGGGCGGCACCGCGCCGCTCGCCGCCGCTGCGCATCGCACTGGTCGCGGCGGCGGTGGGCGCGCCGGCGCTGGCGCTCTTCATCTATGCCGATCTCGGCCGGCCGGGCCTGCCCGACCAGCCGATCGCAGCCCGGGTGCCGGCTTCGGTGCCGCCGGGCGAGGCCGGCGAGATGGCGGCGCGGGCCGAAGCGCTGGCCGAACGGCTCAAGCGCGACGGCGGCTCGTTCGAGGACTGGTGGCTGCTCGGCCAGTCGCTGGCCTTTCTCGAACGCTACGCCGAGGCGGCCCGCGCCTTCGGCCGGGCGGCCGACGCCAACCCGGACGATCCGCGGGTGCGCGGCGTCTATGGCGAGACGCTGGTGCGCGCCGCCGGCGGCCGGGTGACGCCGGATGCGGAGATGGCCTTCCGCGCGGTGCTCGAGGCCCGGCCCGACGATCCGCGGGCGCGCTATTATGTCGGGCTGGCGGCGGCCCAGACCGAGCATTTCGACGAGGCGCTCGACATCTGGCAGGGGCTCTATCGCGACAGTCCGGCCGATGCGCCCTGGCTCGCGGCGGTGCGTCAGGGGCTGGTCGACATGGCGAGCGTGCTCGGCCGTGATCCGGCGGAGATCGTGCCCGAGCCGAGCCCGGGCGAGTTGGCGCGCAGCGAGGCGCTGCCTGATCCGACGCCGCCGGCCGCCGGGGATCTCGACGAGCTGCGGGCGCGGCTGGAGACGGCGCCCCGGGATTTCGAGGGCTGGCTGGCGCTGGCGCGTGGTCTCGCGTCCCGCGGTGACGAGGCTGGTGCACGGGCCGCGATCGCCCGGGTGAAGGAGGTCTATGCCGGCGCACCCTTCGTGCAGCAGCAGATCGCCAAGGCCGAAGCGGCCCTCGGTCTGGGTTCGGCTGCAGCGGATGCGGGTGGCGGGCGCGGACCGTCGGCCGACGACGTGCGCGCGGCGCAGGAGATGAGTCCCGAGGAGCAGAAGGAGATGATCGCCGGCATGGTCGGCAGTCTCGCCGCCAGGCTCGAGGACGAGCCGCAGGATCTGCAGGGCTGGCTGATGCTGATGCGTTCCTATGGTGTGCTCGGTGATGCTCAGGCGGCGAGCGACGCCTACGAGCGGGCCCGCGGCCATTTCGCCGGCGACGCCGGTGCCCTGGCGCAGCTCGAGCGGCAGGCGCGGGTTTCGGGCCTGCTGCGGTGACGAGCGCCAGATCGGGACGAGGTATCGGATGGGGCCATGAACGTGAAAGATGAAGGTACGGACACGGCAAAGGGCTTGCGGCGCGGGCTGACCCATTACGGCGACGCCGAATTCTCGCTCTATCTGCGCAAGTCCTTCGCCCGTTCGATGGGCTATTCCGAGGCGATGCTGGACCGGCCGATCGTCGGCATCTGCTCGACGCCGTCCGGCTTCAACAATTGCCATCGGGCGATGCCGGAGCTGGTCGAGGCGACGAAGCGCGGCGTGCTGGCCGGCGGGGCGCTGCCGGTCGAGTTCCCGGTGATGTCGCTGGGCGAGCCCTTCTTGAGCCCGACCTCGATGCGCTTTCGCAATCTGATGGCGATGGCGGTGGAGGAGATGATCCGCGCCCAGCCGATGGACGCGGTGGTGCTGAT
>JAGREO010000072.1 GCA_020446525.1 Geminicoccaceae bacterium | reverse complement strand
CCTCGGTCATCGAGGCGCGGGTCATGCGGGCGATGTAGCCGAACCCGAACAGCACGAGCACGCTCACCGGCAGCACGAGTTGAAGGGGATCGAACCCGGCCGTCATGGAGGAGGTGCCGGGCAGCCAGCCGAGCTCGAACACGAAGAGCGCCACGAGCAGCGTCGCGGAGGCGAATTCGGGCACGGAGGTGGTCGCGACGGCGACGAAGGAAACGATGCGATCCAGTGCCGAGCCTTCCCGCATGCCGGCAAGGATACCAGCAAGCAGCGCCAGCGGGATCATCAGCGCGAAGACGCAGAGTGCAAGGATGCCGGTATTGGCCAGGCGCGGCCAGAGCACCTCGCCCACCGGCACCTTGTACTTGATGCTCTGGCCGAAATCGCCGCGCACCGCATCGGCCACCCAGGATCCGTAGCGCACGAGAAAGGCGCGATCATAGCCGTTCTGCTCGAGCCAGAGCTCGCGCTGTTCGAGCGAGGAATAGGGCCCCAGTACCTTGCCGGCGACACCGAGCTTGTCGGTCTCGAAGATGAGAAAGAGGACGAGCGAAACAATCGCCATGATCGCCAGCATGGCCGCGAACCGCCGGGCGGCGAGCTGCAGCATCGCCGATCAGGCGTCGATCCAGACCTTGTGGTACTGGTGCGCCTGGGTCGGGTGCGCCGTCATGCCTTTGACCTTCGCCGAAGCGATGAAGAAGATCGGCTGCCAGATGGGCTGCACCATCACGGCGGCATCCTGCAGGATGCGCTCGACCTTCTCCATGGCGGCGCGACGCGCCTCGACGTCCACCAGACCCTCCGCCTCGTCCAGCGCCGTGTCGAATTCGGGATCGGCGAAATGGGTCTCGTTCCAGGCCGTGCCGGAGCGATAGCCGAGCGAGAGCGTCATGGTCGCCAGCGGCCGATGAGTCCAGGCTGTGATCCCGAACGGCGTCTTGTCCCAGATGCCCCAATATTGATCCGCCGGCATCAGATTGATGGTCAGATCGATTCCGGCCGGTGCGAGTTGCTGCTTGAAGAGCTCGAGCACCTGTTGCTGCCAGGGGCCGTTGGTGTTGCCGCAGTCGCAGGAGAGCGCCAGACCGTCACCGTGACCCGCCTCCTCCAGCAGGCGTCGGGCCTCCTCGTGATTCTGCTCGAGTGGCGGCAAGGGGAAATATTCGGGGTGGATCGGGGCGACGTGATGGTGCTCGCCGACCATGCCACGCCCCTGATAGATCAGCTCGGGATAACGCTTCGCATCACAGCAGAGCTGGATGGCACGACGCACGCGGTGATCGGTGAAGGGCTCCTTGTCGACCTGCATGCGGATGCAGACCGTATGTGATGTGACGGCCTCGTAGATCACCGAGTCGGGAATGGCCTCGGCCATCTGGTAGCTGTCCTTGTTGAACTCGTAGATGGCGTCGACCTGACCTGAGGCGAAGGCCGCGAGCTGTGCCGTGGAGGCGGCGCCGTGGTCGAGATAGTGGATCGCGTCGAGATGGATCGGCCCACCGATGAAGGGATCGTCGAGGTTCGAGCCCCAATAGGCGCCTTCCGCGCGCTGCAGGATGCAGCGCTCGCCCACCGCGTGCTCGACGATGGTGAACGGCCCGGTACCGACGAGCTCGGTGGGCGGTCGGTTGGCCTCGAACCCGCGTTGGACGATGGCCGTCGGATATTCGTAGAGATTTTCCGGCACCGACAAGGACGGCGAGCTCAGATGCAGGCGCACCGTGAGATCGTCGACCTTCTCGACGGCGCCGTCGCGCATGCGCCGCCCGACCTTGGCCGTACCGTCTTCGTTCGTCTCGCCGGTTTCATAGTCTTCCGTCAGCCCGGCGAAGAGGCCCTGATTGGACGAGCCCGTGGCCGGATCGAGCCATCGCTCGAAATTGAACACAACGTCGTCGGCACCGAAGGCGTCGCCATTGTGCCAGGTGACGCCGGGACGAAGATGCAGCGTCCACGTTTTCAGATCGTCGGACGCCTCCCAGCTCTCGGCCAGATAGGGCCGGGTGACGTTGTCGGCGCCGATGACCGTGAGATATTCGATCACGTGCCGGGCGATGTTGGCCTTCTCCATCCAATCGAAGGTCGCCGGATCGCCCACCTCGGGCACGGCCATCGATACCCTCAGCGTGCCGCCGTCCCTGGGCGTCGCGGTTTCCTGTGCCGCCGCCGGTACCGCGGCACCATCGCCCAGAATACGGCCGGCCATGCCGTAGGCGGCGCCGGCGCTCATGCCCAGAAGCGTCGCCGTCCGCAGGAAGTCGCGCCGATCGGTCTTGCCGCGGGCCAGTTGCTCCGCGGCGGTGGCCACGAGGGGATGGATGTCTCGTGCCTCGGTCATGGGATCTCCTGTTCGGCCTGATGGCGGGCCCGAAGACGGGCCTCGTGCCGGAAACTCGTCCGCCAGCGCGCGAAATCAACACACGCCGCCACTCGAGCCAACCCCTCGCGAGCCGTCGGGATCCCAAAACAGAGCGCAGTATCCCGTTCAGTCGATGCGAACGAAATGCCAGACTCCGTCCGGGCCGACAGTTCGCTCGAGCTCGCCGCGGCAGATCAAGTGATTGAGATGCGACAGGGTTTCGCCTTGGGCGAAGCCGACCTGGTGCAAATCGACATCGCGCCGGAAGAGATGCTGCATGACCTCCGCGACGGTGCGCGGCCGACGGCAAAGTTCGCGGCACATGTCGAGGCGCTGGCGATGATGGGCGATCAACTGGTCGATGCGCGGCTGGAGCCCGACGAACGGCCCGTCGTGCGAGGGCAGGACGCAGCAGCCGTCATCGATATACCGGTAGCGTTCGAGGCTGGTGAGATAATCGGCGAGCGGGTCGGCGTCGGGGTTCATCGGCCACACACCGATGATCGGCGAGATGCGCGGCAAAATCTGATCCGCGGCGATCAGCAGATTGCGCTCCGGGCAATGCAGCGTCAGCATCTCGGGCGCGTGACCCTCTCCGACGATTACCCGCCAGTCGCCACCAGCGAGCGTCAGCACGTCGTCGGCCGCGACGCGCGTGTAGGACGGCGAGGCGAGCGTGACGCCGCGACGATAGAGATTGCCGCGTGTCTCGCGTTGCAGCACCCATTCCTCGCTCATCCCGGCCGATCGGTCGTGCGCCGCGCCGATCTCGGCGAACGATGCCGTGGTGTCCAGCGTCAGCATCCGCGCCGTCAGCCATTCGGTGCGGCTCGTCCACAAGGCTGCACCGGTGCGCGTACAGAGCCAGCCGGCGAGGCCGATGTGATCGGGATGATAATGAGTTGCGACGACACGCGTGACGGGCCGACCGGACAGGATGCCGCCGAGCAGCGTCTCCCAGATTGCCCTACTCTCACCGTCGGCATAGCCGGCGTCGATTACCGTCCAGCCATCCCCTTCGTCGACCAGCCATACATTGACGTGATCGAGCGCGAACGGCAGCGGCAAGCGTACCCATAGCAGGCCCGGCGCCACCTCGACGGGTACGCCGTTCTCCGGTTGGTCGTGCAGGTAGCGGAGCGGCGGGCGCAGCGGTTTCATCGACATCTCGATCCGGGCGGCGGGTGAGCAGGACGCCCTGCTTAGGGTGCAATGCAGCACTGTGACAATACGCGCCAGCCACGAAGAGTCGGTTCAAGGTAAGGAACGTCGGGTCGTGGTGCCGAAACCTGGTTTCGTCGTGCCATGGCAGACCGGCGCTCCGAGCCGGCCATACGTCTTGGGAAGCTTCTCGAGCGGGAAGAACATGGCGCCTGGCAAGGACGAAGCGACGAGAACCGCGCGCGCCGTGCTGCGGCGCATCGAGACGGCGGCCTTGGGCACGGTCGAGCGTGCCGGCGGAGCGCCGCACGTCTCGTTCGTTCCGGTCGGCCTGCGTGTCGACGGCACTCCCCTGCTGCTGCTCTCGGAACTCGCCGAGCACACTCGCAATCTGAAGGCCGATCCGCGCCTGTCGCTGCTGTTCGATGCAACGTCGGACGGCGAGGTACCGGCCGACGGTACGCGGCTCACCTTGCAGGGACGACTGGTCCCGACCGGCTCGGGAATCGAGGCGGCGAACGACCGACGGCGTTACCTCGCGCGCCATCCGACGGCGGCACTCTATGCCGATTTCGCCGATTTCCGCCTCTTCTCCGTAGAGGTGAGCCGCGCCCACCTGATCGCAGGCTTCGGCCAGGCGCGCTGGATTTCCACCACCGACCTGTTGCCGCCGGCTTCGGATCTCGCCGTGAGAGAGACGGCATTGCTGAGCGGCCTGGCGCCCCTTGTGCCCGACGGCCACTCGATATCGGGTATCGATGCCGACGGTATCGATCTGCGCGACCGGGACGGGCGATCCCGTCGCCTGTGCTTCGATGCACCGCTGCGCGACGCCGATGACGTAGCGGAGGCCGCACGGCGTCTGCTCGTCGGCCCATCCCTCACCCACGACGCTATCTAAGACGAACCTTCACGGAGGAACGGAGCGAAATGATCACCGGCCGCAATCTGCTCGAGGACGCCCGACCGGGACGCCTGCACGTCGACCAGCATCCGCCGCACCTGGTTGCCGAGGCGATCCGGCGAGGCGAAGCACGCTTGAGCGCCGCCGGAGCTTTGGTCGCCACCACGGGTGCGTTCACCGGGCGGTCGCCCAAGGACAAGTTCGTCGTCGCGACGGCCGAGGTCGAGGCCGATGTCGACTGGCAGGCCAACAAGCGGCTCGATCCGGCGAGGATGCAGATACTCCTCGACGACGCCATGGCGCACGTCGACGGCCGCGAGCTCTTCGTCCAGCATCTCCATGCGGGTGCCGATCCGGCGAACCGGCTGGCCGTGCGGGTGATCACCGAGCAGGCCTGGCACGCGCTCTTCGCCCGCAACATGTTCATCCGTCCCTCCCCAGCCGAGCGCGCTGCGTTCGAGACCGAATGGACGGTCCTGCAGCTACCCGGCCTCGAGGCCGATCCCATGCGCCACGGCACCGCCTCATCCACCGTCATCGCGCTCGATTTCCAGCGGCGTCTGGTGCTGATCGCCGGCACCGCCTATGCCGGCGAGATCAAGAAATCGATCTTCACCGTGATGAACTTCCTGCTGCCAGCCGCAGGCGTGCTGCCGATGCACTGTTCGGCCAATGTGGGACCCGATGGCGACGTCGCCGTCTTCTTCGGACTGTCGGGCACCGGCAAGACGACACTATCGGCGGATCCGGCCCGTATCCTGCTCGGCGACGACGAGCACGGCTGGGGCCCCGAGGGAGTCTTCAACATGGAAGGCGGATGCTACGCCAAGGCGATCCGTCTCGATCCGCAGGCCGAGCCCGAAATCTTCGCCGCTTCGAACCGCTTCGGTGCAGTTCTGGAGAACGTCGTCCTCGACGAGCGTACGCACGAGCCTCTCTGGGACGACGATACGCTGACGGAAAACACCCGCAGCTGCTACCCGCTCGACTTCGTCGCCAACGCCAGCGGCTCAGGGCGTGCCGGCCATCCGAGCAACATCGTCATGCTGACCGCCGACGCCTTCGGTGTGCTGCCGCCGATCGCCCGGCTTTCGCCGGAACAGGCGATGTATCATTTCCTCTCCGGCTATACGGCGAAAGTGGCCGGCACCGAACGCGGTTTGACGACACCAGAAGCGACCTTCTCGGCCTGTTTCGGAGCGCCCTTCATGCCGCGCCATCCGAGCGTCTATGCCGACATGCTGCGAGAGAAGATCGAGCGCCACGGCACACGCTGCTGGCTCGTGAACACCGGCTGGACGGGCGGAGGGTACGGTGCCGGCCGGCGCATGCCGCTCGCCGCGACACGGGCGATGCTGACGGCGGTGCTTTCGGGCGAACTCGGGAAGATCGAGACGAAGAAGGAGCCGGCTTTCGGTCTCGACGTGCCCACACACTGCCCCGGTGTCGACGACCGGCTCCTGATGCCGCGCGCCACTTGGCCGGATAAGGCCGCTTACGACCGGGCCGCTCGGGACGTCGCCGGCCGCTTCGCCCGAAACTTCGAGAAATACGCCGAACATGTCGATGCGCGGGTGGAGCGCGCGGGCATCGCCGCAGCGGCCTGATCGGCTCCGGCCCCCGCGCCGGACGGAGGGCGGTGTCGTCGACCCTGTGTCAGTGCACCGCCGTCCAGACTTCCTGCCCGCCGTCCCAGATCATGCTGAGCGCCACGTAGAGGACGACGACGAGGCCGACATAGGCGATCCAGCGGTGCCGATCCATCAGCCGCGCGATGTAGCCGGCGGCCAGTCCCATGAGCGCGATCGAGAGCGCCAGGCCGATGATCATCACCGTCATGTGGTCGCGGGCCGCACCGGCGACCGCGAGGACATTGTCCAGCGACATCGAGACGTCGGCCACGGCCACCTGCACGACGGCCGAGCCGAACGTCTTGGCCGGCCCTTTGCGTCCAGCCTGGGCGTCCGGGTCCGCGTGCTCTTGCGGCCGGAGCTCGCGGTACATCTTCCAGGCGACCCACAAGAGCAGAATGCCGCCGGCCAGCAGCAGGCCGATGATCGCCAGCAACTGCAGGGCGACGATCGCGAACAGGACGCGTGCCACGAAGGCGATGGCGATGCCCCAGACGATCACCTTCCTCTGCTGATGCGGCGGCAGTCCGGCCGCCGCCAACCCGACCACCACGGCATTGTCGCCGGCCAGCACGATATCGATCAGAATGACCGTGAAGAGCGCGGCGAGCTCGCCGCCCAGGAAGCTTTCCAACATGGAAGCGATATAACCGCGCGCCCGATCGGTGACCAGCGGGTGCTATCGTCATCGCCGCCACGACCCCGAGCCTAACGGCACGCCACACCGCCCATCGGCCGAGGACGGCCGTGTGCTCGGAATCACGCACACCCGGACGCTCGCTTGTCGCCGCCGGACCCGGCTGCTAGAGCCTCCGTCGATCCGGCTGCACCGCCGGATCGTGCAGGATACGGGACGAGACGAAACGCTGGAGCATGGTTGCGATTGTCTTCGATCGACGACCGCTCCGGTCAGCCGCGCGTGCAGCAGGAGCCGAGCCAGCCATGACCGAACCGGTGATCGCCCGGAAAGCCCCCTTCAAGGTCGCCGTGGACGAAGGCGAGACCTATTTCTGGTGCGCCTGCGGACGCAGTTCCACCCAGCCCTTCTGCGACGGCAGCCACAAGGGGACCGGTATCACGCCGATCAAGCACAAGGCGGAGAAGACGGGAAACCTGTTCTTCTGCGGCTGTAAGCGGACGGCGGGCGCACCGCTCTGCGACGGCAGCCACAAGGCACTTTGATGATCGCCGCCTTTGGCCGCCCGCACCGCATCCTCGCGGCGCCGATCCTCTCTCTTGTGGTCTTGGCCGGACTGGGCGGCTGTGCCGGTACGGACGGTGGTGCCGGGTGTCCGCGGGTGGCGATCATCCATGGGCTCGATCGGCTGGAGACACCGTCCGGCTTCGACGTGACACTGGCGCTCGCCGACAGCGGCTGCAGCTTTGCCCAAGGCGCGCTCGAACTCGACTATGCCCTGAACGTGATAGCCCGGCCCGGCCTTTCGCCACGCACGGATACGCTGGAGGCGCGCTATTTCGTGGCGCTGGTCGATGCGGCGGGTACGCCGATGGACAAAACGAGCTTCGGCCTTTCGCTGCCGCTCGATCCGAGCCGGGCGGAACTCGTGCTGCGCGAGACCATCCGCCAGAAGGTCGACGCCGTGACGCCCGGTCAGGCGGCGGACATGCAGGTGCTCTTCGGCTTTCAGTTGCCGCGCGAGCAGGCGCTGCGGCAACACCAGCTCTAGGTCTCCGGTAGGCGGCCGGCAGGATCGAAGGATCACGACCGGCGGCCGAGACCGCCATCCGGCGCATGATGACACGAGAGGAGCGATGGCCCGCGTTCAGCGTCAGTTCGTCTGTCAGTCCTGCGGCCAGGTGCACCCGAAATGGGTCGGCCGCTGCGAGGGTTGTGGCGCCTGGAACAGCCTCGTCGAGGAAGCGGCCGAGACCAGAGCCGTTCGGACGGTGCGACGCAGCGGTGGTCTTGAGCTCGTCGGTCTCGCCGGAACGCAGCCGCCGGTGCCGCGTCTGGCGACAGGAATCGACGAGCTGGATCGCGCCCTGGGCTCGGGCATCGTTCGCGGATCCGCCCTGCTGCTGGGCGGCGATCCGGGCATCGGCAAGTCGACCCTCACGCTGCAGGCGGCGGCGGCACTGGCCGGCCGTGGCGACGCCGCCGGGCGGCGGGTCGTCTATGTCAGCGGCGAGGAATCGGTCGACCAGATCCGCCTGCGGGCACGCCGCCTCGGTCTGGCGGATACCGCCGTCGAACTCGCCGCCGCCAACGGGGTCGAGGAGATCCTCGGAACGTTTCGCGGCAGCCCGGCGCCGGCCCTGCTGGTGATCGATTCGATCCAGACCATGCGGGTCGAGGAGCTCGACGGCGCGCCGGGCAATGTGGGCCAGCTGCGCGCCGCCGCACACAAGCTGATCCAGTTCGCCAAGAAGAACGACGCGGCCGTGCTGCTGATCGGCCACGTCACCAAGGACGGACAGATCGCCGGCCCGCGGGTGCTCGAGCACATGGTCGACACCGTGCTCTATTTCGAAGGTGAGCGCGGTCATCAGTTCCGCATCCTCCGCGCGGTCAAGAACCGGTTCGGCGCGGCCAACGAGATCGGCGTGTTCGAGATGCGCGAAGCAGGCCTCGTGCCGGTCGCCAACCCCTCGGCGCTCTTTCTGGGCGATCGTCGAACACCGGTCGCCGGTGCCGCGGTCTTCGCCGGTATCGAAGGCAGCCGGCCGGTGCTGGTCGAAATCCAGGCGCTGGTAGCACCTTCGCCGCTGGGCACACCTCGGCGGGCGGTCGTCGGCTGGGACGGCAACCGGCTGGCGATGCTTCTGGCCGTGCTCGAGGCCCGCTGCGGACTTGTGATGAGCGCCCGCGACGTCTATTTGAACGTCGCCGGCGGGTTGCGCGTGCAGGAGCCGGCAGCCGACCTCGCGGTCGCAGCCGCTCTGGCTTCGTCGCTCGCCGATCGACCGGTACCCGAGAGCACCGTGTTCTTCGGCGAGATCGGTCTGGCGGGCGAGGTGCGCGGTGTCGGGCAGGCCGAAGCACGGCTCAAGGAAGCGGAGAAGCTGGGTTTCGTGAGAGCGGTCCTCCCGGGTGGACGCGAGCCCGGCGATCCGATCCAGGGTGGGCTCGAGCGGATCGAGATCGAGCGGCTCGACGCCCTGATCGACCTGATTTGAGGATCGACACGGTTTGACCACGACACGGGCGATCGTCGCACGCATCGACAAGAGACCGGGCGTGGCTGTGGACGGGCGCACGAGAAGAGCGGGGCGATGAACGATCTGTCCTTGTCCGGCCTGGGCCTGACCGTCTTCGACGTCGCGGTGATCGTGATCGTGCTGATGTCGGCCATTCTGGCACTGGCACGAGGCGGCGTGCACGAGCTGCTCAGTCTGGCCGCGTGGATCGCCGCCTTTTTCACGGCGCTTTGGGCGTTTCCGCTGCTGCGGCCGACGGTGCTCGATGCCGTCGGCAACGACCTGATCGCCGATGTCAGTACGGGCCTCGTCGTCTTCTTCGTCCCGCTGGTCCTCTACAAGATATTGGCGCGGATGGTTTCGGGCGCGGTCGCCGGCAGTCCGCTCGGCCCTCTCGACCGATTGCTCGGCCTCGTATTCGGGATCGCGCGCGGGGCCCTGATCGTCGTCGCCGGCTATCTGGTCGCCGATCTGGTCGTCCCGCGCGAGGAGTTTCCGGAATGGGTGCGCAACGCCTATCTCCGCCCGCCTGTCGAGCGCGGCGTCGACGCACTGGCACCCTTCGTGCCGGATGACCTCGTCGCCCGATCGACCGAGGTCGTCGGCGAGACGATTGAGCGGGCACGCGATCCTGGCACCCCGGAGACGCCGCGATGAAGCAGCCTGCGCGGACATGGGCGGACGACGATCATCCGCACGAGGAATGCGGCGTCTTCGCGATCTTCGGCCACGCCGATGCCGCGGCACACACCGCACTCGGCCTGCACGCCCTGCAGCATCGGGGTCAGGAGGCCGCGGGCATCGTCGCCTTCGACGGCCACCACTTCCACGCCCACCGTGCTACGGGCCTGATCGGCGACATCTTCTCGCGCCGCAGCGTCATCGAGGGACTGCCCGGACATGCCGCCATCGGTCACAATCGCTACGCTACCACCGGCGCCAGCATGTTGCGCAACGTCCAGCCGCTGTTCGCCGACTTCGCGTTCGGCGGTCTGGCGATCGCGCACAACGGCAATCTGACCAACGCCGGTACCTTGCGCCGCGAACTCGTCGGCCGCGGCTGCATCTTCCAGTCGACCACCGATACCGAGGTGATCGTCCATCTGATCGCCCGCTCGGAGAAGGCCACCATCATCGACCGGCTGGTCGACGCACTGAACCGTATCGAGGGTGCCTGGTCGCTGGTGGCTCTGCTCGACGATGCCATCATCGGCGTGCGCGATCCCTTGGGCGTCCGCCCGCTGGTGATCGGCCGGCTGGGCGAAGCGTGGGTGCTGGCGTCGGAATCCTGCGCCCTCGACATCATCGGCGCCGATCTCGTGCGGGACGTGGATCCGGGCGAGGTGGTTCTCATCGATGCGAACGGTCTCACCTCGCTGCATCCCTTCGAGCCGGCGCCACGGCGTGCCTGCATCTTCGAATATGTCTATTTCGCCCGTCCCGACAGCGTCGTCGGTGGACGGGGCGTCTACGACGTGCGCAAGCGCATCGGCGAAGAGCTGGCGATCGAGGCGCCGGCACCGGCCGATCTGGTCGTGCCCGTGCCCGACAGCGGTGTGCCGGCGGCGATCGGGTACGCTCAGGCGGCCGACCTGCCCTTCGATCTCGGCATCATTCGCAACCACTATGTCGGCCGCACCTTCATCGAGCCGTCCGATCAGATCCGCCACCTCGGCGTACGACTCAAGCACAACGCCAACCGCGCGACCATCGAAGGCCGCTCGGTCGTGTTGGTCGACGACAGCATCGTGCGCGGCACCACCTCGACCAAGATCGTCGAAATGGTGCGAGCCGCCGGTGCCGCTGCGGTGCACATGCGCATCGCCAGCCCGCCGACCACCCATTCCTGCTATTATGGCGTCGACACGCCCGAGCGAGAGGCGCTTCTGGCGGCGCGCTACGACGTCGCCGAGATGGCTGCCTTGATCGGCGTCGACAGTCTCGCCTTCATCTCGATGGACGGGCTCTATCGCGCCGTGGGCGAAGCGCATCGCGACCGGAGCCGTCCCGCCTATTGCGATGCCTGCTTTTCGGGCGACTACCCGACCCGGCTGGTCGACGCCGAAGGCGGCACGCCGCGCGACCAGTTCTCGCTGATGCTCGAGGATGTGGAGTGACGCCCGCTCCAACGGAGGCACCCGTCGATCTCTCCGGCCGCTTCGTGCTCGTCACCGGTGCCAGCCGCGGCCTCGGACGGGCGGTCGTCCGCGCCGTCGCCGGGGCCGGAGCGCGAACGATCGTCACGGCGCGCACCCGCGGTGCACTGGAAGAACTGGACGACGAACTGCGTGGCGAAGGCGCGTCCTTGACCTTGTTGCCGCTGGACCTGTGCGACGGCGACGCCGTCGAACGCATCGGCCCCTCGATCCATGCCCGCTTCGGACGGCTCGACGCCCTGGTGCACTGTGCCGCCCAGCTCGGAACGCTCACGCCGACCCAGCAGCTCGATCCGATGGTTCTCGAGAGCACCGTGCGCCTCGGTGCTTTCGCCACTCAACGACTGATCCGCACCACCGACCCGCTGCTGCGCGCCGCACCGGCCGGCACCGCGGTCTTCGTCGACGACCCGTTCGCCGGGATCGGCCGTCCGTTCGCCGCCGCCTACACTGCGGCCAAAGCGGCCCAGCGCGCCATCGTCGAGGCCTGGGCAGCGGAGAACCGACGCACGAGCATGCGCATCCACCTATTCGCCGCAGAACCGATGCGCACTCGTCTCCGCCGCGCCGCCTTTCCGGGTGAAGCGAGCGACGCCCGGCCCGAGCCCGAGGCCATGGCCGGCACGATCATGCGTCTGCTCGTCTGAGACCGCACGCGATCGGAAGTCTCTTCCGCTTCGCCAAACGCGGGTGACCGCTCAGACGTAGGCGGTCGAACCGTCGGGGCGGATGGGCAGGGTTCGCTCCCAGCGGACGTAGCGGTCGACCTCGAGATAAGCCTCGTCGATCTCCACACCCCAGCCGGGCCGATCCGGCCGCAGCAGCAGATGCCCGTCCTCGGGCAGATAGGGATCGACGACGTAGCGCGGCGGCTCCGAGGCTTCCTTCAACCCCTTGCCGGCATAGGCGACGCCGTCGGGCAGACGATATTCGAGAATCTTGAAGTTGGGTTGAGCGGCGCTGAAGTGGAGATTGACGGCGGTCGCCAGTGGACCCATCGGATTGTGCGGAGCCACGGTCACGTAATGCGCTTCGGCGATGGCGGCGATCTTGCGCATCTCCAGCAGGCCGCCGACGACGCAGATGTCGGGCTGGATGATGTCGCAGCCGGCCACCTGCAGGAGCCGCAGGAACTCGAAGCGCGAATAATAGCTTTCGCCTGTGGCCAGGGGGCAGCGCAGTTGCGCCTTGAGGCGGCCCCAGGCGTCGATGTTCTCCATGCGCATCGGCTCTTCATAAAAGAGCGGATGATGCGCGGCCAAGAGATTTCCCAGTTGCGCGGCCTGCCAGGGCTCGAACAGCTTGGCGTGGGCGTCGAAGGCCAGTTCGATATCGTCCGGCAGGACGTCCCTGAGCTTGCCGACCCATGCGTCGGTCGCCCCGAGAACCTTGCCCCAGGGATGGGCGTGGAGGTCGAGGCGGAACGGCGAGAGCTTGAAGGCGGTCAGGCCGTGACGCTCGCGCAGATGCATGCACCGGTCGCGCAGTTCCTCGGGTTCGGGCGCGCTGTAGACACCCTGATAGACCCGCACCCGATCTCGCGCGTGCCCGCCCAGAAGCATGTAGACCGGTACACCCAGCGCCTTCGCCGATATGTCCCATAGACAGTGGTCGACGGCGGAAATGGCCGCCAGGCCCAAGGCGCCCGGCGGAAAACGCTGCTGCTGCATCAATGCGAGGATCAGAAACTCGATCCGCCGCGGATCGTGCCCTTCGATCTGGGCGAACAGATAGTCGAGGATCGGCGCCAGCGCCCGATCGGGCCCGTGATTGTAACATTCTCCCCAACCACGGATTCCCTCGTCGGTGTCGATCGCGACGAGCACGCGCGGTCGATCGCGATCCCGGGTCATGAAGGAACGAAGGCCGGTGATCCGCACGGCGATCAGCCGGCGAAGCGGGTCTGCGGGAAACCCTGGACGCCCAGCCCCTCGATGGCGAAGAGACCGCCCGCCTGCGGTTGCCGCGATTCGCTGCCCGCGCTCAGGTTCTGGCCGATCGAGGTGACGAAGAGGGTCTTCATGTCGGCACCACCGAACATCGGCTTGGTCGGCCGCTCGATCGGCATTTCGACGATGCGGTCGATCGCGCCGTCCGGGGTGATGCGCACGAGCTGCCAGCCGCCGACACCGGCCATCCAGTAACAGCCGTCGGCATCGACCGTGCCGCCGTCGGGCCGTCCCGCCACCACCCGTGTGTCGAAGAAGACCCGCTCGTTCGACGGCATCCCGTCGTCGATGTCGTAGTCGCAGGCCCAGATGGTGCGCACGTGGGGATTGCTGTCGGAATGATACATCGTGCGGCCGTCGGGCGAGAAGGTCAGGCCGTTGGTCGTGAAGATGCCGTCTTTCCACGGCATGCAGTGAAAATCGCCGTCCAGACGATAGAACCGCCCGGCCGGCTCGGGCGGCCCGCTGTTCTTCATCGTTCCGGCCCAGAACCGGCCCTGACCGTCCGTGGCGCCGTCGTTGAAACGATTGTGGGGCCGGTCCGCCTCGGGATCACAAATAGGAGTCCGCTCGCCGGTATCCGCATCGAAGAGATGAAACCCGCTCTTGGTCGCCAGAACGAGGCCGCCTTGCCTGCGCACCGCGAGGCAGCCGACGGGTTCGCCCGCGGAGGTGGTCCGGTTGGTCCCTGTGCGCGGGTCGTAGCGATGAACGAGGCCATCGGGGATATCAACCCAGTAGAGCAGACCATCTTGCTCGTCCCAAACGGCCCCCTCGCCGGTTTTCGAGTGGCTGTCGACGACGCAATGGATGTCCACGGATCAGGCTCCTCGGGGTCCTTCGAACACCCGCTTGCGGGTTTCGTCCACGTGATCCCGCATGGCCGCACGCGCCGCCCCGGCATCGCCGGCACAAATCGCCGCGCGGATGCGCGCATGCGCCTCCTGCGAGTGCTCCAGATTGGTTTCACCGAGGTTTCTGCCGAAGCCGCGCGCGAGACTCAACGCATGAAGCATCTGCTCGCGCAACAGACCGAGACACTCGGCGAAGAAGCGATTGTCGCTGGCTCGGGCGATCGCCATGTGGAAGGCCAGATCCTCCTCGATGGCCGACTGGCCCTGATCGACCCGGGCGGCGAATTCGGCCCAGGTATGATCGAGGGCCGCGCGGGTCTCGACCGTCAAACGCTCGGCCGCCAGAGCCGCGGCCTCGCCCTCGATGTGCCTGCGGAACTCGTACCAGCGCTCGATGTCGGACACGCTGGACAGCGGCGAGAAACGCTCCGGAACGTCGACCGGGCCGCGTTGCACGTAACTGCCTGCGCCCTGCTGAGAGACCACCAGCCCGTCGCTGCGCAGACGCGCCAGGGCTTTGCGCACGATCGGCCGGGACACGCCGAACTCGTCGGCGAGATCGATCTCGCTCGGCAGACGCGCCTGCGGTGCGTAGAAGCCCTGCGTGATGCGATCCAGCAACCGCTCGTACATCCAGTCACCCAGCTTCTGACCGCTGGGTGGACGAATGGTGTCTTCCGGTGCCTCCAACATGCCGGTACCATTCCCGAACAACAGCGACAAGTCAAGAACATATATTACAAATCGGTCGCTTGCACAGAGACCGATTGACAAAGCCCCGACCGGCGTCGATCGTCCTCCCATGGCAGTTCCCCAACCCTGCGGCGAGGCCGGCGGGAGGGAGCGATGGACGACCCGGCGCCGGTCGTCACCAACGAGCCAACGAGGGAGGTCGAGACGGCGATGAAGTACCGCGTCGAGCATGTGATGCGACGGACCGGGGCCGCCACCGCGGTCGGCATGGTCCTGCTGGCGGCGGGCCATGCGCATGCGCTGCAGCAGGCTCCGGCACTGGCGGAGATGGTCGAAGCAGGCACGCTTCCGCCTGTCGAGGAACGGGTCGGCGCCGAGCCAGAAGTCATCGAGCCGCTCGAGAGCATCGGCATCTATGGCGGCCAGTGGCGCTTCGGGCTTCGCGGCAGTTCCGATCACAACAACATCCTGCGCATGGTCGGGCCGCAGGGTCTGGTGCGCTGGGATCCGCAATATCTGGAGCTGGTGCCGAACGTCGCCAAATCCTGGAAAGTCAACGAAGACGCGACCGAATTCACGTTCGAGCTCAGAGAAGGCATGAAGTGGTCAGATGGCGCACCCTTCACCGCCGACGACGTCATGTTCAACATGCGGGATCTGGTGCTCAACGAGGATTTCGCACCGACCTCACCGCGCTACATGGCCGACGGAAAGCCGGTGGACGTCGAGAAGATCGACGATACCACGGTCAGGTTCACCTTCGCCGCCCCTTATGGTGATTTTTTGGCCGAGCTGGCGTCGCCGCTGGGCCAGCACCCGGTGCTCTATCCCAGACACTACTGCTCGCAATTCATGCCCGAGTACAACCAGGACATCGACAAGACGGTGGCGGAGAACAACGCTACCGACTGGCAGAACCTGTTCCTCGCCAAATGCGGTGACATCGAAATTCCCGCGCGCTGGGGCAATGTCGACAAACCGACGCTTGACCCCTGGGTGGTGACCGAGCCCTATACCGGCGGCGCGACGCGCGTGGTGATGGAGCGCAATCCCTATTTCTGGCAGGTCGACACCGCGGGCAATCAATTGCCCTATATCGACGAGCTGGTAGCTCCCATTGCTCAGGACGTCGAGAGCCTGGTGCTCGAGGCAATCGGCGGCGGCATCGGCTTTCAGATTCGCCACCTCGATGCCGCGGCGAACAGGCCGGTGCTCGCCGAGAACCGCGAGAAAGGCGGCTACGAATTCGTCGAGGCCGCCCCGCCCGGCGGCGCCAACATGATCATCAACCTCAATCTGACGAGCAAGAACGACGAGTTGCGCGAACTGTTCAACAAGAAGGACTTCCGCATCGCACTGTCGCTCGGCATGGACCGGCAGGCGATCATCGATACGGCCCTCTTGGGCGAGGGCGAGCCCTGGCAGCAGGGGCCGTTCGAGGACCATCCCAACTATTTCGAGAAGCTGAGCACGCAGTATCTCGAATATGATCCGGAAGAGGCGAACGCTTTGCTCGACGGCCTCGGCCTGACCGAGCGCAACGCCGAGGGAACGCGCCTGTTGCCGAGCGGCAAGCCGCTCAAGTTCCAGATCGACGTGATCCCCACTCTGCAGCCCGAGCACGTCGACATGCTCGAACTGATCGAGCAGCAGTGGGCGAAGATCGGCGTCGACATGGACATCAATTCGCTCGAGCGCACCTTCTTCTACGAGCGTACCTCGGTCGCCAACGATCACGACGCCGCGGTCTGGGGCGCACAGGGAAGCTGGGTGCCGGGCGAAATTCCGCAGCAGATCGTGCCGGTGCATCACGACTCGCGCTGGGGCATCCCATGGTCCGAATGGTACAAGACCGGCGGCAAGTCCGGCCAGGAGCCGCCAGAGACGATCAAGGAACGCATGCGCCTCTACGACCAGGCCCGCGCCACCGTCGATCAGGACAAACGGCGGGAGATCATCCACCAGATCGCCGCCATCGCCGCCGACGAGTTCGAGGTCATGGGCGTCTCCAAGGCGCTGCCGACCTACGGCATCACCAAGACCAAGCTGATGAACGTGCCGGAATCGATGCCGAGCTCCTGGTACTATCCGACACCGGCCCCGACATTGCCGCAGACCTGGTACTGGGCGCCGTAGACGCGACGTACGAGAAAGATGGAGCGGCATCCGTCCGCTCCATCTTCACGCTCCGGGAGGACGTAGAACATGGCCGACAGCCGCTCGATCAGGTTCGCGCTTGCGCTGGCGGGTGCCATGGCTCCATCGGCCGCGGTCGAGGCGGCAGAACACGAAGCGCCGATGCTGGCCGAGCGCGTCGCTGCCGGCGAGCTCCCGCCGCTCGCGGTGCGCCTGCCCGAGCGGCCCGAGATCATCGCCCCCGTCGACGAGATCGGCCGCTATGGCGGCACGCTTCGACGGGCCTTGGCCGGTTCAAACGACCACAACAACATCCTGCGCATCGTCGGCCCGCAGGGGCTGACTCGCTGGAACGCCGACTGGACCGCGCCGCTGCCCAACGTGGCGGAGAGCTGGGACGTCGAGGATGAGGGCCGTGCCTTCGTCTTTCACCTGCGGCCGGGCATGAAATGGTCCGACGGACACCCCTTCGGCGCCGACGACATCCTCTTCAACGTCGACGATCTGATGCTGAACCCCGACTTCGGACCGGTGCCCGCACGCTACGTCATCGGCGGTGAACCGGTGGCGGTCGAAAAAATCGACGACGTCACCGTCCGCTTCACCTTTGCCGCACCCTTCGGCAGCTTCCCCGCCGAATTGGCCTCACCGCGAGGCCAACATCCGGTGCTGCACCCCAGGCACTATTGCGGGCAGTTCCATCCGGATCATGCCGACGACATCGAGGCACTGCTGAAGGCGGAGAACGTTCCGGACTGGCCGACGCTCTTTCAGAACAAATGCGGCGACATCGAAATTCCCGCCCGCTGGGGCAATCCCGACAAGCCGACGCTCGATCCCTGGGTGATCGTCGAACCCTATGCCGGCGGCGCCACGCGGGTCACGCTCGAGCGCAATCCCTACTTCTGGCAGGTGGATACCGAAGGCAATCAACTCCCCTATATCGACGCCATCACCAACACCGTGATGAGCGACAGCCAGGCCGTCATCCTGGAAGCGATCGCCGGACGCATCGATCTGCAGGCCCGCCACCTCGACAACCCGGCCGATCGGCCCGTCCTGGCCCAGAACCGTGAAGCCGGCGGCTACGACTTCTTTGAGACCTATTCGACCGGCGGCACCCTGCTGCTCCTGCAGCCCAACCTGAACCACAAGGACGAGGAGCTTCGAGACCTCTTCAACAAGAAGGATTTCCGCGTCGCTCTGTCGCTCGGCATGGACCGCAAGCGAATGATCGACATCGCCCTGCTGGGCCAGGGCGAGCCCTGGCAGTACGGCCCGTACAGGGACAGCCCTCTCTTCCACGAGCGCATCGCCACGCAGTTTCTCGACTATGACCCGGAGACCGCCAACGCCCTGCTCGACGACCTCGGCTTGAGCCGCCGCGATGCCGAAGGCTTTCGCCTGTTGCCGAGCGGCCGCCGCGTCGCATTCAAGGTTGACGTCATTCCCACCCTGTTCACCGAGGCGCTCGATCTGCTCGAGCTGACGGCACAGGATTGGGAGAAGCTCGGCATCGACATGGAGATCAACAGCATCGAGCGCTCCTTCTTCTTCGAGCGCGTGTCGTCCAACTATGATCACGACTGGGCGGTCTGGCCCGCCAATGCCGGCTGGCAGCAGGGCACGCTGCTGCAGGAGATGGTGCCGATCTGGCAGGGTGCGCGCTACGGCATCGGCTGGTGGAAATGGGTGACCAGCGACGGCAAACAGGGCGTCGAGCCGCCCGGACACGTCAAGAAGCGTCTGGCTCTCAACGACGAGGCGCGCGCTGCCGTGACGTTCGACGAGTACAAGCGGGTCGTCCACGAGATCGCCGACATCGCTGCCGATCAGTTCGAAGTCATCGGCACGAGCACCGACCTGCCACGCTACGGCATCGTCGGCGACAGACTGCGGAACGTGCCCGGTTCGATGCCCTCCTCGTTCGACTATCCGACGCCGGCACCGACCTTGCCTCAACAATATTTCTTCGCCGAGTGAGGTGCCGTGGGAGAAGCCCGGCCGAACATCGTCTTTCTCTTCCCCGACCAGTTGCGATGGGATTTCGTCGGCTGCTATGGCGCAGCGTTCGCACGAACCCCCAACATCGACCGGTTGGCGGCGGATGGCGTGCTCTATGAGCGCGCGCTGGCGCCGCATCCGGTCTGCATACCGCAGCGCGCGGCCCTGCTGACCGGCTGCAACGCCCTGACCACCGGTGTGATCACCAACAATCACTGGCTGCGCCCCGATCACGACGCCTGCGGCATGCCGACCTTCGCCACGCGCCTTGCGGAGGTCGGCTGGCGCACCGCGGCCATCGGCAAGATGCACTTCATCCCTTGGGACATCGCCGAAGGCTTCGAGCATCGCGTCACTTGTGAGGACAAGCGGCACGTACACATCGAGGACGACTACCATGCCTATCTGGCGCGTCACGGCCTGAAGAAGCTGCGCGGCTGGGAGGAAGAAGGCTACACCGAGCACCGCATGGCTGCGATCAGTTCGATACCTCACGAGCATCAGGTCGACGTCTTCGTCGGCCGGGAGGCGGCTCGTTTCGTCGACGAGTACGACGAAGACCGGCCGTTCATGATGATGGTCGGCTTCGCCGGGCCGCACGATCCCTACGATCCGCCGGCCGATCGAGCCCGACGCTTCGACCCGGCCGCCATGCCGCCACCCCTGCCTCCGACGCCCGCTACGGAACGGCTGGCGCCCGAACTGATCGCGGCTCATGCCGGCGGATCGTCCCGCGTCGACCTCTCGACCTTTTCGGATGCCGACAAGCGCCGCGTGCGTGCGCATTACTGTGCGCTGATCGAGATGATCGACGAGCAGGTCGGCGCGATCTTGCAAGCACTCGAACGCAAGGGACTGGCGGAAAACACCGTCGTCGTCTTCGCCTCGGACCACGGGGACTTCGTCGGCGATTTCGGCTATCTGGGCAAATCGCTGTTCTTCGAACCATCGATACACGTGCCGCTGATCGTCCGCCGCCCGGGTGCCGCGGCGGGAACGCGGGTGCGCGAGACCGTGACCATCACCGATCTCTTCGCCACCTTCCTGGCGCTCGCCGGTATCGACCATGCGAGCGGCACCGATTCGGTCGTGCTGCCCGGCATCGGCCTCGATGCAGGCGAGGTGCGCACGCACGTGCTCGGTGCGACCAGCCACGGATTCGCTTTGGACGACGGCCGTTTCAGGCTGGCGCGTTATGCGGACGGGACGGCGACGCTGTTCGATCTGAAGGAAGATCCGCGCGAGCGGGCGAACCTGATCGAGGCGTCGAGCCATGCGGCCCATCGCGAAAGGCTCGACCGGCAGCTGGCGCGGGCCGTTCATCGGGCCATCCTCGCTTCGAACGAGGATCGGCGCTACCCCTACCTCACCATGACGCCCGATCACCCGGCACACCGTTCGGGCTGGCGGCGGCCCTATCCCTGGCCGGCGCATCGAGGGAGCCACTGAGCCGTCATGCTGGCCGCCTTCATCCTCAAGCGGCTGCTCTGGGCGATCCCCTTTCTCTTCGCCGTGTCGATCGTCGCCTTCGCGCTGATCCAGGCACCGCCCGGCGACTATCTCACGACCTTCGCCGCGACCCTGGCGGCTTCGGGCGACGTCGTCGACAGCGAGCGGCTGGACGCGTTGCGCACCCGCTACGGACTCGATCAGCCGTTCCTCGTCCAGTACTGGAAATGGATCAGCGGAGTGCTGCAGGGTGATTTCGGCATCTCGTTTGAATGGCAGCAGCCGGTCTCCGGGCTGATCTGGGAACGCATGGGCCTCTCGGTTTGCCTTGCCGTCTCGACGCTGCTGTTCACCTGGGCACTGGCGTTTCCGATCGGCATCTACTCGGCCGTGCGCAAATATTCCATCGGTGACTATATCGTGAGCACGCTGGGCTTCATTGGGCTCGCCACGCCGAATTTCCTTCTGGCCCTGGTGCTCATGTATATCGGCGTCGTCCATTTCGGCACCGACGTCGGCGGTCTCTTCTCCGACCGTTATCAAGCGGCTCCCTGGTCCTGGGGCAAGTTCGTGGATCTTCTGACCCACATCTGGGTGCCGGTGGTCATCCTCGGCACCAGTGCGACCGCCAGCCTGATCCGCATCATGCGCGCCAACCTGCTCGACGAGCTCAACAAGCCCTACGTCACCACCGCCCGCGCCAAGGGCCTTTCGGAGTTCCGACTGCTGGTGAAATATCCCGTGCGACTGGCGCTCAATCCCTTCATCTCGACCATCGGCTGGGCATTTCCGCAACTGATTTCGGGTGCCGTCATCACCGCCTTCGTGCTCTCGCTGCCGACGGCCGGGCCGCTCCTGCTGCAGGCGCTGCTGGCGCAGGACATGTATCTGGCCGGCGCCTTCATCCTTCTGCTCTGCTGTCTGACGGTCGTCGGCATGCTGGTCTCGGACATCCTCCTGGCGCTGGTCGATCCGCGCGTGCGGTATCGCTGATGGCGACGGTCGTCGATCCGCGGGCGCACGCACATACCGAGGTGGCATCGCAATGGCGGCTGATGTGGTGGTCGTTCCGCCGTCACCGGCTGGCGATGATCGGCCTCACCATCGTCATCCTGCTCTACCTGATCGCGCTGTTCGCCGAGTTCTTCGCGCCCTTCGATCCGCAGGCCGCGCGCGCCAGGGACGTCTACCACCCGCCGCAACGGATCCACTTCGTCGACACCGCCGAAGACGGAAGCTGGCGGCTGAACCCGTGGGTACAGGACTACAAGCTTGAGCGCGACAAGTTCACCCTGCAACAGACCTACGTGCCGCTCGAGGGCGAGCGCATCCGTCTCGATTTCCTCGGCAGTGGTGAACCCTACACCCTGTGGGGCCTGTTCGCCCTCGAAACCCGGCTGCTGGTGCCGGAGGAACAGGGCCGGCGGTTCTATCTCTTCGGCGCCGACAGGCTCGGCCGCGACATGCTCAGCCGCACCCTGCACGGCACCCGCATCTCCATGTCGATCGGCCTGGTGGGCGTTCTGGTCAGCCTGCTGCTGGGCCTTACGCTCGGCGGGATATCCGGCTATTACGGCGGCACGGTGGACATGGTGATCCAGCGGATCATCGAATTCGTTCTGTCGCTGCCGACCATTCCCATCTGGCTCGGGCTGGCGGCGGCGCTGCCGGCGGACTGGACGGCGCTGCAACGCTATTTCGCCATCACGCTGATCCTCTCGCTGATCGGCTGGACCGAGCTGGCCCGGGTCGTCCGCGGCCGCTTTTTGGCCCTCAGGACTGAGGATTTCGTCACCGCGGCGACACTCGACGGCTGCTCGGAGAAGCGCCTCATCTTCCGCCACATGCTGCCGTCGATGGCCAGCCACATCATCGCCTCGGTAACGCTGGCGATCCCGCTGATGATCCTGGCGGAGACTTCCCTCTCCTTTCTCGGCCTCGGCCTGCAGCAGCCCATCATCTCTTGGGGCGTGCTCCTGAAGGAGGCGCAAAACATCCGCTCGATCGCCCAGGCGCCGTGGCTTTTCATCCCCGGCGTCTTCGTCGTGGTCGCGGTACTCGCCCTCAACTTCCTCGGCGACGGCCTGCGCGACGCGGCCGACCCTTATGCGCAATCGGGCCGATGACCGGCCGGCCGACGACCGGAGAGCCGGTGCTCGAGGTCAGAAACCTCGTGACGGAGTTTCCGCTTCGGACCGGGCCGTTCCGGGCGGTCGACGGCGTCAGCTTTGAGCTGCACGCCGGACGCACGCTCTGCGTCGTCGGCGAGAGCGGCTCGGGCAAGAGCGTCACCGCCCGGTCGATCCTGCAGATCGTCGACCAGCCCGGCCGTCTGGTTGAAGGCGAAATCCTGTTGCACCGGCACCGGACCGCCAAGGGTGCCGGTGCGGACGACACCGTCGATCTGGCCCGACTGAACCCGCGTTCGTCGGCCATCCGCGCCATCCGCGGCCGCGACGTCGCGATGATCTTCCAGGAGCCGATGAGTTCCCTCTCGCCGGTCCACACCATCGGCGACCAGATCGGCGAGTCGATCCGCCTGCACGGCGCGACCTCGAGGCGCGACGCCCGCAGGCGCACCATCGACCTGTTGCGTCAGGTCGAGATCCCCGACCCCGAGAGCGCGATCGACCGCTACACCTTCGAATATTCGGGCGGGATGCGCCAGCGGGCGATGATCGCCATGGCGCTCGCCTGCAATCCTTCGATCCTGATCGCCGACGAGCCGACCACCGCCCTCGACGTGACGACCCAAGCGGAGATCCTCGACCTGATCAGGCGCCTGCAGCAGAGTCACGGCATGGCGGTGATGTTCATCACCCACGATATGGGGGTGGTGGCCGAGATCGCCGACGAGATCGTCGTCATGCGCCACGGCAAGCTGGTCGAGCGCGGCGACGTCTTCGCCATCTTCGAGCGCCCGGAGCACGCCTATACCCGCATGCTCATCGATGCGGTCAAGGCCCTCGATCGCCCCTCCCGTCGCCGGCTGGCCATGCGCGCGGCCAAGCCGCCCGGCGCGGCCGTGCTCGACATCGACGGTCTGGAGAAGGTTTTTCACCTGTCGTCGGGCTGGTTCGGCCGCAAGCGCTCCACCCTCAAGGCTGTGAGCGATCTGGACCTGAGGCTGCGCGCCGGCGAGAATCTCGGTGTCGTGGGCGAAAGCGGCTCGGGCAAGACCACGCTCGGGCGCTGCATCCTGCGGGTGCTGGAGCCGTCGGGCGGCACCATCCGCTACGAAACCAGGAGCGGCGAGGCCGTCGACCTGACGGCGCTCGACCGCGCCGCCCTGACACGCATCCGCCGTGAAATCCGCATGGTCTTTCAGGATCCCTTCGCCTCGCTCAACCCGCGCATGACGGTGCAGCAGGTGATCGGCGAGCCGCTCCTGGTCGCCGGGCTCTTGTCCGGCCGCGACCTCGCCCGCCGAGTCGGCGAGCTGCTGGAGATGGTTGGCCTGCCCGCCGCGTCGATGGAGCGCTACCCGCACGCCTTTTCCGGCGGCCAGCGCCAGCGCATCGGCATCGCCCGGGCCATCGCCCTCGACCCCAAGGTCATCGTCGCCGACGAGCCGACCTCGGCCCTCGACGTCTCGATCCGCACGCAGGTGCTCGATCTGCTGCTCGACCTGCAGGAACGGCTCGATCTCTCCTTCGTCTTCATCAGCCACGACATCGGCGTGATCCGTTATTTCTGCGACCGCATCGCCGTGATGTACAAGGGCGGCATCGTCGAGACCGGCGAGACCGAGACCGTCTGCGCCGCACCGGACCATGCCTACACCCGCTCGCTGCTCTCGGCCGTGCCTCATCCCGACCCGCGGGTGCGCGGCGAGAAGAAGCGCCATCGCTACGTGGAACAGGCATGAAGATCGAGACGATCGAAGCGATCCGCTTCACCTATCCGACCGACACCTGCCACGACAGCGACGGGCACGGCCATCCGGGTCCCTGGACCGACACCACGGGTGCCATGCTGGTGATCTCCTGCGACGACGGCACGACCGGTCGGGTGATCGCAGCGCCGGCCGACGTGGCGGAGCCGCTCCTGACGCAGTTCGTGCGACCGGTGCTCACGGGCGCCGATCCGATGCGCCACGAACAGCTCTGGCGCGCCCTCTACAAATGGCAGCGCGGCTCGGCCGGCCGGCTGACCGATCGCCTGCTCGCTGCCGTCGACCTCGCCTTGTGGGATCTCGTCGGCAGAAAGACGGGCCAGCCTGTCTGGAAGCTGCTGGGCGGCTACCGAGAGAAGATCCGGGCTTACGGCTCGACCATGTGCGGCGACGACATCGAGGGCGGCCTCGCCACACCCGAGGATTACGGCCGGTTCGCCGCGTGGCTGGTCTTCGAGCGCGGCTACAAGGCGGTCAAGCTGCACACCTGGATGCCGCCGGTTCCGGGTGCCCCCGACCCGAAGATGGACTACGCCGCCTGCGCGGCCGTGCGCGAGGCCGTGGGGCCCGACGTGCCGCTGATGCTCGACCCCAACCACTGGTATTCGCGGGCCGACAGCCTCTGGCTCGGCCGCCGGCTCGAGGAGCTGAAGTTCCTCTGGATGGAGGAGTGCATGGAGGAGGCGTCGCTTTCCTCCTACCGGTGGCTCTCCTCGAACCTGCCGGATCTCAACATCCTCGGACCCGAGAGCATGACCGGCAAGCACTGGACGCGGGGCGAGTGGGCGGCCGGAGGTGCCTGCGACATGATCCGCACGGGCGTCTGGGACGTGGGCGGCATCGGCCCCTCGATGAAGATCGCGCACATGGCCGAGAGCTTCGGCATGAGTTGCGAGATCCACGGCACGGGCGCCGGCAACCTGGCGCTCTGCGGTGCCATCGCCAACACCACCTACTACGAACGCGGCCTGCTGCACCCCTTCGTCGACTACGAGAAGCCGCGCGCCTACCAGAAGCGCATCGACGACGAGATGGACGAGGAGGGCTGCGTCCATCTGCGCGACGAGCCCGGCCTCGGGCAGGCGCTCGACCTCGACTATATCGAAGCCCACCGTGTGGGCTGAGCGCCGCCGTCGATCCGGCATCGCCACCCGCACACGCCGCCCGGGCGTGGCACCGAGAAAAGAGCGATCATGACCTGCCATCGAATCGAAGATATCCGCGTCACGCCCATCGCCTTCGACGACCCGCCGCTGCTCAACGTCTCCGGCTGCCATCAGCCGATGGCGCTGCGCAGCATCATCGAAGTCGAGATCGAGGGCGGCATCGTCGGATTGGGCGAATCCTACGGCAGTCGGTCGGTCGTCGGCGGCATCGAAGCGCTGGCGCCGAAGATGATCGGTCGCGACGTGATGGATTTGAACGCGCTCTGGCATTTCGGCCGTGAAACGGTGCCCGAGGACGGAGGAGAGCGGCGGCTGCCCCGGGTGGTGGCGGCCATCGAGGTCGCCTGCTGGGACGCCTTCGGCAAGGCCACGGGCCGGCGCGTCGTCGACCTGATGGGCGGGCAGGTGCGCGATGAGGTGCCCTTCTCCGCCTACCTCTTCTACAAGTTCGGCCGGCATCACGGAGCCGGTGAGGACGATGTCTGGGGTGAGGTGCTCACCCCCGAGCAACTCGTCGACGAAGCCCGGCGCATGGTCGAGCTCTACGGCTTCGACGCGCTCAAGCTCAAGGCGGGCGTCTTCGACCCGGAGGAGGAGATCGCCGGCCTTCGGGCTCTGCGTGGCGCTTTTCCCGATGCCCCGCTGCGGATCGACCCCAATGGCGGCTGGCACGTGCACACCACGCTGAAGCTCCTGCCCGAGCTCGAGGAGCTCCTGGAATATCTCGAGGATCCGACCATCGGCATCCCTGGCATGGCGGTGATCCAGAAAGCCACCTCGCTGCCGCTCGCCACCAACATGTGCGTCGTCGCCGACGATCATCTGCCGCCCGGGATCGCCCAGGATGCCGTCCGCGTGATCCTCTCGGACCATCATTACTGGGGCGGTCTGCAGGCGAGCCGCGAGCTCGGCCGCATCTGCGCCATCTGGGGCATCGGCCTTTCCATGCATTCCAACTCGCATCTGGGCATCAGCCTCGCCGCCATGGCCCACCTCGCCGCCGCCACCCCCAACCTCACCTATGACTGCGACACCCACTATCCCTGGCAGACCGACGAGGTGATCGAGGGCGGCAAACTGGCGATCGAAGGCGGCCGCCTGCGCCTGCCCGAGGGGCCCGGCCTCGGTGTGACCCTCGACCGCACGGCCCTGGCGCGCCTCCATCGCAACTACCGGGAGGCGGGGCTCACCGCCCGCGACGACACGTCGGAGATGCGCAAGCACCGACCCGGCTGGATCGGCGGCCGACCGCGCTACTGACCGACGGTTCCGGCGCGCTCAGCCGGCGCCGGAACCGCCGAAGACATAGACGAGAAAGGCCAGCGGCAACGCCATGAGCAGGAAGATCACCGGCGTCGCGCCGGCGACGAGCGTGGCGCGATTGACCTGATCGCTGCGGATGCGGTGCCATTCGAGGTGAAGATAGAGGGCCGAGCCCGGCGCCAGCAGCAGACAGCCGACGATAGCGTAGACATAGGGCATCCAGGAACCGCCGGCGTCGGCCAGCAGCGCCAGGCCCGCCAGCGCGAGCACCACGAGGAAGCACGCACCGATCGACCAGGCGAAGATGGTGAGTGCCGGTGTCCTGAAGGGGGTCGGTGGTTCGCTCACGAATCCTCACAGGGCGGCGGTGTGCGGACCTCTACTCCACCCTGATCTTGCGCCGGTTCATCGCATCCAGGATGCGCGAGCGCTGGCTGTCGACCAGCACGGCGAAGAAGATGATGGCCGAGGTCACCAGCGGATAGAGATAGGGATTGGCGTTGGTCATCACCAGCCCGTTCTCGACCGTCTGGATGAGGATCGCGCCGAAGATCGTGCCGACCACGCCGCCGCGGCCGCCGAACAGACTGGTTCCGCCCAGCACCGCAGCGGCGATGACCGGGAACTCCTTTTGAAAGCCGAAGGTCGAGGAGGCGGCCGCGACCTGGGCGATCGAGACGAGACCACCCAGGGCCGCGCACAGGCCGCAGATGCAATAGACGGCGAACAGCACCCGCGGGACGTCGATGCCGGCCTTGGCGGCCGCCGCCGGATCCTGCCCGACGGCATAGATCTGCCGGCCGAACGGCGTCTGCCGCAGTACGATCCACGCCGAGAGGAAGACACCGGCGAACATCCAGATAGCCCAGGGCACACCCAGATAACTCGTCCGCCCGAGGCTCATGATCGGCTCGGCGACGAACACCATGCGGGTATCGGTCATCCACAAGGCGATACCGCGCAGGATGAACAGCGTCGCCAGCGTGATGATGAAGGGATGCAGGCCGCGCAACTGCACGACGAAGAAGCCGTTCACCGCACCGAGCGCCAGGCCCAGCAGGGCGACCAGCGGAAAGGCCACGAGCACCGGCAGGTCGCCGAACAGGAGGGCCAGGACCGCCACACAGACATACATCACCGCGCCGACCGAAAGGTCGATGCCGGCCGTCAGCAGCACGAAGGTCATGCCGATCGCCATGATCGCGACGTGCGACGCCTGGGTGACAATGTTGGTGAAATTGGCGACGGTGAGGAAACGGTCGGACAGGAGGGCGAACACCACCAGCACGACGGCGAACGCGATCGCCGGCGCGTTCTTGAGGGCCATCAGCGCCACGCGGCGCCCCCCGGTCACGGGACGGCCTGTCCGACGAGGTCGGTGCGCATCGCCGTCTCGAGAATGTGCTCACTGTCGAAGGCGTCGCGATGGTGGATCTTGGTGATCTCGCCGCGGTTCATGACCATGATGCGGTCGCACATGCCGATCAGCTCCTCCATCTCGGAGGAGATGAAGAGAACGGCGGCACCGTCGGCGACCAGTTGATCGACGATCTTGTAGACCTCGTATTTGGCGCCGACGTCGATGCCGCGGGTCGGCTCGTCGAGAATGAAGACCTCGGGCCGCCGCAGCAGCCATTTGGCGATCACCACTTTCTGCTGATTGCCGCCCGAAAGATTCTTGACCAGCATCGAGGCGTAGTCCGTCGCGTTGATCCGCACCCGTTCGGCGACCTCGGTCACGTCCGTGCGCAAGCGGCCGGCATCGATCCAGCCCGTCCTTCCAGTGGCATAGTCGCGCAACGAGGGCAGAGCCGCATTGTCGGCGATGCTGGCCTCCATCAGCAGACCTTCGCCGCGACGGTCCTCGGTCAGGAACGCCATGCCGTGGCGCATGCAGACCTCCGGCGACAGTTCCTCCAGGGTCACGCCGCCCACCCGCACCGTGCCACGCTCGTGCGGATCGAGGCCGAAGAGAATACGTGCCAGCTCCGATCGTCCGGCACCCATGAGCCCGGCCACACCCAGCACTTCGCCCCGGTGCAGCGTGAAACTCACCTCGTGCACCACGCCCGGCTGGCTCACGCCTTCGACCTCGAGCGCCGGTTCGCTGCCCGCGGCGGTGGTGCGTGGCGGGAAGAGGCTATCGATCCGCCTGCCGACCATCATCGAGATCAGCCTTTCCACCGTCATCTCGGCGCGCGGTCCCGATCCGACGAGATGGCCGTCGCGCAGCACCGCGATCTGATCGCAGACGCGCAGCACGTCGCCCAGAATGTGGCTGATATAGATCAGCGCGATGCCCTGCCCCTCGAGCCGCGCCATGATCTCGAAGAGCTTTTCCGTCTCGCGCCGGGTCAGCGATGTGGTCGGTTCGTCGAAGAGGATGATCCGGGCATCCGAGCTCAGGGCCTTGGCGATCTCGACGAGCTGCCGCTCGCCCTGGCTGAGCCGCGAGACCGGCGTCGAAGGCGGATGCGGCAGATCGACCATCGCCAGCAGCTCACGCGTCCGCTCGCCGATCCGGCGGCGGTCGATCAACGGCAGCTTCGCAAACCGGCGCGGGAAGTCGCTGACGAAAATGTTCTCCTCGATGCTCAGATTTTCAAAGAGGTTGAGCTCCTGATGGATGAACGCCAGACCCGCGCGAAGCGCGTCACGCGGGCCGGCCGGCCGGTATGGTTTGCCGTCGAGCATCAGCGAGCCCGCTTCGGGCGGATGGATACCGCCCAGAATGTTCATCGTCGTCGATTTGCCCGAGCCGTTCTCGCCGACCAGCCCCAGTGTCTCGCCCTCGCGCAGGACGAGATCGATACCGTGCAGCACCCGTACGCCGAAGAAGCTCTTCGAGAGGCCCTCCACGCGCAGTATTTCCCGACCGTGTCGCATCCCGCTCAGCCCCGCTGCACGATGCGCTGGCGCATCGCGTCGATGATCGCGGCGAACAGGATGACCGCCCCCTTGACCGCGAAGACGACGAACAGCGACATGCCGAGCAGCTTGAGACTGGTGTCGATGACGACCAGGAAGAGCACCCCGCCCAGGGTCCAGACGATCTTGCCCTTGCCGCCGGAAAGGCTGGTGCCGCCGATCACCACGGCGGCGATGATGTCGAGAAGGATCCGCTCGCCCATCACCGGCGTGCCCGTCTCCAGGCGGCCGGTATAGAGAATCGAGGAGATTGCGGCGCACACACCGGAGATGACGAAAGCCCACAAGATCGCCTTGTCGACCGGCACGCCCGACACTTCGGCGGCCTTGCGGTTGATGCCGATGGCGAAGAGCCACCGGCCGAAGACGGTGTGGCGCAACAGCAGATGAGCCGCGATCCCGACCGCCAGAGCCACCCACAGAGCGTGCGGCACGCCGTGCGCCCTGCCTTGGCCGATGACGACGAAGCTCCTGGGCAGTCCGGCGATACTCGAGGTCTCGGTGTGACCGGTCGTGTACCAGATGGCGACACCGGAGAGAAACATCAGACCCACCAGGGTGACGATGATCGGCGGCATCCCGAGCCGGGTGCAGCACCAGCCGTTGAACCAGCCGACCAGCCCGCCGACCGCGAGAAAGGTCACGATGCCCGCCGGCACGGCGAACGGACTGCCGGCCAGATAGCCGCCGTCCGCGGTCATCACCGAAGCGCCCACGACGCTGGCCAGAGCGATGATGCTGGTCACCGAGAGATCGATGCCGGCGACGATCAGCACGAAGGTCTGGCCGATGGCGACGACCAGAAGCGGCAGCAGATCGGTAGCCATGTTGTAGAGCGAGCTGAGGCTGGCGATCTGCGGGACGATCGGCCAGAC
The DNA here is from genome assembly GCA_020446525.1 of Geminicoccaceae bacterium. Classification (GTDB taxonomy): domain Bacteria; phylum Pseudomonadota; class Alphaproteobacteria; order Geminicoccales; family Geminicoccaceae; genus JAGREO01. Next base: position 1,755 of record JAGREO010000072.1, on the reverse strand, counting down.
GATCAGGAAATAGACGGCTGTCAGGTAGAACACGAGATATTCGGAAAGGACCAGCCGCTCGAGCCAGGGCGCCATGGCCGCGCGCGGCCGCGCGCGGCCGCTTTCGGACACCGCCCGATCGGCCACCTCACCCCTCACGGACCGGTCCCGAGGTGTCGCTCAGCCATGTCGCTCCGATGTACAGCCCGAAGTCGAAGCCCGAAGTTGAAGAAAACGGACCGGCGACGCAGGGGCACCGGTCCGACGCGACCTGCGCGCTACTTGTTCTCCTGCTGCCACACGATGTAGCCCCACATCTCGTCGCGCACCTCCTCGAGATTGTCCTGGGTGATGACGAAGCCCGGATCGAGCAGGAGCTTGGGCGGCTTCTCGCCGGCCCAGAGCTGCTCGAACGCGTCGAACGCCATGTCCACCTCGAGGAACAGGTTCTGCACGCCGCAGGCGTCGAGATAGCCGTCGACCAGACGCTGATAGGCGCCGGCATCGCCGTCGAAGCCGCCGAACAGGACGTGCCCCTCCTCGCCGCGCTTGTGCCACTTGCCGGCAATCTTCAGCGCCTGCTCGATCTGCGGGTGCATGAAGTCCGAGGAGGTGACGAGGAAGTTGATGTCGGGATTGGCCTGCAGGGCGTTGGTCAGGCCGGCGAACGCCTTGTCGGCGTTCCACTCGGTCGAGACCCGCGCCACCACCTCGATCAGATCGGGATGCTGGTCGACCACGTCGAAGAAGCCGTCGCGCCGCTGGATGGCGTTGACGTCACCGAGATCGCCGATCAGCAGGCAGGCCTTGTAGGCGCCGCCCATCTTCTGCGCCTCGTCGACCAGGAACTGCACCGTGTCGGCCATGATCTTGCGGTTGTCGGCCTGGATGGCGACCGAATAGGCGTCGCTCTCGGCCGGCGGACGGTTGAAGTGGACCATCGGGATGCCGGCCTCGTTGGCCGCGCGGATCGCCGGAATGACGGCATTGGCGTCGGTCTGGATGATCAGGATGCCGTCGACCTGGCGCTCGATCATCGCGCGCACCTGCTCGAACTGGCGATTGTCGTCGAAATCCGAGATCGCCTCGAGCGTCTGCCAGCCCCGCTTCTTCGCCTCCTCGCGCATGATCTCGATGCCCGAGACCCAGAACGGCGAGACCATGCTGTCGAACAGCAGCGCCACGGTCTTGCCCTCCTGGGCCTTGACCATGATCGGCAGACCGGCGGTGCCGGCGGCGAGCAGCGCGCCCACGGTGAAGCGACGGCGCGAAAGACCCTCGTCGACGAGCGACATGTTCATCTCCTCCCAAAATTCGCGCGGCCGGGATCGAACCACCGGCCGATCGAGGTGCCATGCACTATACCAGACCCGCACCTGCGACAAGGCACGCCGACCGACCGTTTTTTCGGATGGAGGAGATGCGATCGACCGAGCCGAAGCGGGGCCGAAACCGGGAAATCCGGTCCGTCGATGCGCCTGCAGCCTTGATCTTCGCCCAACGGAGGTTATGGCTTCGCCGGGCGGCATGACTTCGCCGGGCAACGGCTTCGATGGTGGGCGCGACAGGGATTGAACCTGTGACCCCTACGATGTCAACGAATGGAAAGCGCAAGCTTTCCAAGGGTTAACACCGGCTGAGAGTAGCTGTGGGTGCACCACGACGCAAGGGATTGCGTGGTGGTACGATACACTCACGATACAAACACCCAGGCTGCCCCGGCCCGGCCGGCCGCCGTCCTCGTCACCCTGCAGGCGCCCGGCAAGCCGCAGACGA
>JAGREO010000071.1 GCA_020446525.1 Geminicoccaceae bacterium | reverse complement strand
GTTGTAGGTGCGGCAGGCGGCGGGGGTGGCCATCGGCTCGACGGCCATGCCGCGGGCGCGCAGATCCCGGCGCAGGGTGGCGGGCAGCGGCTGCAGGCGGGTGCCGGTGCCGAAGAGGACGAGCTCGATCGGCGGTTGCACGGAGACGAGAGCGGTCAGGGCTTCGGCGGTCAGTGTGCCGTCCCATGTGAGGACCGAGCGGGCGTGCAGCAACAGGGGGCCGTCGTGGCGGCCGGCGACGATCTCGCCGCGCAGGCGAAAGCCCTTCTCGTCGTAGCCGGCGATCAGCAGCCGGTCGCCGGTGGGATCGGGCCTGGCTTCCATGATCGTCCCCTCCCGGTCGGGGGTTCAGCCGCCGCCGGTGGGTCGGGGGGCGGGCTTGCCGGGGGTGGTTTTGTCGGCGCCGTCGGCCGTGCCGGCATTGCTGCGCAGGTCGAGATAGACCAGCACCGGCGTGGCGATGTAGACGGTCGAATAGGTGCCGACCAGCACGCCCCAGATCATCGCCAGCGTGAAGCCGCGGATGACCTCGCCGCCGAAGGCCCAGAGCGCGACGAGCGCCAGCAGCGTGGTCAGGCTGGTCATCAGCGTGCGGGCCAGCGTCTCGTTGATCGAGAGGTCGAGCAGCTCGAGCATCGGCATGCTCTTGTAGCGGCGGACGTTCTCGCGCACCCGGTCGAACACGACGACGGTGTCGTTGAGCGAATAGCCGACGATGGTGAGTACGGCGGCGACGGTCGAGAGGTTCACCTCCAGACCGGTGAGCGCGAAGAGGCCGATGGTGGTGAAGGTGTCGTGCAGCAGGGCCGCCACCGCACCCAGGCCGTATTGCCACTCGAAGCGGAACCAGATGTAGATCAGCACCGCGACGATCGAGATGGCGATGGCCAGGAGCCCGTCGGTGAGCAGTTCCTCGCTGACCTTGGGGCCGACCACCTCGGTCCGGCGGTAGGAGACGCCCTCGCCGAACATCTCTTCGAGCTCGCTCTTGACCGCGGTGACCGCCTCCTGCACCGCCGCCTCGCCCTCTTCCTTCAACTGGAGGCGGATGAGGATGTCGTTGGGCGCGCCGAATTCCTGGAGCGCCACGCCGCCCCGGTCGAGCGCGCCCAGCCGGTCGCGCATCTCGCCCAGATCGGGGGTCGCGGGCGTCTCGACCTCCATGAGCAGGCCGCCCTCGAAATCGATCCCGTAGTTCAGCCCCGGCCAGAAGACGAGCAGCAGCGAGAGCAGGATGGCGGCGAGCGAGGCCGGCAGGCACACCAGCCTGTAGCGCATGAAGTCGACGTGAGTGTCGTCCGGAACGAGGCGAAAGGAGCGCATGGGCTGGGGTTCCGGCGGGCTAGAGCGGCACGGGTGCGGCGCGGTGGCGCGAGAACCACCACATGATGAGCAGGCGGGTCACCATGATGGCGGTGAACATCGAGGTGGCGATGCCGATCGAGAGCGTGACGGCGAAGCCCTTGATGGGCCCGGTGCCGAACTGGAAGAGGATGACGGCGGCGATCAGCGTGGTGACGTTGGCGTCGATGATCGTGCGCATCGCTTCGGCAAAGCCGGTGTCGGTCGCGGCCAAGGGCGTGCGGCCGCGCTTCACCTCCTCGCGGATGCGCTCGAAGATCAGCACGTTGGCGTCGACCGCCATGCCGATGGTGAGCACGATCCCGGCGATGCCGGGCAGGGTCAGCGTCGCCTGCAGCACCGACATCGAGGCCAGGATGAGGACGATGTTGGCGATGAGCGAGACGTTGGCGAACCAGCCGAAGGTGCCGTAGTAGATGCCCATGAAGGCGATGACGGCGACCAGCCCGATGACGCTGGCGATCTCGCCGGCGGCGACCGAATCGGCACCCAGATCGGGCCCCACGGTACGCTCCTCGAGGATGGTCAGGGGTGCGGGCAGTGCGCCGGCGCGCAGCAGGACGGCCAGCTCGTTGGCCTCCTCGAAGGTGAAGCTGCCGGTGATGATGCCGCTGCCGCCCAGGATCGGCTCGCGGATGCGCGGTGCGGAGATCACCTTGTCGTCGAGGACGATGGCGAAGAGCGCGCCGGTGTGCTCCTGGGTGAGCGCCCCGAACTTGCGCGCGCCGGCATTGTCGAAGCGGAAGCTGACCGCCGGCATGTTGTTCTGGTCGACGGTGGGCTGGCTGTCGACGAGGTTCTCGCCGGAGAGCTCGACCGTCCGGTCGACCACGTAATGTTCGGGCCCGCCGCGATTGCTCTCGTCGGCCTCGAGCAGCATCGATCCGGGCGGCACCCGGCCGGCCAGCGCATCCTGCACGCTGGCGTCGAGATCGACGAGGTGGAAGGTCATGCGCGCGGTGGTGCCGAGCAGCGACTTGAGGCGCTCGGGGTTCTGCTCGCCCGGCACCTGGACCAGGATGCGGTCGTCGCCCTGGCGCTGGATGGTCGGCTCGCGGGTGCCCATGGCGTCGATGCGGCGGCGCACCACCTCGATCGACTGCGTCACCGCCGAGGTGATCTGCTGCTCGCGCGCGGTGTCGGTCATGGCGATGCGGATGCGGCCGCCCTCGGCCGCCTGGATGTCGTAGGTCCTGGCCGTGGGGCCGCCGAAGCCGGATGCCGCCAGATCGGTGTTCAGCGGCTCGATCGCCTCGAGCGCCGCCGCCTCCTGGGCCGGATCGGTGAGCGAGACGATCAGCTGGCCGTCGCGCACGGTCTGCCGGTGGCCGATGCGCGCCTTGCGCAGGGCGAGGCGCACCTCGTTGCGGAGGTTCTCGAGCCGTTCGGCGATCAGATCGGACGCCTCGACCTGCAAGAGCAGGTGCGAGCCGCCCTGCAGGTCGAGGCCCAGATTGATCTGGCTCTTGGGCAGCCAGTCGGGCAGTCCGCGCGCGGTCTCGCGATCGAGCAGGTTGGGCAGCGAGAAGAGCAGGCCGAAAGCGAGGACCACGGCGACCGTGATCATCTTCCAGCGCGGGTAATGCAGCATCGGGTCGCGCTACTTCTTGAACAGCTTGCCGAGAAAGCCGCCGGACGCCTGCTGCTTGCCGGCGTCGTTGGCCGGGGCGCCCGGTGTCTGGCCGGCCGGTTGCGGCTTGTTGATCAGGTCCGAGATGGTGCCCTTGGCGACCTTGACCTGCACGTTGGGCGCGATCTCGACCATCAGCATCGCGTCCTCGACCTTGGTCACCTTGCCGACGATGCCGCCCGCGGTGAGCACCTGGTCGCCGCGCTTGATGCCCTCGATCAGGGCGCGGTGATCCTTCATCTTCTTCTGCTGCGGGCGGATCAGCAGGAA
>JAGREO010000070.1 GCA_020446525.1 Geminicoccaceae bacterium | reverse complement strand
CGATGGCGCCGCAGTTCGGCCTGGAAAAGTTCACGGTCAAACAGGGCGACGAGGTGACCGTCTACATCACCAATATCGACGACATCGACGATTTGACCCACGGCTTCTGCCTCTCCAATTACGGCATCGCCATGGAGATCGCCCCGCAGGCCACGGCCTCGGTCACCTTCATCGCCGATCGGCCCGGCGTGCACTGGTATTACTGCCAGTGGTTCTGCCATGCCCTGCACATGGAGATGCGCGGGCGCATGCTGGTCGAGCCCAGGGCGGCCTGACCCGTGAAGCTCCGGCGCGCCTCGGTCGTCACGCTCATGCTCGCGCTCGCGGGCTTGATGACGGCCGTGCGCGCGCCGGCCGAGACGATCGAGGTGGCGGCGGGTGACGATCTCGCCGCCATCGTCGCACGGGCGACGCCGGGCGACCGGCTCGTGCTCGGCCCGGGCCGGCACGAAGGGCCGATCAACCTCGCCCGGCCGCTGACCATCGAAGGCCCGCGCGAGGCCATCCTCGACGGCGGCGGCCTGGGCACCACCATCCTCGTCGACGCGCCGGACGCCGTGGTGCGCGGCCTCACCGTCACCGGCTCCGGCCTGTCGCTCGAGACCATGGATTCGGGCGTACGGCTCACCGAGAGGGCCGAGCGCGCCGTCGTCGAGAACGTGTATCTGCGCGACAACCTCATCGGCGTGCACATCGAGGGGGCGCCGGATTCGATCGTCCGCGGCAACCGGATCGAGGGAAGGCGGGATCTCCGCCTGAACGAGCGCGGCAACGGTGTCTGGGTCTGGAACGCGCCGGGTGCGACGGTCGAAGGCAACGACATCCGCTTCGGCCGCGACGGCATCTTCACGACCACCAGCAAGCGCAACACCTTCGAGAACAACACCTTTCGCGACGTGCGCTTCGCCGTGCACTACATGTACACCAACGACAGCACCGTCGCCGGCAACGTCTCGATCGGCAACACGCTCGGCTACGCGCTGATGTATTCGAGCCGGCTGCGCGTCACGGACAACGTCTCGATCGGCGATCGCGAGCACGGCATCATGCTCAACTACGCCAACTCATCCATCATCGAGGACAATCTGGTCACGCCGGACGAGAATGGTGCCGCGCCCGAAAAGTGCGTCTTCATCTACAATTCCAACAAGAACGATTTCGCCCGCAACCGGTTCGAGGGCTGCACCATCGGCGTGCACTTCACCGCCGGCTCCGAGCGCAACACGATCACCGACAACGCCTTCGTCGGCAACGAGACCCAGGTGAAGTATGTCGGCACCCGCTGGCTCGACTGGTCGGCCGAGGGTCGCGGCAATTACTGGTCCGACAATCCGGCCTTCGATCTGGACGGCGACGGCGTCGCCGATGCGCCCTACCGGCCCAACGATCTTGTCGACCAGGTGCTCTGGCGTCAGCCCCTGGCCAAGCTGCTCCTGAACAGCCCGGCCCTGCAGGTGCTGCGCTGGACGCAGAGCCAGTTCCCGGCCCTCACCCCGGGCGGCGTCGTCGACACCGCACCCTTGATGAACCCTCCCGAGCCCGGTGCCCTGGCCCGGCTGGCGGCGGTGGACGCCCGCTCATGACCGCGCCCGCTCTCGTCCTCGACGATGTCGGCAAGCGTTACGGCGCGTCCGACGCGGTGCGGGCGGTGACCCTCGATCTGCGCGCCGGCGAGGTGATGGCGCTGCTCGGCCCCAACGGCGCCGGCAAGACGACGCTGATGAAGATGATCCTCGGCCTCACCCGGCCGACTGAGGGTGCCATCACGGTGCTCGGCGGCGCGCCGGGTGCGGCCGAAGCCAGGCGGCAGAGCGGCTATCTGCCCGAGAGCGTGGCATTCAATCCGGCGCTGACCGGCCGCGAGACGCTGCGCTTCTTCGCCCGGCTCAAGGGCCGCGATCGGGCCGAGGTGGAGCACCTGCTCGGGCGCGTGGGCCTGGCGGAGGCGGCGCATCGCCGGGTCGGCACCTATTCCAAGGGCATGCGCCAGCGCCTCGGCCTCGCCCAGGCGCTCCTGGGCGAGCCGCGCCTGTTGCTGCTCGACGAGCCGACCTCGGGGCTCGATCCGATCCTGCGCCGCGCCTTCTACGAGATCATCGCCGAACTGAAGGCCAGGGGCACCAGCATCCTGCTCTCCAGCCACGTGCTGACCGAGCTCGAGGCGCGCACCGACCGGGCGGCGATCCTGCGCGACGGCCGTCTGGTGGCGCTCGACAGCCTGGCCGATCTGCGCCGCGCCGCCGGCCTGCCGGTGCGCATCCGCGTCGAGGGCCGCCCGGCGACGCTCGAGGCGATGACCCGCGACTTCGGCGCCAGGCCGATGAACGGCCACGCGGTCGAGCTCTTCTGCCCGGCCGAGCGCAAGATCGAGACGCTGCGCCGGATCGCCGACCTGCCGGTCGAGATCGACGATCTCGAGCTGGTGCCGCCCTCGCTCGACGAGGTCTATGCGCATTACGGCGCACCCACGGCCAGGACGCCGGGGGACGGGCGATGAGCGCGGTGCTCACCGTTGCCGCAAGCGAGCTTCGCATCGGGCTGCGCAACCGCTGGGTCCTGATGGCGACCCTGCTGCTGGCCGGCCTGTCGCTCGCGCTGGCCTTTCTCGGGACCGCACCCGGCGGCACCATCGACGCCGGCCGGCTGACCGTCACCACCGTCGGCCTCGCCAGCCTCGCCACCTATCTCGTGCCGCTGATCGCCCTGCTGCTCGCCTATGACGCCATCGTCGGCGAGCTGGATCGCGGCACCATGCTGTTGCTGTTGAGCTATCCGCTGGCCCGCCACGAGATCGTGCTGGGCAAGTTCCTCGGCCACGTCGTCGTGGTCGCCATCGCCGTGGTGCTCGGTTTCGGTGCCGCTGCTCTGGCGGTGGCCGCGACGGGGGACATCCGTGCGGGTGAGCTCTGGCTGTTCGCGCGTCTGGTCGGCTCGTCAATCCTGCTGGGGGCGGCCTTCGTCGGTCTCGGCCATCTGGCGAGCTGCCTCGTGCGCGACCGCAACACCGCGGCCGGTCTCGCCATCGGCATCTGGCTGGTTCTCGTCCTGCTCTTCGACATGGGCCTCCTGGGCGCTCTGGTGGCCGACGAGGCGGGTTCGTTCTCCAAGCACGTCTTCCCGTGGCTGCTGATCGCCAATCCGGCCGACGCCTATCGCCTCTTCAACCTCTCGGGCCTGCCCTCGATCGAGCAGTTGAGCGGCATGGCGGGGCTCGCCAAGGCCGCCAGGCCGGCGCCCGCGCTGCTGCTGGCGAGCATCGTCGCCTGGATCCTGCTGCCGCTCGCTCTGACCACCGCGCGCTTTCGACGGAGGGAGCCCTGATGCGCACGACGCTGCTGCTCGCTCTGGCCTTCGCTCTCGCAGCCTGCGACGAGGCCGAGGTCGCCACCCGTCCCGAGCCGGCGGAGCTTTCAGCCGACGCCACCGGCTATTTCTGCATGATGGCGATCGACGAGCATCCGGGGCCCAAGGCGCAGGCCTTCGTCGAGGGGCATGACGGCCCGATCTGGTTTCCGTCGATCCGCGACATGCTCACCTTCCGCCTGCTGCCCGGCGAGACCGCCGAGGTGCGGGCGATCTATGTCAGCGACACCGCCCGGAGCGACGCCCGGCAGAGCCCGCTGCCCGGGGCCTGGGTCACCGCCGAAGACGCATGGTACGTGATCGGCTCCGATCGGCCGGGCGGCATGGGCCAGCCCGAAGCCGTGCCGTTCGCCCGCGAGACCGACGCCCTGGCGTTCGCCGCCACCCATGGCGGCGAGGTCCGGCGGCTCGATCAGATCGACGCCGCCTGGGTATTCGACGAAGATCCACCCGCAGCCGGAGGAACGAGCTGATGCAGCGCCGCCGCTTTCTCTCCATCGCCGGCGCCAGCCTCGCTGTGGCGGGGCTGCCGGCGCACCACCTCGCGGCCCGATCCCGAACCTGGCGCTGGCGTGGCATCGCCCTCGGCGCCCGCGCCGAGCTTCGCCTCGTCCACGAGGACGAGGCCGCAGCCGAGGCCGTGATCGAGCGGGCCGTGGCGGAGCTACGCCGGCTCGAGGCGACCTTCAGCCTCTACGATCCGAACTCCGCCCTCTCCCGCCTCAATCGGGATGGGCATCTGCCGGCACCGCCCTTCGAGCTGCTCGAGGTGCTGGCCGAGGCCCGGCGCGTCCACGCGCTCACGGCCGGCGCGTTCGACGTCACCGTCCAGCCGCTCTGGCAGCTCTACCGCGCACATTTCGCAACCGGCATCGAGACGCCGCCCGAAGCCGGCGCGATCGCCGCCGCCCTCGCCCGCACCGGCATGGATGCGGTCGACTTCGATTCGCGCGCCGTCACGCTGGGCAGGCCCGGCATGGCGCTGACGCTCAACGGCATCGCCCAGGGCGCCATCGCCGATCGCCTGGCATTGGTCCTGCAGGAAGCGGGGATCGTCGACACCCTGATCGACACCGGCGAGATCCGGGCTCTCGGCCATCGACCGGACGGTCGCCCATGGCAGGTGGGGCTGGCCGATCCGCAAGGCGGTTCACCCCGGCCCGTGGCCTTGGAGAAGGGTGCGATCGCCACCTCGAGCCCCGCCGGTACGCTCTTCGAGCCGACCGGGCGCTTCCATCACCTCATCGACCCGCGCACCGGCTATCCGGCCGCGGCGGGGCCGGCGCAGGTGAGCGTGCAAGCCGACAGCGCCATGCGCGCCGATGCGGTCTCCACGGCACTCGCGCTCCGGCCAGAGGCGGAGATGCCCGGGCCGGCCAGGCTCGGCGTCGAGCGGGTCTGGATCGTCGCGCACGCGTGAGGCTCGGCGGACTGCGCCCGGCCGACGAATGGCTTGACCTTTTGGAGCGCGGCGGCAAACTTCCGGGCGCGTTGAACAATCAATCGTCACGGCCGCGGCGAAGACCGGCCTGCGCACCAGGGAGCAGCATCCATGATCGACCGGCGACGTCTTCTCTCCACGGCCGCCGCGGTGGCGGCGTTGCTCCTGCCGCATCTGGCGCTGGCCCAGGCCAAGGACTGTCCGCACGGCGATCTGGACGAGCGCTTCTGTGACGCCGACGGCGATCTCATCGCCGACATTCCCGAGGATCCGGCCGAGCAGGTCGATCCGGACGAGCTGATCTTCGCCTACACGCCGGTCGAGGATCCGGCGGTCTACCGTCAGGCCTGGGCGGATTTCCTCACTTTTCTGGAAGAGCAGACCGGCAAGTCGGTGACCTTCTTCCCGGTACAGAGCAATGCGGCGCAGATCGAGGCGATGCGCTCGGGCCGGCTGCACATCGCCGGCTTCAACACCGGCTCCAATCCGCTGGCGGTGAACTGCGCCGGCTTCCGGCCGTTCACCATCATGGCCTCGGCCGACGGCAGCTACGGCTACGAGATGGAGATCATCACCTACCCGGACAGCGGCATCGAGAAGATCGAGGATCTCAAGGGCAAGACCCTGGCGTTCACCGCACCCACCTCCAATTCCGGCTTCAAGGCGCCCTCGGCCCTGCTCAAGGGCGAGTTCGGTCTGGTGGCCGACGAGGATTACGAGACGACCTTCTCGGGCAAGCACGACAATTCGATCCTGGGCGTCGCCAACAAGGATTACGACGCCGCCGCCATCGCCAACTCCGTCCTGAACCGGATGTTCGAGCGCGAGGTGGTCACACCGGACCAGATCAAGTCGATCTACAAGTCCGAGACCTTCCCGACCACGGGCTACGGCACGGCCCACAATCTCACGCCGGAGCTGCAGAAGAAGATCCAGGACGCCTTCTTCAATTTCGAGTGGGCGGGCACGTCGCTGGAGGAGGAGTTCTCCAAGTCCGGCGAGGCGCAGTTCATCCCGATCACCTACCAGAAGGAGTGGGAGGTGATCCGCAAGATCGACGCGGCCAACGACGTCTCCTACGCCTGCGAATAGGCGACCGGCCTTGCTGGTCCTCGAGGGCCTGACCAAGCGCTACAAGACCGGCGATCTCGCCCTCGACCATGTCGACCTCGAGGTGCCCAAGGGCCAGGTGCTGGCACTGATCGGGCCCTCGGGTGCGGGCAAGAGCACGCTGATCCGCTGCATCAACCGGCTGGTCGAGCCGACCGAGGGCAAGGTGGTCCTCAACGGCGAGACCATCAGCCGGCTGGGCAGTGGCGGTCTCAGGCGGGCACGCCGCAGGATGGGCATGATCTTTCAGGAATATGCCCTGGTCGAACGGCTCTCGGTGATGGAGAACGTGCTCTCGGGCCGGCTCGGCTATGTCGGCTTCTGGCAGAGCTGGTTCCGGCGCTTTCCACCGAAGGACATCGAGAACGCCTACCGTCTGCTCGAGCGCGTGGGTCTCGAGCAGTTCTACGACAAGCGCGCCGACGAGCTCTCGGGCGGCCAGCGCCAGCGGGTCGGCATCGCCCGTGCCTTGATCCAGGATCCCGAATTGCTGCTGGTCGACGAGCCGACGGCCAGTCTCGATCCCAAGACCTCGCGGCAGATCATGCGGCTGATCCGCGAGCTCTGTGCCGAGCGCGGGCTGGCGGCGATCATCAACATCCACGACGTGGCCCTGGCGCAGCAGTTCGTCGAGCGCATCGTCGGCCTGCGGCAGGGCAAGATGGTCTATGACGGTCCGCCCGACGGGCTGACGCCCGAGGTGCTCACCGAGATCTACGGCGAAGAGGACTGGCAGGCGACCCGCAAGAAGGGCGGTGAGGAGCGTGCGGCCGACGCCATCGTCGAGGACGACGAGCGGCTGGCGGGCGCTCTTTGACGCCGATGGCGGCGGCTTCGCCCATACCCGCCCTGCGGCCCTGGACCGGGCGACCGATCATCGCCGACCGCCGCCTGCGCTGGACGCTCGGCATCGCCTTCGCCCTCTATCTGGCGGCCGCCATCGGCACCATCGAGGCCGACTGGGTGCGCATCTGGGAGGGGCTCGATCGCGGCTGGGCCTTCGTCGCCGCCTTTTCCAATCCCGATTTCGTCACCCGCTGGCGCGACATCTCCGAGGGCCTGCTCGAGAGCCTGACCATGACCGTGGTCTCGACCGCCATCGGCATCGCCATCTCGATCCCGATCGCGCTGGGTGCTGCGCGCAACCTCGCACCCCTGCCCGTCTACTATCTCTGCCGCGGCATCATCACCATCTCGCGCAGCTTCCAGGAGATCATCGTCGCCATCCTCTTCGTCGCGATGTTCGGCTTCGGACCCTTCGCCGGTGTGCTGACGCTCTCCTTCGCCACCATCGGCTTTCTCGCCAAGCTCCTGGCCGAGGACATCGAGGACATCGACCGCTCACAGGCCGAGGCCGTGCGGGCCACCGGAGGCTCCTGGATGCAGTGGCTCAATTACGGCATCCAGCCGCAGGTCATGCCGCGGCTGATCGGTCTCTCGCTCTATCGCCTCGACATCAATTTCCGCGAGAGTGCCGTCGTCGGCATCGTCGGGGCCGGCGGCATCGGCGCCACCCTCAACACCGCCTTCGACCGCTACGAGTTCGATACCGCCGCCGCCATCCTCATCATCATCATCGCCATCGTCATGATCGCCGAATATGCGTCGGGCATCATCCGCGCGCGGGTGCAATAGATGCCGCTCACCGGCACGGCAGAAGGACCGGTCTGGCGCCGCCGCACCAGCGGCAGGCAATGGGCGATCTGGTCCGCATGGCTCGCCGGCACCGCACTTTTCGTCGCCTGCTGGCAGGTGATCTCGGCGTCGACCACGTGGTTCTTCGTCACCGACAGCCCGCGGGTCATCGCCGATATCGGCTCGCGTATGGTGCCGCCGGCCTGGGGCTATCTGGGCAAGCTCTGGGAGCCGATGTGGGACACCATCAACATCGCCACGCTCGGCACGCTGCTGGCGATCGTCATGGCCGTGCCCGTCGCCTTTCTCGCCGCCCGCAACACCACACCCTCGGCCCTCGTCGTCCGCCCGATCGCGCTTCTGATCATCGTCTCCTCACGCTCCATCAATTCGCTGATCTGGGCGCTGCTGCTGGTCTCGATCATGGGACCGGGCGTGCTGGCGGGCATCATCGCCATCGCCCTGCGCTCGATCGGCTTCATCGCCAAGCTGCTCTACGAGGCGATCGAGGAGATCGACCGGAGCCAGGTCGAAGCCGTCACCGCGGCCGGGGCCGGCCGGGGTCAGGTGATGGCCTACGGCATCGTTCCGCAGATCATGCCCGCCTTCGCCGGCATCGCCGTCTTCCGCTGGGACATCAACATCCGCGAATCGACCGTCCTCGGTCTCGTCGGTGCGGGCGGTATCGGCCTGCAGCTGCAGAGCTCGCTCAACATCCTGGCATGGCCTCAGGTGACCGTGATCCTGCTGCTGATCGTCGCCACGGTGCTGGTGAGCGAATGGGTCAGCGCCACGGTGCGCCACAAGATCATCTGAAAGCCCGAAGATCAGCGCATCAGCGACCGCCCGCGACGTCGAAGACGGTGCCGGTGACGTAGCGCGCCTTGTCGGAGAGGAGCCAGACCACCGCCTCGGCGACCTCCTCGGGCGTGCCGGCGCGGCCGATCGGCACGGTGGGCCCGCCCTTGGCGATGCGGTCGGCGATGCCGGTATCATTCTGCATGTCGGTATCGATCAGGCCCGGGCGCAGACCGGCGACGCGCACGCCGTCCGGCCCCGCCTCGCGGCCCAGGCCGATGGTCAGCACGTCGATGCCGCCCTTGGCCGCGGCATAGGGGACGAAGCCGCCGGCACCGAAGAGCTCGGAAGCCCTCGAGGAGATGTTGACGATCACGCCGCCCTTGCCGCCCTTCGCCCAGCCGCGCCGGGTCGACATGCGCCGCACCGCCTCGCGGTTGCAGATCAGGTGGGCGACGAGATCGGTTTCGACCACACGGCGGATCACGGCCACGTCGAGATCGGCCAGCGGTCCGGCCTCGTGGATGATGCCGCCGTTCGAGACCAGCGCATCCACCGCGCCGAGCTCCTGCTCGGTCCGGTCGAACATCGCCTCGACCTGCCGCTCGTCACAGATGTCCGCCTGCAGGGTGATGCCGCGGCGGCCGGCCGCCTCGACCTGCCCGAGCACGGCCCGGGCCCGCGCCTCCTCCTTGCGCCAGACGATGGCGACGTCGTAGCCGTCGCGCGCCGCCAGCCGGCAGACCGCCGCACCGATGCCCCGGCTGCCGCCGGTCACCAGACACACCTTGCTCATCGTTCCCTCCGCGCTGGCGCCGGGCTGCGCCGGTCAGCTTCGACCGTAGACGTCGTCGCGCCTCTCGATGTCGTTCTCGTCGAGCTCGTCGCCCTGCTGCACCTCGACGAACTCCATGGGCTCCCCGCCGGGATTGGCGATGCGGTGCCAGCTTCCCTGGGGGATGTGGACATGCGCGCCGGGCTCGAGGTCGAGCGTCCGCTCGTCCAGCGTGACACGCGCCCTGCCCGTGACGATCACCCAGTGCTCCGAGCGATGCTGGTGGCGCTGCAGGGAGAGCACGCCGTCCGGCACGACGGTGATCCGCTTGACGACGAAGGCGTCACCGGTGTCGAGCACCTCCCAGCGACCCCAGGGCCGCTCGTCGTTCTCACCGCGCGCATAAGTGACCCGGGCCATCCTTCTCATCTCCAGGCAAAGAGCCGCCGCGGCGGCAATCTAGCGAAAACGGTCGCGCTGTAAACGGCGCCACCCTGCACTTCGGTTCGCGGCATCGGCTCATCCGCCGGTGCGGCGGCCGTTCGATGCGGGCTCCCTGGTCGCGGCGGCCGGACCGGCGGCCGGACTCGTGGATTGCGAGCCTCCGGGCTCGGCGGCGAGCTGACGGGAGAAGGCGACGACGTCCATGCCGACCTGCACCGTCTCGCCGATCGTCGCCCCCTCGCCGCCGCGCTCGGCCGCGAGCTGCAGCTGGTCGATCAGCATCGACGGCTCGTGGGCGGCGATCTCGTAGAGGATGTTGCGCAAGCCCTCCATCGACACGACGAAGTCGACACGGGTGCCGACCTGCACGAAGGGATCGGCGTTCTCGGGCCGAAGCACCTGCGACTGCCGGACGACACCGCCCCAGTGCTCGACGATGCCGGTGACCGTCCCCTGCAGATTGGCCCCGGCCAGGGCCGCCGTCTCGCCCTGCAGCAAGAGCCGGGCGAGCGGGCTGGTGTTCTGCAGAAAGCGCACCTCGGCCAGAAGCTGCTCGCGGGTCTCGATGCGCTTCTCGAGCTCCTCGATGCGCCGGTCGAGCGCCGCGCGCTCGGCCCCGAGATCGGCCACCTGGTCGTATTCCCAATAGAGGACCGCCGCCGCGAGCAGGGCCAGGCCCCCGATCAGCGGCAGGTTCCAGCGGCTGGCGCCCTCGCTCATGGCCGGCGTCCCGCATCACCGGACCCCTGGGCCCCGGCATCCGGGGCATCGGCCGGGCGAAGCGACGGATCGGTGCGGGGCTCGATCGTCGCCGCGACGGCGAAGGCGTCGACCTCCACCTGGTCGTCGCCGACGATCATCCGCTGGCGGGTGCTGGGCGAGCGGAACTCGGCACCCGAGAGCATCGCCGATTGCTCGATCAGCGCCAGCATCGACGACGCGTCGGGCGCGTAACCGCGCAGCACGATCTCGTCGCCGTCGACCGAGAGCTGCGAGAGCCACACACCGTCGGGCGTGGCCGCACTGACCTCCTCGACGATCTCGATGGCCGAGGGCCGTGCACGCTTGCGCTCGAAGACGTAGGAAGCCTCACCGCGCAGTGCCGCGATCTCGGCGTGCAGGTCCGGCACGTCGGCCAGACGCGCGTCCAGCGCCGCCGCGAGGCTCCGCCGCTCGGTCAGCGCACCCTCGCCCTCGTGGATGCGGTTGGCGAGATAGCCGCCCGCCGCCAGCGCCGCCACCACCGAGACAGCCACGAGTGCCGGGACCGTGCGGGACGGCCTCTCGAACGAGGCGCGCTGACGCAGGTCGTAGCGCACCTCGCCATAGACGTCGTCGGTCCAGAGATCGACCGCGAGCGGTGCGAGCCCGACCCGGCCGAGCTGCTCGACCGCCCGGTCGACCGTCCGCCGCGGCACCGCCGTGACCCGCACCTCGATGCGGCCGTCGGCCAGACGCGCGCCCGGCTGGACGTCGAAATAGGCCTGCTCCTCGCTCCACGGCGTGAGCACGTCGAGGCGGTTCGCCACCATCGCCCGCAGATCGTCCTTGGAGGCCGGCGGCAGGCGGTCGGTGCACACGAAACCCTTGTCGGGCGGCAGCCGCAGCACCACCGGCAGATCGGCGTCGGCCACCTGGCGCAGCACCATCTCGGCCGCCGTGTCCGGCCGCTCGCCGTGCTCGCGGGCGATGTCCACCTGTCCGAGATCGGTCTGGCGGTGGCGGGTGCGCCGCACCAGCCGCAGCGAGCGGCCGTCGAGGATGGCCAGGATGCAGCTTCGCAGCGGACGCTGGGTGCGCGCCGACAGGGACAGGCCGCGCAACTCGAAGTGCCGCTTCGACGGATCGGATCGCATCAACGCTCCTTGACCGGCTCGGCTTCGCGCGGGAGAAGCCAGCCCCGGTGATCGAGGATTTGGTAACCACGCACCGCATCGAGCGGTTGCAGCCAGACCAGCGTGCGGGCGTGCCGGGTGAAGGTGTCGGCCGCGACCACCCGCACGTCGATCGTATAGAGCCCCGCGGGATCGGCGGCAAAGACCGGCGGCTCCGCCTCCTCCGCCGCATCCGCCGGATCGTCCGGATCGGCCACCAGACCCTGGGCGATGTCGGCGGCGCGCCGGACGCTCTCCGGCGCCGTGGCCTCGTCGACCTCCTCGCGGCCGCTCGCGGTCGTCACCAGATCGCGCAAGGCCCGATAATCCGCCTCGCTCACGCCGAGCACCGAGCGCAGCTCGTCGACATAGCGAAAGGGACCGTCGGCCGGCGCATGATCGAAGCCGGCCCGGCGATACTCGCTCTTCTCCGCACCGTTGGGCCTTCGCAGATCGTTGTCGTCGCGCCAGTCGAGGATGGCGGCCGCCACCGCGCGGGCGTGGTCGGCATCGTCGATCGCCACCCGGGCGAGAGCGCCGATCAGCTCCTCCTTCGCGCCGTTGAGATCGATGCGTCCGCTCTCCGGCGTCACCGCGAGAACGATATCGATCCCGTCCAGCGTCAGGGCGGCGCGGCCCTCTTCGTCGAGCCCGTCCTCCTGCACCAGCTCGACGGCGATGTCGATCGCGCTGTCGAGGGCGGCCGCGGCGCGGATCTGCGCCATGGCGACCGAGGCTTCGAGCCCCACGTCGCGGCGCAGGCCGACCAGATCGACCGCCAGCGCCGAAAGCGCGGCGGCGAACCAGAGCACCACCACCAGCGCCGCACCCCGCTCCCGGGCGCGCGGGTTCCTGCTGGCCGGGGCGCTCACCCCGCCTCGCAACCGGCCGCGGGTTCCTCCGATTCGGCGGCGCAGAGCGGCGGCGTGGTCAGGCGCAACGGCACGATCAGCGGTGCGCTGCCCATGTCCTCCTGCAGCACCCGCAGGGCCACGGGTGGCCGCTGCTCGTTGCGCCAGCGGCTCTCCCAGCGCGGCGCGCCCGAAGCGTCCTCGGCCGGGCGCAGATAGGCCAGCTCGAGGTCGCTCGCGGCCTTCATGACGATCCGCTCCTCCACCTCGTCCGGGAGATCCCAATCACCGGCTTCGATCGCCGCCGCACCGGTGCGCAGGACGAGCGCCCGGCCGCCGCCGTCGAGATCGGTGACGGCGATCTCGGTCACCAGCACCGGCGGGCCCGGTTCGTAGTCGGGACGCAGGGTGGCGAAGCGGGCGTGCTCCGCGTCGCCCTCGAACGCCACGACGAAGGAGCCGGCCCGGCCGACGTTCAGGGGCGGCGCACGCTCGAGCCGGTCGCGCAGCGTGCCGCGCGCCAGGAGCGCCTCCTCGATCCGCCCGGCATGGGCGCCGAGGCCGGCGCGGGCATGGGTGAACATGCGACCGCTGGCGCCGATCATGGCGACGACCACGGCGAGCAGTGTCAGCGCCACGAGCACCTCGACCAGCGTGAAACCGGCCGCGCCCTGGCCGGATCGGCGCGCACGGTCCGGGCCGCTCACGGCCGCACGCTCCGGCCCGAGCGCGGGTCGACCCGCCGCATGCCCGCACCGATCGGCGGCCGCTCGCCCCGTGCCGAAGGTCCGTCGCCGAACGGTCCACCGGTGGGCGGGCCGGCGTCGGGCCGTTCGTCGCCGGGCGGGCCGTCGTCGGACAGGCCCTCGTCGAAGGGCTTGTCGGCGGCCGATCCGCCCTCGTCCGCGGGCTCGCCGGAATCCCGGTCGCCTTCGATGCCTTCGGCGACCTCGCCGGGCGGCAGGCGCAGGCGCAGGACGCCGTCGAGGGCGAAGCTGTAGCCCTCCTCGTCGGAAAGCTCGAAGCGCAGATGGCGCAGCGGCGGGTCCTCGGCCAAGGGTGACAGGCCGGCGGTCGAGGTTCCGTCCGGATCGGGTGAGGTGATCGGCGGCAGCGGCAGTTCGGTGATCGTCAGGGCGATGTCGTCAGGCCAGTCGAAGGAGAGCGATGCCGCATCGGTGCGGCCCTGCAGGCGCAGATCCTGCCATGCCGCATCGGCGAAGCCCGCCAGCCGCAGCACGGCTTCCCGCGAGCGGACCGCGGCCGTGGCGCCGCCCAGGATGCGCCAGCTCACGCCCAGCACCAGCGCCAGAACGGCCAGCGCCACCAGGACCTCAAGCAGGGTGAAGCCCGCCGCCCGCCGCCCGCTCACCGGGTCTCCGGCTTCAAGGGCCGCCCGGTTCATCGACCCGTCCGATCCGGCCGGTGAGCCAGTCGACGGCGATCGTCTCCCGGCCGCCCTTCGCGCCCACGGTCACCCTGCCGCCCGAGGTGGCGCCGTTGGGCAGAAAGACGATGCGCTCGGGCTCGCCCTCGACGGTGATCCCGGCGGGCAGGCCCGCGGCAAGCGCGGCGAGCGAGACGTCCCTGGCCCGGCCGTCGCGCATCGCCGCCATGCGCGCATCCTTCAGGCGGTCGTGGACGGTCTGAAGGGTGCGCTCGAGCCCGGAACCGCCGAAGCCGCCGAAGCGCGGGAAGATCACCGCAGAGGCCAGCGCGACGACGAGCAGGGCCACGAGCAGTTCGACCAGAGTGAAGCCGGCGGTGGGACGGGCGGTGGTGTCGGCGGACCGCCTCACCGACCCACGTTACCGACGTCGGCCGCCTCGCCCTCGCCGCCCGGCCGGCCGTCGGCGCCGAGCGAGCCGAGACGGTAGCTCGTGTCCGCCTCCGGCCCCTCGTAGACATAGGGGTTGCCCCATGGGTCGAGCGGCACCGCCTCGCCGTCGAGATAGGGACCGTTCCAGCCGGCGGCGTCGGAGGGCGCGCTCACCAGCACCGCCAGCCCGTCCTGCGAGGAGGGATAGCGGCCGGTATCGAGGCGGTAGAGATCGAGCGCCTGGGCCAGATTCTCGATCTGCAGCTCGGCCGTGTCGCTCTTGGCACTGGAGAGATAGCCCAGAACCCGGGGCCCGACGAGCGCGCCCAGAAGCCCCAGGATCACCAGGACGACGAGGATTTCGACCAGCGTGAAGCCGTCGGCCGCGCGTGCCGCGCGCATCGGCGCCGGTCGTGCGCGATCGTCGTCCGGGGCGGGGTCGCTGCAACAGGCATCGCCCTCCTCCGTCACTTGAAGATCTCCAGCTTGTAGCGCTGATCCTCGTAGCCCAGCTCGAGCGCGCGGTCGTCGATCGTCATCACCGTCCAGCCGTCGATGTCGTCGCCGGCGTGGATCGCCTCGATGACGAGACCGCCGTCGCGGGTGATGAGCGCCATGCTCTCGCCGCCTCGGCGGATCGAGCCGACGAAGGCGATCGAGGGATCGAGCGGCCCCACCGGCCCCGCCTGCGGTGCCACCTCGTCACGCACTTCGGGCTCGAGCGCCACCAGCACCGGCTCGCTCGGCCGGCGCCGCGGCGAGAACAGCGGTCGATCGACCATCGCCGTGAATTCCCCGATCGGCCGCAGGGCGAAAATCGCCGGCGGCACGGTCGGAAGATCGGGGATGTCGGCCAGCCGCCTGGGTGCTTCGGGCAGGTCGGGCTCCGCCGATGCCGCCACCGCGACCGGCGGTTTCTCGTCGCCGTCGGTCACCAGCACGTAACCGATGGCGAGCACACCGCCCAGAACCATCAGCTTGCTGATCGGATGCCAGTCCTTCACCTGGGGTGTCTCTTTCTTGGCTCGTCGGACAGGTATTTCATGGGCCCGGCACGGTCTTCGTGTCGCCCACCTTCGTCATTCGCCGCACAAAATTTGGCGCGCCACCTCTCGATGACACGCGCACACGTGCCATGCTCCACCATCGGGCGAAGCGCGTCAACCTCGCGCTGATCGCCGCACCCCGGAATCGCCCACGCGGTATCGGCCGCGATCCCGGTATTTCCGGGGCGGCTGGGGACGATCGGCGATGAGGTGTCGCTGGATGGGGGCGAATCGAAGGCGGTTGGGCGGGCGGGTGCGCGGCTCCA
>JAGREO010000069.1 GCA_020446525.1 Geminicoccaceae bacterium | reverse complement strand
ACCAGCCCCAGGTGGTGCCGCCGCCGATCTTCCACTGGTCGCCTTCCCAGGAATTCAGCGACGAATCCTTGCCGATCGGCTTGCCCAGAACCATGGTCTTCTCGGGATCGACCAGCATCTCGTCGTCGGGTCCGGTCGAATAGGCGCGCCAAACCTGCTCGCCCGTTTCCATGTCGTAGGCGGTGACGCTGCCGCGCACGCCGTACTCACCACCGGAAATGCCGACGATGATCTTGTCCTTGACGGGCAGGACGGTGGCCGTGTTGGTCTCGCCGATCGACGGATCACCATTGACGGCCGTCCACTTGACTTCGCCGGTCTTGGCGTCGAGCGCCACCACCGTCGTGTCGGCCTGATGCAGGAAGATCGTGTCGTTCGCATAGGCGGTGCCGCGATTGACGGTGTCGCAGCACATCACCCCGATCACATTCGGATCCTGGCGCGGCTCGTATTTCCACACGATCTTGCCGTCCTGCGCCAAGTCGAGGGCGTAGACGATGTTGGGAAACGGCGTGTGGACGTACATCATGTTGTCGATGACGAGCGGGCTGCCCTCGTGACCGCGCAACACGCCGGTTGAGAAGCTCCACGCCACCCTCAGGTCGCCGACATTGTCACGATTGATCTGGTCGAGCTCGGAATAGCGCGTATTCGCATAGTCGCCCGTCTGGATCGCCCAGTAGGCGGGATTGTCGATCAGTTCCGTAAGGCCATCGTTGGCCAGGGCCGCGGTGCTGGTGGTCGCCATCAGCACGGCCACCGACGATAGAATGCGCTTCATTTCCGAACCTCCCTTGTGACCGGTGCACGACCGGCATGACGATCAACCATGGTAGGTCCGAAGTGCCGGGAGTCAATCGGCAATGGGTACGACGATCCGACGCAGGACTACCGCCGGTCAGATCGCGCCCGTTCGATCGCACCGGTCAGATCGGCACCTGCCGGTCGGCGATGTGGCTGCAGCGCCAGCGAACGATCCGATGGGCCGGATGGGTTTCCGCCCAGCGCGCCAGTCGCGGCTGCGCCGACATCAGGCAGCCGACGATGCCGACGTCGGGCTCGGGCGGCAGCACCTGCTCCTCGCACGCATTCGGGGCCGCGGCGAGACAGACGAGAAAAACCAGCTCGATCATGCTTTCAGCTCCATCGATCGGGTGTTCGGCTTCCGTGCACCGTCCTGATATACGATAACCGGATGGCGGGTCGATCAATCGGCACCCGCCGATCGTGACCTTCGTCACGTCTTCGCTCGAAAGGGAAGGACCGACCGCCCATGCGCATTCTGCCCTTGTCGCTCATCATACTGGCCGCCTGGGCTCCGGCCGTTTCGAGCCTCGCCGCCTCCTACGACGATCCGGACTGGCCCTGCATCCAGCGCAAGGTGCCGGCGCTCGCCATCGGCCAGATGTGGGGCGGGCCGATCCCGGACGAGATCGCCGCCGCCGATTGGCGGCCACCGGCGGAACTGCGCACGGCCGCGAGCGAGATCGCGCCGCGGCGGGTGCCCATGCAGGACGTCGAAGCCAAGGCGAGCGCGCTGGTGGCAAAGGTCGAGGGGTCGGCCCGCGGCGAGCGTCTGGCGGCCCTGTTCGCCACGGTGCTCCGGCACCTCAATCGCGAACGGGGCGAAATCATCGAAGGTATCGGCCGCTACGCTCACCGGCAAAAGGACCTTTCGGTGCGCGTCGACGGCATGCAGCAGGAGCTGGCCCGACTCGAAAAAGCCCCCGAGGACGAGCGCGACATGGACCGGATCGAGGAGCTGCAGGACGAGCTCGCGTGGGAAGCGCGCGTGTTCAAGGAACGCGCCCAGTCGCTCTCCTATGTCTGCGAGGCGCCCGTCCTGATCGAGCGCCGCGCTTTCGAGATCGCCCGGACGCTCGCGGGCCTGGTCTGACCGGTCATTCCCATTCGAGCTCGCGATAGGCGGCGGTGGCGTTGAACGGGTTGAAGGTGTCGAAGAGCTGCCAGTCGTCGCGCAGATCGTCACCCAGATGCCGGGTCGCCCGACCCATGCTCTCGCCCCGGGCGATCGCCGCCCGGGTCTCCTTCGTCAGCGCCTCGAGATAGCCGCGCATCGGCGCCGCCCCTTGCGGCCAGGCGAGTGTCACGGCCCCGTGGCCCGGAACGATCCGCTCGACGCTGCGCTGCGCCAGTTCGTCCAGCAGGGCCAGCCAGCCCAGCAGGGAGCCGTCGATCGAGGGCAGATGGCGATCGAACACCAGATCGCCCATGAACCAGGTGCCGGTCGCACGGTCCAGCACGGTCAGATCATTGTCGGTGTGCGCGGTCGGATGGGCCTCGATCTCGAGCATCCGGCCGCCCAGATCGATCGTGCGATGGCCGGCCACCGTCTCGTCGGGCAGGACGATCGTGCTGCCGATCGGCGCCTGCTCGCCCTGCTGGCGGCGCCATGCCTCGGCATAGCTTTCCGCCCGGGCGGCGAGTGCCGCCGGCAGATGCTCGTGGGCCACGATGTCGGCACCGGCCTCGGCGAACACCGCGGCACCGACGACGTGATCGGGATGCATGTGGGTCAGGATCAGATAGCGGATCGGCAGATCGGTGCGGCCGCGTATGGCGGCATAGAGCCGCTCGCCCACGGCCCGCGAGCCACCGGCATCGATCACCGCCACCGCCTCTTCGCCGACGACGAAGCCGAGATTGGCGATATCGCCGGCATTCTCCGGGCTCGCCAGCGCCACCTCGCCGGCATGGACGAAAACGCCCGGCGCCACCTCCTCGACCGCGAGCGGTACGACCGCTTCGGCGGCCTCGACACACCGCGTGCCTTCGAGAGTCAGCCCGGGGCGGTGCGCCACCCACGGTTCGGCACGTTCCTCGACACACGGTCCCGGCAGCAGGCGCGAGGCACAGACATCCGGCCGTTCGGCCAGACAGACGTCGAGAAGAAGTTCGAGCATTGGTTTGCTTGCCTCGCCGCCCCGTGATTGCCGTTGGCGCGCGAAAGGTCTACGATACTAGCGTCGGAATACGAAGATCGGAATTCCAGGATCAGCGAACAGGGAGCAGCACGCCATGAGAGCCCGTCCGTCGTTCATCCTCGCCGCCTTCGCCATCGGCCTCGCCGCCATGCCGGTCGCGGCCGAGGAAGCGGCGCCGATGCAGCCGAGCGAGAGCTGGGACAGCATCCGCTACGACGTGGTCGGCGATCGCGAACTGAAGGACGGCGACGCGCTCTATACGATCGAGGTGCCGTTCAGGGCTTTCGACGCGGCGGCGGTGCCGGTCCGGGTGATCCAGGAGAAGGGTGCGCCGGACGTCGCCCGGATGACACTGGTGATCGACGAGAACCCGTCACCGGTGGCCGCCGATTTCACCTTCGGCCCGACGATGCGGCCGCTCGATCTCGAGACCCGGGTGCGGGTGGACGCCTATTCCAACGTACGAGCGATCGTCGAGACGGTGGACGGCGACACCTACATGACGGGGCGCTTCGTCCGCGCCTCGGGCGGCTGCTCGGCGCCTGCGGCCAAGGATGCCGAAGCGGCACTGGCCAATCTCGGCCAGATGAAGATGCGCTGGTTCGATCCCGCGAACGCTACCGAGGTGCTGCCGCAGTCGCGGGCGCAGCGGACGGCACAGATCATGCTGCGGCATCCGAACTATTCCGGCCTGCAGCGCGACCAGGTGACCCATCTCTTCGTACCGGCGCATTTCGTCGACCGGGTCGAGATCCGGCAGGGCGACGAGATGCTGTTCACCATGGAGGGCGGCATCTCGATCAGCGAGGATCCGGCCTTTCGCTTCACCTTCGTCGATACCGGCGACGGCCCGCTCAGCGTCGTGGCGCACGATACCGAGGGCGAGACCTTCGAGGGCAGCTTTTCGGTCGCCACGATGTAGCCGCGGACGTCCGCAGTCTCAAAAGCAGCGGACCTCGGCCTCGGCCTGGGCGCGGCGCAGATCCTGCACCGCCTCGTTGGCGGTCGGGGCCGAGCGGAACATGCCCACCCGCTCGCCGCCGACCTGCCGCATCGTCAATACCGTCTCGGCCTGCACGTAACGCTCGTACGGGATGATCGAGGCGACGATGTCGATGGAGCAGGAGCAGCGATCCAGCATCGGCCGGGTCCGGCCGTTGACCGTCATGCAGGCGAGGACATAGTCGGCCCGGGCCGCGGTCGGATAGTCGTTCAGGGCCGGCGGCAAATTCTGGGCCGATGCGGGTGCGGCGAACAGCGCCAGGACGGCGGCGATAGTTCGGGTCATTCCGGTGCTTCCATGCTGTCGAATGTCATGCTCTCGTCATAGCCGGCGGCACGGGCCGCGAGTTGCACGAACTCTCCGGGCACGGCCTCGGCCAGGGTAATCGACAGTTGCAGATCGGCGAACGGACCCATGCGCGCCCGGTTGGGATCCCGCGCGAAGGGCTCCAGTACGAAGCGGGTGGCTTCCGCCTTCTCGCCGCCCGGATCGACCGTCACCGCCTCGGCTTCGAGCGTGCGACCGAGTGCCTCGCGCATGCGGTTGCGAATATAATAGGGGCTGCCTCCGGTGGCAGCCGCCATGCTCCGCACCACCGATTCGAGGAAGGTCAACAGCAGGGGATGGCCGGCTGCGACCGGTTGGACGAAGGCGGTCCGGGTCTGCTGGTCGTACCGGAGCTCGACCTTGACCGAGCGCTCCTGCCCGGCCGCCATCAGGGTCAGGATCACGGCGCCGTCCTGCTCGTCGACACCGCTCCGACGGTGGCTGTAGATCAGTCGCTCCCCGGTCGGCGCCTCGGCGAGCAGGCCAGTGGCGAAGATGCGCGCTCGCGCCTCGTCGGTCCGCGCAGACGGCGCAGCGCCGAGAACGAGCAGGGCAACGAGCAGCAGAGCCGGCATGGATCGCGACATGGTTCCTCCCCGGGCGAAGGTCGAGCATGGCCGATAAGCGGCTCTCACTCAAGGGCGTGCGGCTGATCCAGGCGCAGGGTACGGGTCGCCAGCCGGCGCGCCTCCGCGGGCGCATGGGTGACGAAGAGCGAGGCCGGCCGCACCTCGGCGATCAGCCTCTCGGTCAGGTGCAGCATCTCCTCCACCAGCGGCGCGTCCAGGGAGACGAAGGGCTCGTCGAGCAGCAGGAGCCGCGGACGCGTGACCATCGCCCGGGCCAGCGCCAGCCGTCGCTGCTGGCCCAGGGAGAGCTGGCGCGGAAAGCGCTCCTCGCGCCCGGCGAGCCCGACTTCGGCCAGCATCGACGCCGCCCGTCCGGCGTCGACGCCGGTGGTGAGCGTCAGGTTCTGCAGGGCGGTGCGCCACGGCAGAAGGGTCGGCTCCTGGAACACCATGGCGATCTCGGCCGGTGCCCCGATGCGGCCCTCGAAATCGCGGTCGAGCCCGGCGACGATCCGCAGCAGGGTGGACTTGCCCGAGCCCGAGGGACCGAGCACCGCCAGGGTCTCGCCCGCCTCGACGATGAAGTCGAGATCGCGCAGGACGAGATGGTCGCCGAACGCCTTGCGCCGGATCTCCACGACCAGCCGCGTCGTGCCCCGCCCCATGCCGCGCCCCGTCATGCGTCGCGCCAGGCCCGCGCCCGTCGCTCGACCGGCTGCATCAGGAGGGTCTCGATCGCCAGCATGACGATGACGAAGGCGAGCGCATAGGTGAGCACCATGCGCACGTCGAAGAGCTGGAAATAGAGATGGATCTTGAAGCCGACGCCGCTCGAGCGACCGAGGAACTCGACCACCAGCACGATCTTCCAGATCAGCGCCAGGCCGGAGCGCGCGGTCGAGGCCAGATGCGGTGCCAGCTGCGGGATCACGACGTGGCGCAGGCGCGCCAGGCGCCCCATGCGAAACACCCGGGCCATGGCGTCGAGCGAAGGGTCGAGCGCCCGCGCCCCTTCGCGGAGCATGGCGGTGACCATGGGGATCTTGTTGATCGCCACCGCCGCCACCGCCGCCGCCTCGCTCAGACCGATCCAGAGATAGCAGAGCACGATGACCACCAGGGCCGGCAGGTTCAGGAACACCACGAGCCACGGATCGACCCAGCGATCGACCCCCGCATGACGCCCCATGAGGAGACCGAGCGCGGTGCCGATCGACATCGCCAGGACGAAGGCCGCGACCACCCGCCCCAGGGTCGCACCGACATGGAAGAGAAGTTCGCCCGACGCCAGCTCGTGGCCGAGGCGCGGCAGCACGTCCATCGGTCCGGGCAGGATGCGCGGCTCGCCCCTGAGCGCCGCCAGCCCCATCCAGAAGAGGACGAGACCGGCGATCGAGAGAATGCGGACGACCGCCGGCGACGGACCCGACCAGCGCGACAGGCCCGGGCGTCCTAATCCGCGAGCCGTACGAAGACGCCCTCGGGCAGGCTCGTCGCCCGGCCGACCAGCTCCTCGCCGCCGAGATCAGCCATGATCGCCAGCAATCGTCCGGCGGCCTCCTCGTCGACCGGACCGGGGCCCGGAATGCCGGCGCGCCAGCCCGCGCGCAACGCCTCGAACTGCGCCTCGTCCTCGGCGTTCATCAACGGTTTGAGGCGTTCCCATTCGGCGTCGTCGTCGGCCAGAAGCTCCTTGGCGGCGCGCGACGCGGCGGCGAAGCCGGCCACGAGATCGGACTGCTCCTCCACCAGCCGGTCCATGACCACATAGCCCAGAAGCGGCACGTCGGAGTCGATCCCGAGCGCCGCGAGCGCTTCTGCGACGTCGATCAGATGGCGCATGCCGGCGGCTTCCTGTCGGGCCATGAAGTGCCAGAAATTGATCACCGCCGCGACCTCGCCGTCGAGCGCCGCCTGGAACATGATCGGCGGCGCGCCGAAGACCTGCGTCGTCTCGGATGCGAGGTCGAAATCCAGCGCCTCGAGGGCGTAGGCGCGCAGGATCAGCCAGCTCTTGTCGAGCGGTCCGCCGGCGATGCCGATCTGCTCGCCGGCGAGATCGGCCAGGCTCCCGGCCTTGCTGTCGGCCGGCACCATCACCCCGCCGACCGCCCGGGAATAAGGGATGAAGGACATGGGCACGCCCTCGGCCCGCTGCCGGGCCACCCAGATCCAGTCGGTCACCAGCATGTCGACGGAGCCGCCCTGAAAGGCGATCTCGGCCGCGGGCTTGCTCGCCACCTCCATGATCTCGAGATCGAAGCCGTTGGCCTCGTCGAGCTCGTGCTCGAGGATGGTCTGCAACTCCCAGTTGACCGTGCCCGACGCTTGGGAGGCGATGGTGAGCTTCGGCAGGCTCTCCTGGCCCGTGGCGGCCGATCCGACCCCGAGAGCGAGCAGCATGGCGATGGCGAACGGACGCATCATTTCCTCCCTGGAGCACATGGTGCCGAACGGCTCATGTATGGCTTCTCCGAGAGGCAAACCAGAGGCGAAATGGCCGCGGCCACCGCGCAAGCGGGGGCCGCCCGATCCGCACCCTCACCCCGAATAGGCCTCGAGCGCCGCCTCCATGCCCCGGTCGTGGATCAGCCGCAGCCAGCGGCCGAAAGCCTCGGCGAAGCGGCTCTCTGCTGCCAGATCGCCATAGATCCGGCGCATGCCGAGCCATTCCTCGGGCCGATCCCGGGCGGCGCGGGCGCGGGCCGTGAGTTCGTTCCAGATCGGGTCGTTGGGCTCGATCGGCCGGCCGCTTTCGGTGGCGCCGCCGCAATAGCGGCACCAGGCGGCGGAGACCAGCGCCAGCCCCTCGACCGGCCTGCCGGCGGCGAGACCGTCGGCCACGCTCGGGAGGATGAATTTGGGCTGGCGGTTGGAGCCGTCGAAGGCGAGGCGGCGGGTGGTGTCGACGATGGCGGGGTTGGAAAAGCGGCTCTCGATCAGGTCGAGATAGGCGGGCGGGGTCATGTCCGGCACCGCGTCCACGTGCGGGACGATCTCCTCTTCCTCCACCTTGCGGAAGAAGCGGGCGATGCGGCCGTCCGCCATCGCCCCCGCGACCGGCTCGATGTCGAGCAGGGCGGCCGGATAGCAGAGCGCCGCGTGACCGCCGTTGAGGATGCGGATCTTCATGCGCTCGTAATCGTGCACCCGCTCGGTGAAGGTGACGCCCACTTCCTCGAGACGCGGCCGGCCGGCGCAGAACCGGTCCTCGATCACCCACTGGCGGAAGGGCTCGTGGGTCACCGGGGCGGCGTCCTCGATGCCGAAGCGCTCGCGCACCAGCGCCAGCTCCCTGGGCCCGGTGGCCGGGACGATGCAGTCGACCATGGAGTTCGGGAAGGCGCCCCGCTCGTCGATCCAGCGGGCGAGACCGGCATCGACCAGCCCGGCGAGCCCGACCACCGCGGCCCGCAGGATGTCGCCATTGCCCGGCAGATTATCGCAGGAAAGCCCGGTGAAGGGGGGATGCCCGGCCTCACGGCGGCGCTTCAGCGCGGCGACGATGGCACCGAAGGCGGTTCGCGGTCGATCGGGATTCGCGGCATCGTGGCGTATGTCGGCGTGGCCGGTATCGAAGCTCTGGGTCGCCGGATCGATGTAATAACCGCCCTCGGTGACGGTCAGGCTGACGATTCGGATGGCCGGATCCGCCATCGCCTCGATGAGCGCGCCATGACCCGCCTCGACCGGCACGAAATCCACCATCGAGCCGACGATCCGCGCACGCATCCGCTCGGGCGCCAGCTCGATCGCCGTGGTCAGCCAGTCCTGCGCCTCGAGCCTGGTGCGCATGGCGGCGTCGGCCTCGCGCACACCCGCGCCTTTGATGGCCCAGTCATGATCCAGACCTTTGGCGAAAAGATCGCCCAGATAGCGCGCCATATGGGCACGATGGAAATTGCCGACGCCGACATGGAGGATGCCCGCGGCGAGCCCGCCCCGATCATAGCCGGGTACCGCGACTTCCCCCGGAAGATCGGCCCGGGCGAGGTCGGCGAGCGCCGCGTCGTTCAGCTTCATCATGTCGTTCTCCCCGTCATGATCGCACGCTCCGATCAGCGCTGCCGGTCGGCCATGAGGTCGCGGGTCGACCGGTAGAGCGCCCGGTAGGTCTCGAGCCTGGCGCCGTGGCGGTCCCGCTGCCCGCCCTCGGGCAGTGCCCGCGCGAGCAGCTCGGGCTTGGGACAGATTCGCCTGATCGCCTCGTCGGAAAAGTCGCCGCCGGCACCGAGCCTCGCCAGCCGCGCCGCCCCCAGGCCGGGACCGACCTCGCCGCCACCGTGGAGGACGATCGACCGGCCGGTCACGTCCGCCAGGATCTGCCGCCAGCGGGGCGAGCGGGCACCGCCGCCGATGATCGCGAGATCCCGGATGCGGATCCCGCCGGCCTCGAGGGCGGCGATGCCGTCGGCCATGGAATAGGCGACGCCTTCGAGCACCGCCAGCGTCAGCGCCGGCCGGTCCGTCGCAGCCGTCAGACCGAAGAACATGCCCGTAGCCTCGGGATCGTTGTGCGGCGTGCGCTCGCCCGAGAGATAAGGCAGGAAGAGAACGTCCGTGCGGGTCGTGCCGGCGGCCTCGAGCTCCCCGAGCAGCTCGCCCACCGGCGCCCGCAGCACGCCCGCCAGCCAGCTCAGGCTCTGGGCCGCCGACAGCGTCACCGCCATCTGGTGCCAGCGCCGCGGCAGGCAGTGGCAGAAGGCGTGGACGGTGCGCTCGGGACAGGCGCGATGCGCGTCGCTGACGGTGAAGATCACGCCCGAGGTGCCGAGCGAGACGAA
>JAGREO010000375.1 GCA_020446525.1 Geminicoccaceae bacterium | reverse complement strand
GACTGGACCGCCCGCCGCCGCGCCGCAAGCCGCCCCGCGACGAGCGGAATTCAGCTTTCGGCTGAGCACCTTCAGTCGGTCGTTCGCCTTCAACTAAAGGATGTGGCCCGGGGCGAGAGGTTCGTTGCGGTTGCCTTCGGTTGGGTCCGGCGCGATGTTGGTCGGCGTCGGAGCGAACGGGGGGCGGTGATGGCGGGGGTGGTCGAACGGACTTTCGCTTGGATCAGTCGGCTGGCCGAAGGAGCGGGTCTGGATACGACGCTGCTCGACAGACAGGATGGGCCGGAGACGCCCGGGCGGTGGGCGGTGGTGCGCTTCGTCGTCTTTCTCACGGCGACGGTCTGTTTCGCCGAGATCTTCATCCGGCTGGCGCCGACGGTCTGGGCGTGGGTGCCGGGGAGCGGGACGACGGGTGCGGTCGCCCGGCAGATCGTGGCTCTGCTCCTTGTGGGCCTTGTCCTGTTCCTGCCGCTGATGTGGCTGTTCGCGAAGCTGCGAGCCGTCGTCGAGAAGCGGGTGCCGGCCGGCGGGACGGCGCTGCCGATCAAACGCCTGTTCTACGTCTTTCTCCTGCTGCTGATCTGCCAGAGTCTGTTCGCCGAAGCGATCATCGTGCTGGCCGGCAGCGTCGGCCTCGGCGGCGTGGGGCTGATCGTGGCTCTGCTCGCGGCCGCCTGTCTGCTGCTGCCGGTCACGGTGGCTCTCGCCGCCGATACGATGATCGCCTTCAGGGGGCAGGTCGACACGCGCCTGCAGGAGGTGCCGCCGAAGCGATCCGATGAAAAGCTGAAGGTGGTGGAGCCCCGAACGAGGCCCGACGCCTTGCCGGCAGAGGTGATCATCGCCGCCCTGTCCAAGCCTCAGCCTTCGGGCAAGGCGCTCGATTACGATGGGCGGACCAGAGGCCTTGAGGGCATCGACAAGACGGGCTACCCGGGTTTCGCCGCCCGTGTCGGCGTGTTCGACAATCCCTGTAAACGGTTCAAGGACAAGCCTGCGCAAGAGGAATGGAAAAACGACGTCGACCGGTTCAATTGGCGGCAGGTGGCGCTGGCCTATGGCGAGCATGTCCGCAACGGCATGAAGGCGAAGGATCTGCCGCGACTGGTGATGTTGTGCAGCAAAGAGACCGCCGCGAACGATATTCCCTATCGCTTTCGATGTTTCTTCAACTGGCTGGTTACCCCGTTCGGTGAAGGGGCCGGGAACCGGCTCGATCTGCGCACCGAACCGCACTACGATTTTGAGGACTTCAAGCCCACGCGAGATAAACTCAAGGAGGTTCGGAACCAGTTGATCGCGAAAGGCGTCGCTCGCGAGAAGATCGTGATCGACGTCACGGGGGGACAGCGGCCGTGGCTGCTGGCGGCCCTCGACGTGACCCTCGACGAGGAGAAGGATCATTTCTCCTACGTCACCCAGAGCAAGAAGGATGGGCGGTGGGTGCGCTATTACACGCTGTGTGCGGAAACGACTGAAACCCAGGATGCGGTGGCCAGCCAGATCGGCGGCTGACCGACCGGGTTCAAGCAGGCCCCATCCGACCGTAGCCGGCGGCCGTCTTGGCGCCGATGCCGAGATGATCGAGCAGGTCGATCAGGATCTGGCGTATATCGGCGCGCAGGGCGTCGCGCCCGGCGGCGCTGCGGCGGTGGCGCTCGCCGATCAGGTAGCGCACGCGAAATTTAAGGCCGGGTGGCGCGGCGACGAAAGCGATCGGGTTCGGGCTGTGCCAGTCGGCCGGCGGCAGGGTCGACATGGTCCCGGCGGGCGCCCCGGACGTGGCATAGTAGGGGCCGGCGTGCGGAGTCATGACGTCCGCCATGAACACCTGTGTCTCGGTGCCGGGCACCAGCGGCAGGGCGTCGAGGAAGGTGACGGCGCCGATCGCGCCGCCGCTGCCGTCGGCGGCGGGTTCGCGGCCGAAGAGGCGCTCGATCTCGTCCGGGGCGCAGCCGCACCAGTCGCTCACCCAGGCGCGGGCGGCGCCCTTGAGCGCGCTGCCGGGGATGAAGGGGACGCCATAGACGGTGTGGATGGTCAGGCCGTTCTCCAGTGGCGACAGCGCACCCATGCCGACGACCAGCGGGCTGGTGGCGGCGAAGGTGCACGCGTCGCCGCGTGGCGCGACGCGGAGGCGATCCAGCCGCTCGTGCGCGGCTTTCAGCGCCTTCACGGCGTCGGCATCGAGCGTGCGGTGGCGCCGCGGCAGACAGGTGCGCTCGCCGTTCCGCTCGTGGATGTCGCAGCCGAACAGGCGGCACAGTGTCTCGGTCTTGTCGAGCTTCCGCACACCCTCTTGCAGAACCAGTCGGGCGGACAGCTTGTCCAGCAGCAGCCCGGCATGGCCCGGAACCGGATCGCGGCGGGTGGCGTTCTGGTTCGGTGGGTTCGGTAAGGGCAGGTCCACGTCGCCTCGGATGCGCAGGTCGGTCACGATACAACCTCATCCGTCACCGCCGACTCCGGGTCGGTCTCCTCCGGTGGCGCGTCCCGTTTGGCGAAGGCGGCGGAGACGAGCTTTTGCCAGAGCAGCCAGGCGCAGGCTTCGCGGGTCTGCACGAGATGGGCCCGGCGCTCGAGCTTCGCCAGGTCCTCGACGAAGGCGAGGGCGGCCGCGACGTCCGCGATCCGCTCGCCCTTGAGGTGTGCGAGCAGGTCGAGCACGGCGTGCGCGCGACCGCTCTTCTCGTCGTCGGCCGCGACGGCGGGCAAGCTCGACTGCCCGACGACGCCGGCCCTGTCGAGCGCCGACCATAGCGCCAGGGCGAGCCCGTTGGTGCGTATGGTCAGGCCCAGCGTGCGCGCGGTGTTGCGATAGCCGGTCCAGAACGGCTGGAGCTTGTCCACCTTGTGGCGGGCCAGCGCGCTCTGCACCTTCGAGGCCAGGTCTCGGTCGACGGCGCCGCGCTCGACCCTCACGACCCGGCGTCCGCGGTATCGGCCGGAGACGGCGGCGGCGGAGAGGGCGGCGGGGGCGAAGGAGCGGCCGGGTCCGGGCGCAGGTGAAGCGCGACCAGCCCCTGACCGACCGTCTCGTTGCCGCCGATCTGGATGTAGTTGCCGCGGGCCTCGAGCATGCTCTCGATCTCGGCGAGCGGGTCGGGCTGCGTCGTCACGAGAGCGCGG
Source organism: Geminicoccaceae bacterium (assembly GCA_020446525.1). Classification (GTDB taxonomy): domain Bacteria; phylum Pseudomonadota; class Alphaproteobacteria; order Geminicoccales; family Geminicoccaceae; genus JAGREO01. The sequence continues at coordinate 2,092 of JAGREO010000375.1, read as the reverse complement.
CGGGCGAGGACGGCGTAGAGCAGCGTCTCGGGCGGCAGATACTCCTCGCTCCACAACATGCCGCGCTCGACCACCTTGTCCTCGTCGAGCTTGTTGCGCATGCGTACGGGCAGCGCATGGCCGGCGAAATGGTCGAAATTCTCGTCGGTGACGATAACGGTCTGCGCGACGAGACGCTGTGCTTCCGACTCCGAAGTGAGGTGCTCCAGCAGCTCTTCGATCGCCTTGCGCAAACCATTCTGTATCTCCTCGACCTCGTCGAAGCGGAACTCCTCGAGGAACAGCGGTGCCTCGCCGTCGTGCGATACCGCCTTCTCCTCACCGCCCTTGAAGGGTTTGTCGTCACCGTCCCTGAAGGGTCCGTAGGGATCGCACGATGTCACGGTGATGCCGCAACGGGCGAAATCGCGCAGGCACCGCTGCAGCAGCAGCGGGCAGGTGAGGTAGCGCAGCCCCCGGCCCAGGGAGCGCACCGGCAGGAAGGCGAGGCGCCCGTCGCCGACGATCAGGGTGCCGGCGGCGGCGGTGCCGGCGACGGAATCGCTGTCGCCGAAGATGCGTTTTTCGTCCGCCCCTGCGACGGGCTTGTCGGGCGGATCGAAGGCCGGATGCTCCTGCCACCAGTTGCGCCGCAGGGCGCCCTTGAGGCCGGAGCCGGGAAGGTAGGGATAGCCGGTGGCCGGCTCGCGCACGAAAGGCAGGTCGACCTCGCCGAAACCCTGGCCCTCGCCCACATGGACGAAGCTGTCGGCGCGGATCGCCAGCAGGCGGGTGTTGGCGGTCATCGGGTCTCTCCCGTGCATGGGTTCCACCGGCCGAACACCAGGGCGCCGAAGCCCGCCTTGCAATGCGCGCCGAGCCCGGTCTTGCGTATCTTCTCGAGTGCCGCGTGGAGGGCTCGCGGCTTTTCGGTGCTGGTGAAGAACCAGGTGCTGCCGGCCGGATGAAGACGCGTGTAGCGCCGATCCTCGGGTGCCGCGTGATGCCATGCGCCGAGCATCGACGGCCGCTCGTGCACGGCGCCGACGAGCGTGCCGGGCAGGGCGTCGATCTCGTCCGGAACCGGGCCGCCGCCGAGGAAGGCCGGCGAGACGAGGATCACCATATAGTGCACGAGGCCGTCGACGACCTTCAGCGTGGCCGGCGTCACCTTCGTGCTCAGCGCGGCCCCGGTCTCGCCCAGCGCGGTGCCGCGCCCCCGCCCGCCGAGCGGGACGAGACTGCCCGCGGGCGGTGCGGGCGCCTGCTTCGGCAGGTCGGCCGCCACACCGAAGCCGACCGTCTCACCGGCGAGCTGCCCGAAAGCGACGCTGTAGAGCATCGAATCCTTCGCCCGATGGCTCACACGATCGGTTTCCACCCCGACCCGGGCGCGCTGGCGCCAGATCTCGGATGGCGCCACGAGCCCCTCGGTCGTGCACGAGCCGTCCTTCAACAGGTGCTTCAGCTGGTTCCGGCGAATCCACCAGCCGTCCAGTGACCGCCACGCGCCGTCCTTCGATCGCGGCAGCCGCGGCGATTGCAACCGATCGGCGTCGCTCTCGATCGCTTCGCCCGTGCACGGGACCAGCAGGCGCACCTCCTCGAGCTCCTCGCCGGGCCACTTCGGGGTGAAGTGGCCGAAGAGTGCCGCGGGGGCGGGGAAGAAGACGCTGTCGACCGTTCCGTCGCGCCGCACGATCAGCGGCGGGCCGAAGGTCGAGCCGCCGGTATCGAAGGGCCCGTCGCCGAGAAGCGCCTTGGCCGTGTCGTCCCAGGGCTCGCTCCAGCCCTGGGCACGGGCGATGGCCGCACGGATGCAGCCGGCCAGCACGTGCGGCGGCGGCGGAAAGCGGGCCTCGGCCTCACCCAGACCCGGATCGTCCTGATTGAACGGCCGGTGGCCGGGGAAGAAGAACGTGTCGACCGGCTCCAGGACGAACTTATGCCCGTTCGTCATCGCGCGTTCCACTGGGCGGTCATGAAACGATAGAACATCACCAGATCGAGCGACAAGCGGCTCTGCGAGGCCTCGTGCAACTCACCCTCATGATCGTACCGACGGTTCACCGCGACATGCAGGAAGTCGCGCAGGTCGTCGTCGGCGACACGC
>JAGREO010000068.1 GCA_020446525.1 Geminicoccaceae bacterium | reverse complement strand
TGTGCCGAAAGGCTGCGATCCTTGGTGACGATGGTCCAGCCGTCGGGGAGCTCGGAGATCGCCGCCTTGCCAGCGTTGATCATCGGCTCGATGGTGAAGATCATGCCGGGCACCAGAAGGGTGCCGTGGCCCTTCCTGCCATAGTGCCGCACTTCCGGCGCCTGGTGGAACTCGCGGCCGACACCGTGGCCGACGAAGTCGCGCACCACCGAGAAGCGCGCCTTGCGTGCGACCGACTGGATGGCGAAGCCCACGTCGCCCAGCGTCGCACCCGGCCGGACGGCGTCGATACCGGCCCACATCGCTTCGAAGGTCTTCTCGACCAGCACTTCGCCGCGTCTGGTCTTCGCCTTGCCGCCGACGACGTACATCCGGCTGGTGTCGCCGTGCCAGCCGTCGAGGATCACCGTCACGTCGATATTGACGATGTCGCCCGAAGCCAGCTTCCAGGGCCGTTCGAGCGCCCGCCCGCGCGGCATCTTGCCCCGGTATTTGGGGTCGATCGAGGCCCTGTGCGGCTCCTCGAAGGTGGGGATGCCGTGATTGACCACATGGTTGACCGAGATGCAGCTCGACCCTGTATAGCCGCGATAGCCCTTGGTCGCCGGAACGCCGCCATGGGCGATCATGAAGGTCTCGATCTCCCGGTCCAGTTCGCCGGTGGTGACGCCCGGCCGGACCATGGGCGTGACGTGATCGAGCGTGCGCGCCGCCAGCTCGCCCGCCCGATGCATCGCCGCGAAAGCCTCGGCGCCATGGATCGGGATGGGCTTCTTCGTGCCGCCCTCGTCGATCACCGTCAGAACTTCGCCCATCGTCGCCCGCTCGTGTCGTTGCGTCGCCGGCACCTGATAGACCGACCGCCCGGCGTCCCTCAACCCCGCTCCGGTCCGACGAGGCGCGCCCGGGTCACGCCGAAGGCGGGCGCCTGCGGCTGTAGCCGGTCGCCTCGTCCATCCAGTGCGCCGCCCGCAGCAGCAGGCTTTCCTGAAACGGCCGGGCGACGAGCTGGATCGCCAGCGGCAGACCGCCGGCCGACGGCTCGACCGGCACGGCGATCGCCGGCAGCCCCAGATAATTATAGGCGAAGATGAAGTGGCCGATCGCGTTGGAGAGGGCGATGAAGGCGGCGTCACCGCCGGTGTCGGTCGCCTCGATCGGCGGCGCCGGCTGCGGCATGACCGGCGTCAGCAGCATGTCGATCCCCTCCATCGTCCCGGCGACGAAACGCTCCAGCGCCACCGAACGGTAGCTGCAGGCGCGAAGGTAGCTCACGGCGTCGACGTCGAAGCCCGCGCGCATCCGCGCCAGGGTCTGCGGATTGTAGTCCGCGCCGTGCTCCATCACCCAGGGATGGTGGCGGCCGGCCGCCTCGGCCAGCATGATCGTCCGCCGGAGCGCGTTGATGTCGTCCAGCGGCGGCAGCGTCACCGGCACCGGTGAGGCACCCAGATCCGTGAGCACGCGCCGCGTTTCGGCCATCCGCCCGACCACCTCCTCCGAGACCTCCACGCCATAGGGCGGCTCGACGAAGCCGACGCGCAGGCATTCCAGATTCTGCTCGAGCTCGCGCACATAATCCGGCACCGGATGCCGGGCCGAGAGACGGTCCTCGTCGTCGGCGCCGGCCAGCACGCTCAGCAGCAGCGCCGCATCGGCGGCGGTGCGGGTGAGCGGGCCGATATGATCGAGCGATTGCGACAGCGGCAGGCAGCCGAACCGGCTGATCCGCCCATAGGTCGGCTTGAGCCCGACCAGATTGGTGAAGGCGGCGGGGATGCGGATCGAGCCGCCGGTATCCGAGCCGAGCGAGGCCCAGGTCAGCCGCGCCGCCACCGAGGCGACGGGACCGCTCGACGAGCCGCCGGTGACGTGGGCGCGGTCCCAGGGGTTGCGCGGGTGGCCGGTGATCGGATTGTGGCCGGTGATGCCGAGCGCGAATTCGACCATGTTGAGCCGGCCGCAATCGACGGCACCGGCGGCATCGAGCCGGTCCAGCACGGTGGCCGTCACCTCCGGCACGAAGCCGGCGCGCCGCCGCGTGCCCGAGGCGCAGGGCCGGCCGGCGCGATAGAACATGTCCTTGTGCGCCATCGGCACGCCGTGCAGCGGCCCGCGCAGCCGCCCACGCGCCTGCTCCGCATCGCACGCCCGGGCGATGTCGAGCGCCCGCTCGCCGTCGATTTCGACCACGGCGTTCAGGCCGTCGGCACCGCCCTCGCGCGCGAAAGCGTCGAGCGAGGCTTGCGTCGCCTCCAGCGAGGAGACCTCGCCGGCGCGGATCGCCGAAGCCAGGGCGGTCGCCGAAAGCTCCAGAACGCCGCTCACGGTGCGGCCCTCCTTCGGTCGGAACCCGCCGTGCGCTCGTCGCCCTCCGCCTCGCGACCCAGCCGCTCCAGCGTCACGAGGAAGCTCGAGGGCTCGAGATCGAAGGGCGTGTCGCGCGTCGCTTCGAGCACGGTCCGGCGCAGGCGCTCCGCATCCGCCCGCGACGCCTCGTCGCGCCCCGACCCGTCCCCTGTTCCGCCCGCCGTCGCCGATCCCGTATCCTGGCTCATGATGGCGCTCTCCTCTGCGCGCGACCGGTCCCGCACGTGTGTTGCATGGTGGCGGTGCAGTAGCCCCTGGCGCCCGCGCCGTCGAGGATCGATCGGCTGCGGGCCGTCGCGCCGCGACCGGGCGCCGCTTGCGGGCACCGCCTGCAGGGTGTAGATGCTCGACGGATAGGGCCGGCGTCGCGAACCTGTCCCCAGGGTATCGCATCCGGAAAAAAACAGGGAGACCGCCTCGTGGACATGAGCGGCGAATATGTGATTCCGGCCGATCGCGAGACGGTGTGGAAGGCGCTCAACGACCCCGACGTGCTCAGGCGCGCCATCCCCGGCTGCGACGAGCTGAACAAGGTTTCCGAAAACGAGCTCGAGGCCAAGGTCACCGCCAAGGTCGGTCCGGTGAAGGCCAGGTTCGCCGGCGGCGTGCGGCTGGAGAACATCCGGGCGCCGGTCAGCTACAGCATCGTCGGCGAGGGCAAGGGCGGTGCGGCCGGCTTCGCCAAGGGCGGCGCCG
>JAGREO010000067.1 GCA_020446525.1 Geminicoccaceae bacterium | reverse complement strand
GGCATGACGATCATGTGGTTCTTGGCACCGCCCAGTGCCTGGACGCGTTTGCCGTGACGGGTGCCGGTCTCGTAGATGTATTTGGCCGTGGCCGTCGCACCGACGAAGGAGACGGCGGCGATGTCCTCGTGACCGAGGATCGCGTTGACCGCATCCTTGTCGCCGTTGACGACCTGGAAGATGCCGGCCGGTACGCCCGCTTCGAGTGCCAGCTCGGCCATCCGCAGCGAGCTCGACGGGTCCTTCTCGCTCGGCTTGAGGATGAAGGCGTTGCCGCAGGCGATCGCCATCGGCGCCATCCAGAGCGGCACCATGACCGGGAAGTTGAAGGGGGTGATGCCGGCCGCGATGCCGACCGGGTGACGGACCGAGAGCACGTCCACGCCGCTGCCGACATTGTGGCTGAACTCGCCCTTGAGCAGTTGCGGAATGCCGCAGGCGAACTCCACCACTTCGAGACCGCGGGTGATCTCGCCACGCGCATCGTCGAGGGTCTTGCCGTGCTCGGCCGTGATCAACCGCGCCAACTCGTCGGCGTGCCGCTCGAGCAGTTCCTTGAACTTGAACATCACCCGGGCACGCCGGATGACGGCGGTGGCCGCCCAGCCGGGCTGCGCTTCCTTAGCGGCGTCGACCGCGCGCTGCAGCTCGCTCGCATCGGCGAAGGCGACACGGCCGGTCTCCTCGCCGGTCGCCGGATCGAAGACGGGACCGCTGCGGCCGCTGCTTCCCGCCACGCGCTCGCCGGCGATCAGGTGGCCGATCTCTCTGCTCATGGTCGTTCCCCGTCTTTCGGCTATCCGGCCAGACTCTTGCTGGCGATCTCGTAGGAGTCGCTGGAAAGGCCGTCCTTGGCAAGTACCCTCTCGAGCTGTTCCTTCATGGACGCCTGCCGGCCGACATCATAGCGGCGCCAGCGGCCGAGCGCGCCCAGCAGCCGCGAGGCGATCTGCGGGTTCTTCGCATCCAGCCGCAGGACGACATCGCCCAAGAGCCGGTAGCCCGCCCCGTCGGCACGATGGAAACCCTGCATGTTCATGCCGGCGAAGACGGCGATCAGCGAGCGCAGGCGGTTGGGGTTGTCGAAGGTGAAGGCCGGATGCCGCATCAGGCGCTCGACGCGCTCGACGCTCTCCTCGTCCTCCATCGTCGCCTGCAGGCCGAACCACTTGTTCACCACCAGCGGCTCGGCCCGCCACTGCTCGAAGAAGTGCCGCAGCAGGGTCTCGTGGCCCTCGCCTCGCACCATGCAGAGGTTGCGCAATGCGGCGAAGCGGTCGGTCATGTTGTCCGCCTCGTCATACTGCGCCCGGGCGAGGTCGGACGCCCCCGCGACGCCGCCCTCGAGAAGACAGGCCAGCGCCGTGTTCTTCAGCGAGCGGGCACCGACGGCGGCGGCGTCGATGGTATAGGGGCCGCGCGGCCGATGACGATCATAGGCGCGCCGCCAGCGGTCAGCCAGGCCCGAGCCGACGGCACGACGGAGCGCGTCGTGCATGGCGCACAGCCCCTCGACGTCGATCACCTCGAGGCGCTGCGAGAGGTAGGCCCGGGACGGCAGCGTCAGGGCCCGCGCGGCGAAGGCCGGATCGATCGTCTCGTCGTCCAGCACGGCCGCCATCGCCTCGAGCAGCCGATCGTCGACCGGCATCTCCCGTCCGCCCTGCCGGGCCTCCAGCATTTCCTGCATGACCAGCAAGGAGAGCTGCTGGCCGGCGTCCCAGCGGGCGAAGGCGTCTTCGTCCCGGGCGAACAGCAAGGAGAGCTCGTCGCGGCTCAGATCGTGGTGCAGACGGACCGGGGCCGAAAAGTCGCGCAACAGCGAGGGCACGGGCTCCTCGTCGATGTCGGCGAAGGTGAAGGTCCGGGCCTCCGCTTCGAGCTCGAGCACGCGCGACGTGCCGACAGGCCGGTTCTCGCCCTCGAGCCGCAAGGGTAGCGCGCGGCCGCTGGTCTTGCCGATCAGGCCCATGGCGACCGGCAGGTGCAAGGGCTTCTTGTCCACCTGCCCCGGTGTCGGTGGCGTCTTCTGCGTAATCTCGAGCGTATAGGTCTTCGCTTCGGCGTCGTAGCGCCGGGCGACCGTCAGCTCGGGCGTGCCCGCTTGCGCGTACCAGCGCATGAACGTCGTGAAGTCGCGGCCCGAGGCGTCGGCCATGGCGCGCACGAAATCGTCGCAGGTGACGGCCTGACCGTCGTGCCGCTCGAAATAGAGGTCCATGCCGCGGCGGAAGGCCGCCTCGCCGATCAGCGTGTGGATCATGCGGATGACCTCGGCACCCTTGTCGTAGACGGTGCGGGTGTAGAAATTGTTGATCTCGATATAGCTGTCCGGGCGGATGGGGTGTGCGAGGGGGCCGGCGTCCTCGACGAACTGGCCCTCGCGCAGGGCGGCCACCTCGGCGATCCGCTTGACCCCGGCCGAGTGCATGTCGGCGCTGAACTGCTGGTCGCGGAAGACGGTGAGCCCCTCCTTCAGCGTCAACTGGAACCAGTCGCGGCAGGTCACCCGGTTGCCGGTCCAGTTGTGGAAATATTAGTGCGCGATGACGGATTCGATCCGCTCGAAATCTGCATCGGTCGCGGTTTCGGGGGAGGCGAGAACGAGCTTGGAGTTTAAAATGTTCAAG
>JAGREO010000066.1 GCA_020446525.1 Geminicoccaceae bacterium | reverse complement strand
GTCAACGCCATCGGGCCCGGCTCGATCCGTACCGACATGCTCGATCAGGTCATGTCCGACGAGCGTGCGCGGCACGACATCCTCGCGCGCACGCCGCTCTCGCGTCCGGGCGAGGCCGACGAGATCGCGGCACTTGCGGCTTTTCTTGCAAGTGACGAAGCGAGCTATATAACCGGCGAAATCATCTATGCCGATGGTGGCCGCCTGGCTCTCGCCTACACCGTGCCCGTACCCGACTGAGCGAATACCGGCACGTTGTCCGGCGATGGCGGGTCCGCCTGCAGGGTGGGCGATCGCGAGACAGGTTCGCCTTATCTGCCGGATCAACGCGCTGTTGAGGAGTTCCTGATGGACAAACCGCTCATGCCCAAGGCGACAGCTGTCTGGCTGGTCGACAATACCGGGCTGACCTTCGATCAGATCGCCGATTTCTGCGGCCTGCACCCGTTGGAGGTGAAGGGTATCGCCGACGGCGAGGTGGCCGTGGGCGTGCGCGGGCTCGACCCGGTCAGCCAGGGCATCCTCACCCGCGAGGAGCTGGCGCGCTGCCAGAAGGATCCGAAGGCGCGGCTCGAGCCGCTCAAGTCTATCGCGCTCGACATCAAGCCGCCCAAGCGCAAGGAGCCGCGCTACACGCCGCTCTCCAAGCGTCAGGACCGCCCGGACGCGATCGCTTGGCTGCTCCGCCATCATCCCGAGCTCGCCGACCAGCAGATCTGCCGGCTGCTCGGCACCACCAAGAGCACGGTCCAGGCCGTGCGCGACAGGACGCACTGGAAGAGTCAGGAGATCCGGCCGCGGGATCCCGTGCTGCTCGGCCTCTGCCAACAGATCGAGCTCGATGAGGCCATCCTCAAGGCGCGCGCGGACGCGGAGAAGGCTGCCGGCGGCAAGGCCGGTGCCCCGGCGATCCAGGAATATCAGAACGACGACGAGGTCGAGACCGAACCGGCGGGCGAGACCGGACCGGCGGATGAGATCGGACCGGCGGATGAGATCGGACCGGCGGATGAGGCGGCAAGCGGCGAGCACGACACGAGCCCGTCGCCGGACGAGACCGAGCCCGCCCGCAACGAGTGAGCGCCGGTTTCAGTCTCGGGCGCGCGCTTCGGGTTCGCCGGCATCGTCGTCCGACCCCGTCAGCGCGTCCGCGATGAGGCGCCACTCCTCGTCCAGATCGCCTTCGAAGACCGGTTTGCCGGCACGGCCGTACCAGTAGCGGGCGTTGCCGGCATCGCCCTCCTTGCGATGCAGATAAGCGTGGACCCAGGCGGCGTCGGGGCTCGGATCGTCCTGCACCAGCGCGTGCGCACCGGGCCAGTCGCCGCGTGCATCGGCGGCCAGTGCGCGCACGAACGCACGCTCCGAATTCTCCATCGCATCGACCCGGTCGGTCATCACCTGCTCCTCGACGATCCCTGTCACGAGAGCTCACGACATGACGGCCCACGACATGATGGCCCATGACATGATGCAAAGGTGCTACCCCTTGCCCTCGCGGCCGGCGGCGCGCAAGAGAAACGGCGGTCGTCGCCGAGACGACCGTGCCACACCAGCGCAAGCGTCCCACATCAGCCGTAGCGGGAGGATAACATGCCATCACAGGAAAGAGCCGCCATCGTCACCGGTGCCGGTAGCGGGGTAGGCCGCGCGGTCGCGCACGCATTGCTGGAGGACGGCTACAAGGTGGCCCTGGCCGGCCGCCGGCGCGAGCCGCTGGAGGAGACGGCGGCCATGGCGAGCGGCATGTCGGGCGAGGCCATCGCCGTGCCGACCGACGTCGGCGAGCCCGATCAGGTGAAGGCGCTGTTCGACGCCGTGCAGGAGAAGTGGGGCCGGCTCGACCTGCTCTTCAACAATGCCGGCGGCGGCACACCCGCGGTGCCGATCGAGGAGATCAGTTTCGAGCAGTGGCGGACCATCGTCGCCGCCAACCTGACCGGACCCTTCTTGTGCACCCAGCAGGCGTTCCGGCTGATGAAGGCGCAGAAACCGCAGGGCGGCCGGATCATCAACAACGGCTCGATCTCGGCCTATGTGCCGCGCCCGCGCTCCGCGCCCTACACCGCGACCAAGCACGCGATCACCGGGCTCACCCGCGCCACCAGCCTCGACGGCCGCGCTTTCGACATCGTCTGCGGCCAGATCGACATCGGCAACGCCGAGACACCGATGACCGAGCGCATGACCGGCGGCGTGCTGCAGGCCGACGGAAGCACGAAGCCCGAGCCGCGGATGGACGTACGGCACGTCGCCGACATGGTGCGTCACATGGCCAGCCTGCCGCTCGAGGCCAATGTCCAGTTTGTCACGGTGATGGCCAGCAAGATGCCCTATATCGGCCGCGGCTGAACCGGCGGGCGAGGGCCGGAGCATGGCGCCCGCGTCCTTTTCGTGCCACACCGCAGGACGTTTCGGACCCGGGGGTGTGTTGGTTCATGAGCGACGTCGACGACCGCAACCATTTCATTCGAGACATCGTCCGGGCCGATCTGGCGAGCGGGCGGGTGACGCAGGTGGTCACCCGCTTTCCGCCGGAGCCGAACGGCTATCTGCATCTGGGACACGCCAAGTCGATCACGCTCAATTTCGGCCTGGCCCAAGAGACGGGCGGACGCTGCAACCTGCGCTTCGACGATACCAATCCGGAGAAGGAGGACGTCGAATATATCGAGGCGATCGAGCGCGACGTGCGCTGGATGGGCTATGCGTGGAGCGAGGGGCCGTTCTTCGCCTCGGACTATTTCGACCGGCTCTACGACTGGGCGCGTCACCTCGTCGAAGCCGGCCACGCCTATGTCGACGACCAGGATGCCGAGACCATCCGGGAGACGCGCGGAACACTGACCGAGCCCGGGCGCGAGAGTCCCTGGCGCAACCGGCCGGTGGCGGAGAATCTCGATCTCTTCGCGCGGATGAAGGCCGGCGAATTTCCCGATGGTGCGCGCGTCCTGCGGGCTCGGATCGACATGGCGTCGGGCAATATGAACTTGCGCGACCCGATCCTCTATCGCATCCGCCACGTCCGCCATCCGCGCACCGGCGATCGCTGGTGCATCTATCCGACCTACGATTACGCGCACGGCCAGTCCGACGCGATCGAGGGCATCACCCATTCGCTCTGCACCCTCGAGTTCGCCGATCATCGCCCGCTCTACGACTGGCTGGTCGAGCGGGTGCCGACCCGGGCCCGACCACGCCAGTACGAGTTCGCACGGCTGGCGATCACCCATGCGGTGCTATCCAAGCGAAGGCTGATCGAGCTCGTCCGCGAGGGTCACGTCGCCGGCTGGGACGATCCGCGGATGCCGACCCTGGCGGGACAGCGGCGGCGCGGAGTGCCGCCGGCGGCGCTGCGCGATTTCTGCCGGCGGGTGGGCGTGGCGCGGGCCGACAGCCGGGTCGAAGCGGGCCTGCTGGATCACTGTATCCGCGAGTATCTCAATCGCCACGCACCGCGCCGGATGGTCGTGCTCGACCCGCTGAAGATGGTGATCACGACCTATCCCGAGGGCCGCAGCGAGACCTTCGAGACCGTCAACAATCCCGAAGACCCGCAGGCGGGCACCCGTCCGGTGACCTTCGAGCGTGAGATCTGGATCGAGCGCGGCGACTTCATGGAGGACCCGCCCAAAAAGTTCTTTCGGCTGTCGCCCGGCCGGGAGGTGCGGTTGCGCAGCGCCTACCTCGTCACCTGCGAGGAGGTGATCAGGGATGAAGGGGGTGAGGTGGTGGAAGTGCGCTGCTCGCACGATCCGGAGAGCCGCGGCGGGGATGCGCCGGACGGCCGGCGGGTGAAGGGCACCCTGCACTGGGTGGCGGCCTCGACGGCGATCGGGCTCGAGGTGCGGCTCTACGACCACCTCTTTGCCGCCGCGGTGCCCGGTAGCGAGGGCGACGTGTTCGACGATCTCTCGCCCGACTCGCTGCAGATTCTGAGCGGCGCCAAGGCCGAGCCGGCGCTGGCCGATACGAAGGACGGCGAGACCGTGCAGTTCGAGCGTCAGGGCTATTTCTGTCGCGATCCCGACAGCCGGCCCGGCGCGCTCGTCTTCAATCGCACCGTGGGGCTTCGCGACAGTTGGGCGCAGGCGCAACGCAAGACGGGGACGACAGGGACCGCGGGGAGAAAAGCCGAGTCCTGATGCGGCCCGGAGGAAGACGAGCAGACCGGGGCACGACAAGAACGAGGAAGGGCCGATCCGCGGCACCCCCCTCGTTCCCCGTTCGGCCGGCACGGCTCGCAGATCGGCGAAACCGTACGCGGGTGCCTCCCCCTACTCGGCCGTCAAGTCCAGACGAAGGTACGCAACGGCGACGACAGCGCCGTGCCCGCGTCCGAACGTGCAATGTCAGTCGCTGAACTGCACGAATTATTGCTAGCACAGTCTGTGACGGCCGACCACAGTTTAGACATTAAATCATCGAGCCGATCATCTTTGTGCATTGCAGCACAAGCACCGGGCCCGTTGCCTAAGACGTGAGCAGCCGGCGGGCGATCACTTGAGCCTGGATCTCGGCCGCACCCTCGAAGATATTGAGAATACGCGCATCGCAGAGTAGCCGGCTGATCGGATATTCGAGCGCGTAGCCGTTGCCGCCGTGGATCTGCAGGGCTACGTCGGCCGCGGCGAAGGCGACTTGCGCACCCAGGAGCTTGGCCAGCCCCGCCTCGAGGTCGCAGCGCTCGTCGCCGTCCTTTCGGCGCGCGGCGCGAAGTGTCAGTTGCCGGGCGATCATCGTCTCGACCGCGATCCAGGCGAGCTTCTGGTGCACGCGCGGAAAGGCATAGAGCGCCCGGCCGAACTGCCTGCGCTCCTGCGCATAGGCCAGGCCGAGATCGAAGGCGTTGCAGGCCACACCGACGGCGCGCGCGGCGGTCTGGATTCGGGCGCTCTCGAAGGTGGCCATCAACTGCTTGAAGCCCTGCCCCTCCGCGCCGCCCAGGAGGTTCTCCTCGGGCAC
>JAGREO010000065.1 GCA_020446525.1 Geminicoccaceae bacterium | reverse complement strand
GGCCCCTTCAGGCCGTGGCGGATCGAGACCTGGCCACTGCAGAGATTGATCAGGGCGGCCGGAATGAAGAACGGGCTGACCCGGCGCGGGCCGCGCTGATCGAGCAGCACGGCGGTCTCGGCGATGGTCTGCAGACCGCCGATGCCCGAGCCGATCATCACCCCGGCACGTTCCTTCTGCTCCTCGGTCCCGGGCGCGTAGCCGGCATCGGCCAGCGCCTGCGCCGCCGCGGCGATGCCGTAGACGATGAAGAGATCGTTCTTCTTGAGGTCCTTGGCTTCGAGGAAGTCCGTGGCACGAAAGCCGCCCTCGCCCTCCGGCAGCATGCCGGCGATCCGGGCCGGCATGTCCGCGACGTCGAAGCGGTCGATCGGACGGATCCCCGACCGGCCGGCGATCAGGTTGCTCCAGGAGGTCTCGGCATCGGCGCCGAGCGGTGTCACCAGGCCGATGCCGGTGACGACGACGCGCCGGTCTGCGATCATGCGGATGCTCCGATCATGCGGCGACCTTTCTCGTGGGCCGGATCAGGATGGGGCGAGCGACCCTCAGGCGCGCGGCGACGCGGCACGGATCGCGCGGCCGCAAGCGAATTCGCCGGCTGCACGGCGCCCGCGGCGCGGGACCCGACACCCGGCGATCAGGATTTGTGCGCCTCGATATAGTCGATGGCCTCCTTGACCGTGGTGATCTGCTCGGCGGCATCGTCGGGGATCTCGCAGCCGAACTCCTCTTCGAACGCCATCACCAGCTCGACCGTGTCCAGGCTGTCGGCGCCGAGATCGTCGGTGAAGTTGGCGCTCTCGGTCACCTTCTCCTCCTCCACGCCGAGATGTTCGACGACGATCTTCTTCACGCGTGTCGCGATGTCACTCATGCTCTCATCCGTCTTGAAATACCGGGCCCGCGCCCTTCGTCGTGGTCGGCCCCGGCCGCTCGCTTCTCTTCCCGACGCCCGGTTCGACCGAAGGACGCTCCGGCTTCTATACGATGCCGCGGCCGCTGACTAGGCGGTGCGGCCGCGACCGGTCAACTTCACGATCGTGCCCCGGCCGGAGCCATGGAGGCCACTCAGATCATCGCCATGCCGCCATTGACGTGCAGCGTCTGGCCGGTGACGTAGCCCGCCTCGTCGCTGGCGAGATAGAGCACCGCGGCGGCGACGTCGGCGGCGCGGCCCAGTCTCCCGGCCGGAATGCGCTGGAGCAGCTGCTCCTTCTGCTTCTCGGCGAGGCCGCCGGTCATCGCGGTGTCGATGAAGCCCGGGGCGACGCAATTGACGGTGATGCCGCGCGAGGCGACTTCCTGCGCCAGCGACTTGCTCATGCCGATCAGCCCGGCCTTCGAGGCGGCATAGTTGGACTGGCCCGGATTGCCGGTGACACCCACCACCGAGGTGATCGCCACGATGCGCCCGCTGCGCCGCTTCATCATGCCCTTGAGCGCCGCACGGCTCAGCCGGAAGGCCGAGAAGAGATTGGTCTCCTGCACCGTCTGCCAGTCCTCGTCCTTCATGCGCATGGCGAGCTGATCGCGGGTGAGCCCGGCATTGTTGACGAGGATCGAAAGACCGCCCGCCTTCTCCGCCGCCTCGATCGCGCCGTCGACGAAGCCCGAATCGGTGACGTCGCCGACCACCACCCCGCTGCGGTCGCCGAGCTTCTTCGCCAGCACCCCCAGAGGCTCGGTGCGTCGTCCCGCGAGGAGCACATGCGCGCCGGCCCGGTGCAGCGTCTCGGCGACGGCCGCACCGATCCCGCCCGAGGCCCCCGTCACCAGCGCCACCTTGCCGCTCAGATCGAACATGCCCTTCCTACTCCCGCGATTCGTGCAGCGTGGCCACGAACGCCTCGATGTCCTGGGGCGTCGCCAGAGTGACCATCGCCGCCCCCGGCACCGCCCGGCGGGCGAGAGCCGTGAGCACCTTGCCCGCACCGCACTCGATCACCGCCGCGACACCGGCCTCGGCCATCGCCGCCATGCTCTCGCGCCAGCGCACACGGCCGGTGACCTGACGGGTCAGCAGGTCCGCGAGCTGTGCCGGATCGTCGACGGGTGCCGCCGTGACGTTGGCGATCACCGGCCGGGCCGGCGCCGCAAAGCGTGTCTGCGCCAGCGCCGCCGCCAGGCGCTCGGCGGCGGGCGCCATCAGCCGGCTGTGGAACGGTGCGGAGACCGGCAGCGGCACCGCCCGCTTCGCACCCCTCGCCCTGGCCGCGACGCAGGCCCGCTCCACCGCATCCGCGGCGCCGCTCACGACGATCTGCCCCTCGCTGTTGTCGTTGGCGACGTCGCAGGGCGAGCCCTCGCGGCTCGCCTCCTCGGCCACCGCCTCGACGGCCCCGATCGGCAGACCGAGAACGGCCGCCATGGCACCCCGGCCGACCGGCACCGCTTCCTGCATGGCTTCGCCGCGCAGCCGCAGCAGGCGGGCGGCGTCGGCGACCGGCAGGGCGCGCATCGCCGCGAGTGCCGAATATTCACCGAGCGAATGGCCCGCGGCGAGATCGACGATCGCCTCGATCGGCCGTCCGGCCACGGCCTCGAGCGCCCGCACCGCGGCGAGCGAGGTCGCCATCAGCGCCGGCTGGGCATTGGCGGTGAGGGTCAGTGCGTCCTGCGGTCCCTCGAAGATAATCGTCGAGAGCTTCTGCTCCAGCGCCTCGTCGACCTCGGCGAAGATCGCGCGCGCTTCGGGCAGCGCCTCCGCCAGGGCCCTGCCCATGCCGACGAACTGGGATCCCTGTCCCGGAAAGACCGCTATGCGTTTCATCTCGTATCCGTGGTCCGGATGCCCGGACCGCTGCTTGACCGACCGGCCCCCTGCACCACCGCCGTCCTCCCGGCGGTGGGGGCGTGCGGGTGATACCGGCTGAGCGGTACGTGTCAACCGGTCGCGAGGTTCAGGCCGGCATGTCCGCCACGACGACACGATCACGCCCCTCGCTCTTGGCCTGCAGCAGGGCCCGATCGGCGCGCGCGACGACCGCGCCGAAAGCGGGATCGTCGCTGCGGGCGGCGGCGACGCCGATGCTCAAGGTGATGTCGACCCGGGCCGGCGGACGCTCCTTCATCGCCCGGCGCAGCAGCGTGCGCAGCCGTTCGGCCACCATGACCGCCGCGTCGAGTTCGGTCGACGGCATCACGATGCAGAACTCGTCGCCACCCAGCCTGCCGATGAGATCGTTGCGCCTCAACCCGTCGGCGCAGCAGGCGGCCACGAAGGCCAGCACGATGTCGCCGGTCGCGTGACCCGCGACGTCGTTGACCCGCTTGAAGCCGTCGATGTCCACCAGGGCCACGGCCAGCGGCCTCTCGTGGCGTTGCAGGTCGGCCAGAGCGCGCTCGCCCTGCTCGAGCAGATGGCGGCGGCTGGCGACGTGGGTGAGCTGATCGGTGATCACCAGCGAGCGCAGGTCGTCCTCGCGCGCCCGCAGGAACGAGATGTCGACGAACTGGACGACGGCGCAGGGCCCGATCGTGTCGGCGGCCGTCCAGATGCCTAAAGCCAGGAGTGCGGCCGGGCCGTCGGCGCGCGCCTGCTGCAGCTCGACCCGAAACGGACCCCGTTCCTCGAGCGCCGCCCGGAGCCTCGCCAGCGACAGGGGCTCGAGCCCGAGGCCCTCGAGGCCGGCTACGCAATCCACCCCGAGCGCCCGCCTCAGGGTCTGGTTGGCGAAATGCACCCGACCCCGCGCGCAGACGACCAGGACGCCCATATCGACGATATCGATCAGTCGGGGCACCAGCTCGTTCACGGCAGGCGCCGTCGATCATTCGTCGAACACCGCATCTTCGTCACCCGCCCCTCATTTATTCTTCACGAGAACCACGCTATATTGAAGAGGCCGCTCGGGGACGGCGATCGCTCAATCGAACCCGAAACGCTTCTTTCAGCCGTGACGCGAAATCACACGTGCGGCGAAGCGCCGACGTTCCTAACGCAACAAAATCGATCCTGTCGACCACAACTGCGAGCTTTTCGACGAAATCCGCAACTTCACCGTCGGGTCCGAGGTGGAGCAAACGGCCGCTCTGTTTCTTTTGGTCTCTTCAAAGTTGAATTGAATTCTTGTTCGGCGCTTCTGCATCGTACTGCCTTTACCGTCTCCCGCTGTCGCGCGCGCCCATTGCCGGAGCCTCTGCCGATCCGGCGGAACCCGCGGACGGCGCGGCAACCGCCTGAGCACGAGGCGCCGGCGCAAGTTTCCGGTCTCGTCCGCCCGGGAATTGCTCTAGGCTCCCGATCGGCGGCCCGCTTGGCGGAACAGGTAGACGCACGGGACTTAAAATCCCGAGGCTGTATGCCGTGCCGGTTCGAGTCCGGCAGCGGGCACCACGCCCCTCAAGCGGCACCGCCCGGGCGGTCCCGTTCGGGTCGCACCGCCCGGATGAACGACGGTCCGACGCGTCACGTCTCCGCGCCCGGTGGAGCCCTTCGAGGTGTTCGAACCGGAACGTCCCGTCTCGCGCCGAACGCTCGGAGAAGCCTTCTTCGACCGGTTCGCCCAAGGATAGCCCGACCCGTCGCTTCGCCGACCCCAACCGGCCGGGGACGGCGCCGCCCGGTCACGGCCTCTTTCCGGGCGCCCGAACACCCCTTCGCGCGGATCGCCCGCGCCGCACCTCGAGGAGCGCCGTTCGGCGAAGATGTTTCTCGACCCTCCGCGCGAGGCCATCTTGCGATCCAGGGCTCGCGACGCCTTCAGAGCGGTCGCCACCGGCCATTTCACGCGATCGGCCGAAGGTTATGCGGACCAAATGCCGTTTTATTGGAAAAAAGTCTTTACACCCTGCGAACGACCACCTATAATTCGACCCATGTTCGCCTACGCACTCGCCAACCTTCGCGACCGACCTGCCGACCCACGGGGCCATCATGTCCCGGACGGGCACGGGAAAGTCATGGGCGGCTGCGAAGCGGACGAATCGCCGCTGCGCGCCGAGGACTGGCTGCGGCTGTTCTGGCACGTCGGCGTCGGCACCATGATCCAGCCGCTCGCCCGCATCCTCGGCGTGGGCGAGGCGCCCTTGCGCATCCTGCTCGACGAGCCCGAGATGCACGATATGCTCGAAGCCGCCGAGTTCCTGCCGCCGGAGGACGATCATGACGACGACTCCCGGGACGACCCCCGGGGCGACCGGTCCTGGCCGTACGGCCCCGATCTGACCGACCCCCGGCCGCTCGGCCCGGAGCACCGCGCCGAGGCCCGCCTCGACCTGCGCGACCGGCTGCGGGCGCACGCCCGGGCGGTGATCCACCGCACCACCACCGGCGACGGCCGCAACCTGCGCGTCCTCGTCTGGTGCCGCTGGGTCCGCCTCGTCCACCGCGCCGATCCCGTCGAGCACCTGCTCGACGACCTCCTCGCCGCCCTCGACCGCCCCCGCCGGACAGGCAGGCCCGCAAAACGCACCGCAGCCGCGGGCACACCTGGCACCCCCGCGGCCGCCTCATCGGCCAATGCCGCCGCCGATATTCCGGCCGCCTCCCGCATCGCGATACCGACCGACGGCACCGTCGACTGGTCGATCGACTGGTTCGAAGTGGGCGCGAGCCATGTGTCCGCCCGAGCGGGCAAGGACGGCGCCGCGCCCACGGCCACTCCGCCGGCCTCCCCATCGGGCGCGGGGCCGGGCGCGGGGCCGGACGCGGGACCGGGCGAGCCTTCGAGCGACCCGGCGAACGACCCGCGCCTGCTACGCCGGCGCCTGGCGCGCTTCGCCA
>JAGREO010000010.1 GCA_020446525.1 Geminicoccaceae bacterium | reverse complement strand
CCAAGACGATCTACGAGAACCTGCCCTTCCTGCAGAACATCCACGCCGCGACCAAGGCGATGGCGCTGGACAAGGCGATCGCCGGTCTGCCGGCGCCCTTGCACCCGGGTGCCTTGCGTTTCTATCAGGAGCAGGGTCTGACGATCCCCGATCGCCTGATGCCGCCCTCCTGAGCGAGCGTGCTTCGGACGTGATCGAAGGCGAGGCGGCCACGCTCGGGGCCGCCTCGTTGCGTTCCGTGGACTGATCGGGCAGGACGCGGGGAAGGCGAGGCATGGCGACGACGGTCGAAGAACGGATCGACGCCGAGGCGGACGAACGACGCCACGAGTTCGCGGTCGGCGGCCCGCCCCTGCTCAAGCGCCTGGTCTTCTGGTTCGCCGTCGCATTCGCCTTGTTCCACATCTGGGCCAACACGCTCGGCACCATGCCCGAGCTCAATTTCGCCGCACTTCACTTCGCCGGCTTCGGGCTGCTCTGTGCGCTGACCATGCCGGCTTTCAAGGGCGCGCCCTTCTGGCTCGACGTGGCGGTCGGGCTCGCCGCGGTCGCCTGCGGCATCTACGTCATCTTCGCCTTCGACTGGATTTACGCCCGTCGCGGCGTCGGCTTCATCTGGTCCGACTGGCTCTTCTCGATCCTCGCCATCCTCGTGATCTTCGAGCTCGCACGGCGCGTCGCCGGCCTGTTCATCCCGCTGATGACGGCCGTCTTCCTCTCCTACATGACCTGGCTCGGCCCGCTGGTACCGGGCGTCTTCAAGTTTCCCGGCCTGACCTGGGAGACCGCCCTCTTCCGCAGCTATATCGAAGTGGCCGGCATGTTCGGCCCGATCGCCTATATCAGCGCCACCTTCGTCTTCATGTTCATCATCTTCGGCGCGTTCCTGCTGCGCTCGGGCGCCGGTGATTTCGTCATCGATCTGGCCCGGGCGATGGCCGGGCGCATGGTCGGCGGTCCCGGTATCGTGGCCGTGCTGGGCTCGGCTCTGACCGGCACCGTTTCGGGCTCGGCGGTCGCCAACACGGTCTCGACCGGCACCATCACCATCCCGCTGATGAAGAAAGCGGGTTTTCCGGCCAAATTCGCCGCCGGCGTGGAAGCCTCGGCCTCCACCGGCGGGCAGCTCATGCCACCGATCATGGGTGCGGGCGCCTTCGTCATGGCGACCTACACGCAAATCTCCTACCTCACCATCGTCGCGGTCTCGGTCCTGCCGGCGATCCTGTTCTTCTTCTCCGTCGCCGTCTGGGTGCGCATCGAGGCGAAGAAACAGAGGATCGGCGGCGCCGACGACGACGCGCCTACAGTCAAGGAGACGCTCGCCAAGGGCGGCATCTCGTTCCTGCTGCCGATCGGCGTGCTCATCGGCATGCTGATGACCGGCTACACGCCCACCTACGCCGCCGCCTTCTCGATCCTCGCCGTCGTCGCCGCGAGCTGGCTGACCCCGAACAGGATGGGCCCGCGAGCGATCTGCGAAGCCCTGGCGCTCGGCACGCGCAACATGATCTCGACGGCGATCCTGCTGATTTCGGTCGGCATCGTGGTCATGACCGTCGGCACGACGGGCATCGGCAACACGCTCTCGCTGATGCTGGCCGACATCGCCGGCGGCAATCTCTTCATCGCTCTGGTGCTGGTGGCCCTGGTTTCGCTGGTTCTCGGCATGGGCCTGCCGGTGACGGCAGCCTACATCGTGCTGGCGACCCTTTCGGCCCCGGCCATCAAGGACATGATCCTGGTCGACTTCGTCGTCGACGAGATCGCCGGTGGCACGCTGAGCGAGCAGGCCAAGGCGATCTTCATGCTGGCCGACCCGAACGCCGTGACGAAGCTCGCCGCACCGATGAGCCATGCCGATGCATTAGCTCTCTATGCGCTGGTGCCGCCCGACTTCAGCTCGATGCTGTTCGAGCAGGCGCTGAACCCGGCGACCATAACCACCGCGCTGCTCTCGGCGCACATGATCATCTTCTGGCTCAGCCAGGACAGCAACGTCACACCGCCCGTCTGCCTGACCGCCTTCGCCGCCGCGGCCATCGCCAAGACGTCGCCCATGGCGACGGGTCTGACCGCCTGGCGCATCTCCAAGGGCCTCTACATCGTGCCGATCCTGTTCGCCTATACGCCGATCCTGGCCGGCGACTGGCTGGTGGCGCTGCGCATCTCCTGCTTCGCGGCCCTCGGCATCTACGCCATCGCCGCGGGCTTCGAGGGCCATGCCGAACGGCCCATTCCGTTCTGGCTCCGGCCGATCGTCTTCGGTCTCGGCCTGGCGCTGGTCTGGCCGACCGGCCCCTGGTGGAACAGTGTATGCACCCTCGCCCTGATCGCCACCTTCTTCGTCATGAACCGCATGCCCGCGCCACAGGCGCGGCCGGACACCGGCTGACGGGAACAGGCGACGACGCCGAGCCCATGGCCACTCTCAGGCGTCCAGCCGGCGCAGCCGGAGTTTGGCGGCCGCCTCGGCGGCGTCTTCGGGCGGGATCCGCTCGGCCAGTGCGACGAACCAGCGCGCCAGCGGCTGCAGTTCGACCACCTCGCTCGACCATCGGGCCGCGCGCAGACAGAGGCGCATGGCGCAAGCGCGGGTGACGCCGGCCTTGTCGCGCTCGAGGCAGTAGTCGTGCGCCCACCAGCTTCCGTCGCCCTTGCGCTTGAGGATCAGGCCGAGCCGCACGAGGATGTGGAAGGCGCCGTAGGCGTGGACGTAGCGATGCGCCTCCTCGACCGCGAGGCCGTCGGCGAAGACCGGCAGGTGCTTCTCCAGCAGCCGGGCCTCGACGTCGATCAGATCGGGCGTGAACTCGTCGGCGAGCAGCCAGATGAGATCGTCGAGCCGCCGGCGCGCCCCGCAGTCCTCGAAATCGAACCAGGCGACACCGCCCTCGGTGAGGATCGCGTTGGCCGGTCGCGCGTCCCATTTGACGAAGCGCGGACGCTCGACGGAGAAGAGCCGGATCAGATCCTCGTGCGGCAGGTCGGGCGGCTCGAGATCGAACACCCGCGAAAATACGGCCGGACGCTCGATCAGCCCCTCGATCCAGCCTCGCTTGTGGCCGCGCCGCGGCACGCTTTCGTCCAGCCCCAGGGCACTGCCAGTCTGGTGCAGGCGGGTGAGGCTGGCGAGGCCGTCGTCCAGTAGGCGCTCGACGGTAGCCGGCCCCGCGCCGTCCAGCGCCTGGCTCAGGCGCGGGCCGTCGAGGTGCGACTGGACGAGGAAGTCGCCGCGCGAGGCCAGCACGGAGGGCACCGGCGCGTCGTTGTCGGCCAGCAGCTTGAGCACCCGCACCTCGAGCACCGCCTGCGAAAGCTCGTCGCGCCGGGTGGCGATGACCCGCTCGTCGTCGTCGAGCACCAGGCGGCACGATTGCCGCCGGCTGCCGCCCGGCTTCTCGATGCGCGCGACACTGCGCCCGAGCACCCCTTCGGCCAGCCGCGCCAGTTTGGCGTGCGGCGATTTCTTCGTGACGCTCATGTGCATCCTTTCTGCGACGCTGGTTCTCAGTCCTCGAGCATGGCCCGTTCGATGTTCTGCAGGATCGGCCGCAGCAGGTACCCGAGCGCACTGCGCTCGCCGGTGACGATCATCGTCTGCACCTGCATGCCGGGATAGATTTCCGCACCGCCCAGTGCGCGGGCCACGTCGCCGGTGATCTCGATCAGCGCGCGATAGAACGGCAGGCCGCTGCGGTCGTCCAACAGCCGGTCTGCCGAGATCGACAGGACGCGCCCCTCTACGCGATCGATCAGCCGCTGATTGAATGCGAGAAAGCGCAGACGGGCGGTCTGGCCCGGGGCGACGCTGTCGCGATCGCCGGGATCGAGACGCGCTTCCACCACGAGACGACCGTCGGCCGGGACCAGATCGAGGATGGCGGCGCCGGGTGCCACCACGCCGCCTTCGGTGAACACCTGCAGGCCCACCACCGTGCCGGCGATGGGCGCCCGAATGGTCTTGCGCGCAAGTACGTCGCGAGCGGCACTCATGCGACTGTCGGCGTCTTCGAGCGACTGCTGGACGTCGCGCAGGCCCTGGATGATTTCGTCGTCCCGCTGCGCCGCTGTCTCGGCGGCGATCAGGTCGATCTCGACCATGCTGCGGCGGGTTTCCGCGATCGCCGCCACGGCGTGCGCGATGCCGGCTTCGAGTTCCGCCTCGTCGCCCTCGAGCTGGTAGAGCCGGGCGCGGGCGACGCTGCCGCGTTCTACCGCATCGACCAGGCCCAGTCTCTGGCTCTCGATGATCGTCTGCTGACGGCGCAGGGCCGCGAGTTCCGCCTCGAGACCCGTCACCTGATCCGCCAGCCTCGCCTTCTGCCGAAGACGGATGGCACCTTGTTCCTCCCAGGCGCGCTTGCGGCTGACGAAGAGATCGCGCTGCCCGGCGATCGCCTGGGCCACCAGCGGTTCGTCGAGTCGATGGGCCAGCTCTTCGGGCAGATCGATGGCGTCGGCGCCGCGACGCTCGGCGGAGAGCCGCGCCTCGAGCGCCTGGGCCGCGATCTGCTCTCCGTCGATCGCCCGCAAGGTGGCCCGTGCCTGGGTACGGTCGAGCTCGATCAGCACCTGACCCTCTTCGACCCGCTCGCCCTCGCGCACGGCGAGGCGGGCGACGATACCGCCTTCGAGATGCTGGACCGTCTTGCGGTTGCCGTCGACGACCACATAGCCCGGCGCCAGGGCGGCGCGGGTGATCGGCGCGGTACCGGCCCAACCGACGATCACGCCGAAGAACAGCAGCAGCACGGCGAGGCCGGCCACGACGAGCGAGCGGATGGCGGGCGAGCTTCCGCCCGCCGGCTCGGCGGTGGTGTTCCACCAGCGCTTCTCCAAGCGGTGCCAACGCTCGGTGACGGCGGTTTTCAAACGTCCGAACGTGCTCATGCGCTCTCCGCTCCCTCCTCGCTGCGGCGGGACGGCGGCAGGCGGAAGACCTTCGCTCCGGCGATGTCGGCGGTCTGCACGGTGCCGCCGCCCAACAGCATGACCTTGTCGGCATAGCGCAGCAGATGCGGGCGATGGGTGACGACGATGATCGAAGCACCGAAGCTCTTCATGCCTTCGATCGCACGGCCGAGAGCTTTTTGCCCGTCACGGTCGAGATTGGCGTCCGGTTCGTCCAGCAGGACATATCTCGGCGTTCCGTACACGGCGCGCGCCAGTCCGATGCGCTGGCGCTGGCCGCCCGAAAGCCGCACGCCGCTCTCGCCGACCTCGGTCTCGTAGCCACGCGGCAGCCGGATGATCATGTCGTGGACGTCGGCCAGCTTGGCCGCGCGCACCACTTCCTCGGCGGTCGGCTCACCCATACGGGCGATGTTGCGGGCGATGGTCCCGGCGAAGAGCTCGACTTCCTGCGGCAGGAAACCGATGTGCGGCCCGAGTTCTTCGGCGTCCCACTGGCGGATGTCGACCCCGTCGAGGCGAACCACGCCGCTGTCCGGCCGCAATACGCCGACCAGCAAGCGGATCAGCGTCGACTTGCCGGCGGCCGTCGGCCCGACCAGCCCCAGGCACTGACCGCCAGCGAGCTCGATCGAGAGGTTCTGGATCAAGGGCGGCTGGCGGCGCTCGTAGCCGAAGGTGAGTCCCTCGACCTCGAGGCGGCCGCTGGCCGGCGGAGGCAGGCGCATCGCCCCGTCGTCATACGGCAGCTCGCTCAATCGCTCGTCGATCCGCTTGAGCGCGTGGCGCGCGCTCTGAAACGAGCGCCAGGAGCGGATGGCGCTGTCCATCGGACTGATCGCCTGCCGCATCAGCAGCATCGCCGCGATCATCGCACCGGCAGACATCTGCTGATTGATGACCAGATAGGCGGCGAGCGCAAGAATGGCGATCTGCAGGCCGTACCGCACCAGCCGTGCCAGCGCGGCGAAGAGACCGCTGCGGCCCGAGGCGATTTCCTGCATCGCCAGATAGCTCGCACTGCTCCGGTCCCAGTCGGCCAGCAGGTGCCGGCGCATGCCCATGGCCTCGACCACCTCGGCATTGCGCATCGCCGCCGCTGCCTGGTCGAGACTGATGTTGGCCGCATCGGCCGCCGCCTGTTGGGGCTCGCGCGAAGCCCGCTCGTTGCACCAGGCGAGCAGGCCCATGACCACGCCGCCGAACAGGGTCACCATGCCCAGCAACGGGTGCAGCAGGAAGAGCACCAGGATGAAGATCGGCGTCCAGGGCGTGTCGAGCAGCGCGAACAGGCTGGAGCTCGAGGCAAATTCGCGCACCCTGGAGAGCTCGCGCATGGCCTGGGTGGAGGGCGTGCGGCGTTTGCGTGCGGCGCGGCGCAGGCTGGCGGCCAGCAACGGCGCGCCCAGATGGCGCTCCATCCAGGTGCCCAGACGCACCATCAGGACGCGGCGCAGCCATTCGAGGAGCGATCGGGCGACCAGTGCCGTGACCACGGCGATCGTCAGCACGGCCAGCGTGCTCCCATTGCCGCTGGCGACCACGCGATTGTAGAGCTGCAGCATGTAGAGCGGCATCGCGAGCGACAGGGCGTTGACGGCGAGGCTGAACAAGGCGGCCGCCCAGAAACCGCGTCGGCAGACCCTCAGCGATTCGGCCAGAATGGGATGCATGGGTTCCCTCACCTACCCGGACATCCGTTGGCCGACGATGCGCACACCGCGCGCATCGGACCGGCCCGACCCGGAACGTCGCCGGGTCGAGCCGGCTTCGTGCAGAAAGCTCGCCGGTCGAAACCGGCGGTTATTACCTACCAGTGGCCACCGGAGCCACCACTGCCCTTCGAGCCGCTTCCCTTCGAGCCCTTTGACCCCGAGCCCTTGGAACCCTTCGAGCCGCTACCCTTCGAGCCCTTCGAGCCGGAGCCCTTCGAACCCTTCGAGCCGGAGCCCTTCGAACCCTTCGAGCCGCTGCCCTTCGAGCCGTTCGAGCCGCTGCCCTTCGAGCCGTTCGAGCCGCTGCCCTTCGAGCCGGAGCCCTTCGAACCGCCCCAGCCGCCGTGACCATGGCCGCCGCTGGTGTACTTATAGGAGTAACTCATCATTGTCTCCCGAAATGCCCGGGCACTGCGCCACGGGTCGGAAGATCGTGCAAATAGATAACCGATCGATCAAGAAATTAATATGTCGCACGCGCATCCCTGGGTACTTCATAAATTTTTGCCACACCTTGAAGGTGATGTATTAAGAAAACTCAATTATTGATCATATTTGTAAAATAGTTCGACGATCCTTGCCGCCTCTGAAGCTGATAACGGTTCCGCTGAAGGACGGGGGCGGGTCTCGCAGCTCGTTTTTCTGGACGCTCCATCGTGCACCGCCTATTTTGTTCTCTCTTCGTTCGGAGATGCGAGGGTCGGTCGCATGAGCGCAAACGTGGAGCGAGAAAGGGTCGTATGGCCGGCGTTCCGGGGCCGTGGCACCGGCGACAACCCGAGCGGCCGCTTCGAATCCCTGGCGCGGGCGCCGGTCGACGACGGCTGGGATACCATCGACGAGCTGATGGCGGAGCCCGGCCCGAAGACCGTCATATCTTCCGACAGCAGCCGAACGGTCGTCGCGCGCAACACCTCACCGGACCTTCCCTTCGACCGTTCCGTCAATCCCTATCGAGGCTGCGAGCACGGCTGCATCTATTGCTACGCCCGGCCGACGCACAACTGGCTCGGGCTGTCCTCCGGGCTGGACTTCGAGACGAAGATCCTGGCCAAGCACGATGCCGCCGAACTGCTGAAGCAAGAGCTGGCGAAGCCGGGCTATCGCTGCAGCCCGCTGGCGCTGGGCACCAACACCGACCCCTACCAGCCGGCCGAGCGGCGCCTCGGTCTGACCCGCGCGGTGCTGGGCGTGCTCGCCGAGACGCGGCATCCGGTCGGTATCGTCACCAAGTCGGCGCTGGTGCTGCGCGATCTCGACATCCTGGCACCGATGGCGGCCTCGGGTCTGGCGCGGGTGTACCTGTCGCTCACCACTCTCGATCGCGAAATAGCGCGCACGCTGGAGCCGCGTGCCGCCGCCCCGCATCGCCGACTGGAGACGATGGCGGCCCTGGCTGCCGCCGGCGTGCCGGTCGGTGTGATGACGGCGCCGATCATCCCGGCCCTGACCGACCACGAGATCGAGCGTCTCCTGGGTGCCGCGGCCGAAGCCGGTGCGCAGAGCGCCGGCTATGTGTTGCTGCGCCTGCCGCACGATGTGGCGGCTTTGTTCGAGGACTGGCTGGAGAAGCACTACCCGCTGCGCCGGGCACACGTTCTCTCGGCGATTCGCCAGACACGCGAGGGTCGGCTGAACGATCCGCAGATCGGCAGCCGCATGCGCGGAACCGGCGTCGTCGCCCGGTTGATCGAGCAGCGCTTCACCCGCGCCTGCGCGCGACTGGGCCTGAACCGCCGTCGCATGCCGCAACGCACCGACCTCTTCCGCCCGCCCGCGCGCGACGGACAACTCGATCTGTTCGGCTAAAGGCAACTGATGCTGCGGGCCGAAAAACCGTCATCCATCGGGATTCATGTCTGATGGGCTTGGCCGCAACCCTGTCGCTTCTGGCGCTCGGCGTCACGGTCGGTGGATTCTGTCTCTGGTACGAGCGGCGACCCAAGGAACTCGGCGACGTGCGGTACTTTCCCTCGACGATCGTCCTCACGCTCTCGGTCGTGGCCGTGCTCTTGGCTCTGGCTCACCTGGTGACGTTGCTCACCGGCGTGCCGTTCGAAGGTCGACGCCGGTTCTGACCACTCTTTCTCCCGCATCGAAGCGGCGCGAACGAGCATCATCCGGCTCGACGTCGTCGGGTCGTCCGTGGAACGATCGAGGCGAATTTTCCGCGTCGTCCATGACAAGCTGCTCGATACCGAGCGAGAGATAGCGCGCAAGGTCGGCATCGCTCATCGTACGCATGGCCGCAAAGAAATCCTCGGCTGGGTCCGTTCCGGACATTTTTTTCCTCGTTTGCTCGCAGTGCGTCCTCGTCCACGAACGTAACGTGCAAGGCGAACAAGTCTAGCTCAATACTCATTTCTACGTAGAGGTGCGGAGCGCGCGACGAGAGAAGGCCGGCCGCACCGGCAGTGCCGGGATCAGGGTTCGGACGGTCGCTCCGAAACCTCGTCGGCATCCGTGCGCACACCGGCCTTGACCTGCTCGATCAAGGCGCCGCAGGGGCTGTCCTCGGCGGTGCCGAGATCGAAGAACGGGAACAGGGCGGCGAACGGTGCGGCGAGCCATCCCAGCGTTTCGCTCTCGATGCCACCCGGCGCCGGATTGACCGACGGCTCGGTCCACGGCCCGTCGACGTGCAGCGTCTGATTGGCGCTCAGAATGCTGAAATCCTTCGGATCCGACGTGATCATCAGATCCAGCGTCTCCGCTGCCAGATCGACCTTTCCCTGCACCACGATCTTGCTGTCGGGCGTATCCAGCAGTCCGGGCGCGAGTTCGGCCATGCCGTTCGCGACTTCCAGATTGGCGATCGCGCACCGCACCGGCACCAGATCCTCATTCGCCTGATCGGACCCGTCCACCAGCACGGCCAGACCCTCGGCCACGTCGAGGCCGATGGCTTCGAGGATCAGGGCGCTCAAACCTCCTTCCGTCATTGCCACACCGATGCGCCCATCGGCGTTGGCGAGCACCTGATCCACCGAGCGCCCGCTGCCCTCGAGCCGTATGCGTGCGTCGATGCGGCCCCAGCCCTCGCTCTTCCGGCCGAACTTGGCCAGAACGTCGCCCAGATGCATCCGGTCCACCTCGGCCTCGAAATCGACCGCCGGCGGCTCTTGGCGGCCATCCAGCTTCGCCCGCGCTTCGATGGCACCATCGGCGAAACCGGTGCGCAGTTCCTCGAGGCTGAGCACCTGCCCCCGGCTGACGACATGGAACTGAATACGGTCGATCGGAAGGGTGGGCGCCTCGATCCGATCGGCCTCGTATCGCACGTCGAGATCGAGGTTCTGCCACAGATCGTCGTCGATCGTCGCATCGGGAAGCAGCCCGCCCGAGGGTTCGGCCTGATCCGCCGTCGCCGTCTCGCCTTCATCGGCCTCTGCCGGCGCGCCGATCAGCGTGCCCAGATCGTCGAAATCGAGCAGCCGGGAGTGCAGGTCACCGCTGACCGCCACCGGTTTGGGCCGGCGATCGACGGCGAGTGTCCCCTTGATGTCGCTGTCCCCGACCAGGCCCGAAAGTTCGCTCACCTTGATGTCGTCGCCCTGCCAGACCAACTGGCCTGAAACCTCGTAGGGCGGCAGGCTGATCGACGGCAGCTCGAAGAGCTCGAGCACCCGCGCCGGGTCGGGCCCGCTGGCCTCGACATATCCGTCGACGCCGCGAAAGGCGAACAACTCGTCCACCGTTCCCTGAAACGAAAAGTCGGTATCCTCGACCTTAAGGGCGAGGTCGACGCCTGCCTCGTCATCCGCCGCACGGTCGATCATCGCCTCGATCGCATAACGGTCGACGGGGCGGGTGAGGATTTGCAGATCGGCCAGGATCGCGCTCAAGGCGCTGCCCTGCGCCTTCAGATCGAGATAGAGATCCTCGGGCTGCACCGCCGGTCCGTCGAACCGACCTTCGACGTCGATGGTGTCGCCGGCGACGTCGCCGTCGAGCGTGAAGCGCGTGCTGTTCTCCTGCCGGTCGATGGTCGCATCGACCCTGGCGCTGCTCACCCGGCCGGCATGATCGAAATCGAAGGGTGCGAGCAGTTCACCCAGGCGCGGTGCATCGAGCTGCAGCTTGGCGTCGAGATCGGCAAGCGTCCCGACATCGCCGGTCGAGAGCGAGCCGGTCAACTCGTTTTCACCCACATGCGCCGCGAGCTGCTCCACCACCAGTCGCCCCTCATCGCTCCGGACGGCGGCACTGAGGTCGTAGGCCGGCAGGTCCGCCGGTGCGGGCGTCAGCCCGGCCAGATGAACGAGCCGGCCGAGTGAATCGCCGCCGGCACGGACCTCGGCATCGAAGTCCTGCAGGGGAGACGTCATGTGCGCGAAGCGGCCGCTGCCCTCCACGTCGTCACCATAGAGGAGCGCGTCGACCGTCACCTTCGACCCACCCTCGACCGGCTCGATCCGCACCCGACCTTCGATGTCGAGCTCGCCCACCTGCATTCCATAGGCGTCGAGCACCGCGGCGAGTGAGCTCTCGAGATCGAGGGTGAGCGATGCGTCGAGCCTGTCGTCGAGGGCCAGGTCGTTCAGATCGGCCTCGATGCGCGATCCGCCGATGGAAAGATCGAACGCGAAGGGCGAGCGGCCATCCTCGGCGACACCCTCCTGCGGCTCCGCCCGGCCGGCCTCGAGATCGAAAGACTGACCCGCGACGTCGCCTTTGGCGCGGATCGACAAATCCTCGAGACTGGCGATCTCCCCTTCGACATTCTCGAGCGTCGCGGTCGCATCGGCACCGCGCTCCCGATCCCGGTAAGTGATCTCGCCGCCATGAACGACGAAACGCTCGATGCCCGGGATCAGGGTGGAGGCGGGTTCGCTCTCGGTGTCGTCGGCGCGGGGATCGCCCACGTCCGGGCTGCCATCGGCCCGGAACGGACCGGCCACGGGCTCGGCTTCGGCTTCGGCCCCGGCGGGGTCGCCGGTGCGGTCGGCCTCGCCGGTGTCGTCGGTCTGCGTTGCGGCCGGTTCCGGCGGCTGCGCCCCGGCGACGCCGAAGATCGCTTCCTTTTCCTGAGCACGCACCGGCGGCGCCCATCCGCTCACCAGCACCTGCACGAGGCTGACGCCGATGCCGATGGCGCCCAGAGCGGCGAGCCGTGTCGCTGGCGTGTTCGGCATGCGCGGTGTCTTCCTCGGGCGAAGCGGTATCGGGCAGGGACGGGCGATCGCCTCGATGAACGCACGGGAACGAGCGGGGTTGCAAGGGATGCGGCGAAGGGCGAGCGACGGTCGGCCGTGGCTCTTGGCTCGACGAGCGAGCTTCACTATGACCACGCCTGTCGAAGCAGCCGGCCGAGGCCCTCTTTCATGCTGGACAGCATTCCCGACGCGATACGCGCGATCGCCGCCGGCGAACTCGTCGTCGTGGTCGACGACACGGATCGCGAGAACGAGGGCGACCTCATCGTCGCCGCGGGCAAGGCGTCGGCCGAGCGAATCGCCTTCATGATCCGCCATACCAGCGGCATCCTTTGTGTTCCGATGATCGAGGAACGGGCCAAGCGGCTCTCCCTGGCACCGATGGTCGCCGACAATATCGATCCGCTGCGCACGGCGTTCACCGTGAGCGTCGATTACCGGGTCGGCCTGACCACCGGCATCTCCGCCGAAGAGCGCAGTGCCACCGCCCGGGCGCTGGCCAACGACAATTGCAGCGGAACGGATTTCATCCGCCCGGGCCACATGTTCCCGCTGATCGCCCGGCCGGGCGGCGTGCTGACCCGCTCCGGCCATACCGAGGCCGCAACCGACCTCGCCCGACTAGCCGGCCTGCCGCCCCTGGGCGTGCTGGCCGAAATCGTCAACGACGACGGCACCGTCAAGCGCCTGCCCGAGCTCGTCGCCTTCGCCCGCGAGCACGGCCTCAAAATCGTCTCGATCGAGGATCTGATCCAGTACCGTATCCGGACCGAGTGTTTCGTCGAGCCGGGCGGCGAGGAGGTCTCGAGGTCCGGACCGGTGCCGGTGACGGTGCGCGCCTACCGCACACCCTTCGATCCGCTGCACCACGTGGCGATCATCTTCGGCGACATCGGCGACGGGCGCGACGTGCCGTGCCGCGTGCATCGCGAGCAGCCGGTAGCGGAGCTGATGGACATGCTGGCCGGCCGGCAGAGCTGGCTCGAGGTGTCACGGCGCAAGCTCGAGCAACTGGGCCGCGGCGTGCTGATCCTGGTGCGCAATCCGCTCGCCCACGAACCGCCGCACGACGCCGACGCGCTCCCCCAGGCGCTCGAGGACGGCGAGCGCCACGGCTCGGCCCGCAGGCGGGTCGAGCGCTGGCGCGAAATCGGCGTCGGTGCGCAGATCCTCAGGGATCTCGGCATCGGCTCGATCGCCCTCCTGGCGACCCGTGAGCAGCACTATGTGGGCCTCTCGGGCTTCGGCATCGAGATCACGCGGATGCTCAGGATCGACGACGAGGGGTGACGTCGGCGCAGCTCAGGCAGCCTGATCGCGTCCGTCGATCACCTTGGCCATGAATTCGCACTCGGCCACAAGCTTGCCGTCGACGACCGCGCGTCCGGCGAACCGCCAGATGCCGAGCTTGAGCGCGAGCTTCCGGATCTCCAGCCGTATCAGATCACCCGGGCGCACCGGGCGGCGAAAGCGCGCCTTGTCGATGCCCATGAAATAGACGCCGTCGCCGCGGTCGATCCGCGCCCGGCTCGCCACCACCAGCACGGCCGCCGTCTGCGCCATCGATTCGACGACCAGCACGCCCGGCATGATCGGGTCGTTCGGAAAATGGCCGGCGAAGAAGGGCTCGCCGATCGACACGGCCTTGATGCCGACGGCGCTCTCGAAGGCCACGATGTCGACCACCTTGTCGATCAGCAGCATCGGGAAACGGTGCGGGATGACCCGCTGGATGTCGGTCGCCTCGACGTTCGGCAAGGCCCTCCCCGGCTCGTTGCTCACCTCCAACATGGCTCACCCTCGCTGTTTCTTGCTCTCTCGCGATGCCGGCGCGGTCGCGGCGCGGCGAGGCGTAGCATCATCGGCAGCATGGCGGAAGATCGGCCGGGGAAGCTTCGGCTGCTCGCTCAGCGACCGGTACCGTCGGGCACCTTGACGTCGGGCAGGCGCCGGTCGAGAAGATTGAGCACGTCCTCGGTCAGGTCGATCGACGGCGAGAACAGGAGGACGCCCGAACTCGGCAGAACGATGTTGAAGCCGGCGGTCTCGGCCAGATCGCCCACCACTTCGATCAGCCGGTTGCGCACCTCCGAGAGGGCGGAGGCCGACACCTCGTCGAGCTGCCGGCGGCGGTCCTGCACCATGCGCTGCACCTCCGCCACGTCCGTCTCGAAGACCCGGCGTTTTTCGGCATAGGCTTCGGGTGCGAGGATGCTGCGCTGCTTGGCCAGCGCCTTGTCCGCTTCGTGCAGCCGCTGCTCCTCGCCGGCGATCTGCTCCTGATAGCGCTGGCGCCGGGCTTCGACCTGCCGGCGGATGCTCTGCGCCGCCTTGGCGTCACGCAGGATGCGCTGATAATCGATCACCGCCGCCACCGCCGGCGGCAGCGGCTCGAGTGCGGCCGCAGGCGCGGCCGGAAGGGCCAGCGCCGCGCCGAGGACGCACAGGCGCAGGAAGCGGGCGGGCTGCCTGGCGCGTCCCGCCCTCACGGCGAACGGCCCCGCGAAGCGCACTCAGAACCGCGTGCCGAACGAAATCCTGAAGCTTTCGGTCTCATCCTCGTCCTCTTTGACCAGAGCCTGAGAGAAATCGATCGAAAGCGGGCCGAGCGGCGACAGCCACGAAAGACCGATGCCGGCGCCGACACGAACGTCGCCGCTGTCCGTCAGGGTCGGCCCGTCCACGTCGATCTCGGTCAGGGTGCCGGCATCGACGAAGGTCCGACCGAACATCCGAAGCTCCTCGGGCAGTCCGAGGGGAAAACGCAGTTCCGCCGTGCCGACGTAATAGAGGTTGCCGCCCAGCGCGTCGTCGGTCGCCGAATCGCGCGGGCCGATACCGCCGGCGCTGAAACCGCGCAGCGACGAGCCGCCGATGAAGAAACGATTGGACAGGCGCACGTCCTCGCCGGCGAAACCGAAAATGTAGCCTCCGCCACCGCCCAGGTTCAACACCACGTCCGGCCAGAACGCGTAATAGACGTCGGCCCGCGCCTCGTTCATAAAGAATTTGTTGTCGCCGCCCAGCCCGGCCACTTCCTGATCGAGACGCAGCAGGTAGCCGTCCGACGGCAGGAAACGCGTGTCGCGCTGGTCGTAGGTGAAGGTCTGACCGACCGCCGAGGTGATGCGCGATCCCTCTTCGGCGCGAACGAAGACGGAGGCCGTCTGGTCCACATTCTCGATCTCGTCGTCGCGCAGGGTGTAGCGGACGGCGTGCCGCAGATGCTCGGTCAAAGGATAGGACGCCCTGAGCCGGCCGCCGGTCGAGGTCTCGTCGAACGAGCTTTCGCTCTGGAAGTCGGTCTTGCGACGGAACACGTCGAAGCCCGCGGCCAGCTCGCGATCGAGGAAATAAGGTTCGGTGAAGCTGAACTCGATCTCCTGCCGGCGGCCGGAGACGGTAAAGTTGGCGGTGACGTTCTGGCCCGTGCCGAGCAGGTTGCGCTCGGTCAGACGAACATCGGCCAAGGGGCCGTCGCTGGTCGAGAAGCCGGCGCCGAAGGAGAGCTCGCCGGTCGAGCGCTCGGTCACCGCCACGTCGACGACGATCTTGTCGGCGGCGCTGCCCTGGCGGGTGGTGACGTTGACGTCCTCGAAATATCCCAGATTGCGGATGCGCTGCTGCGACCGGCGGACCTGGGCGACGTTGTAGGCGTCCCCTTCGGCCAGACGCATCTCCCGGCGGATCACCTCGTCCAGCGTGCGCACATTGCCCTTGATGTCGATCCGCTCGACATAGACGCGCTGACCTTCGTTGATGGTGTAGGTGAGATCGATGGTCAGCGCCTCACGGTCGAGGTCGGTCACCGGGTCGATCCGGGCGAAGGCGTAGCCGAGCTGTCCGGTGCGCTCGGTCAGGGCGTCGATGGTGTCCTCCACCTCTTCGGCATTGTAGACGTCGCCGCTGGTGGTCTCGATCAAGGGCTGCAACTGCTCGGCCGAGAGGTCGGGGATGTTGCTCTCGAGCCCGATCGCGCCGAAGCGGTATTGCGGCCCCTCGTCGAGGGTGAAGGTGATGAAGAACTCGCTGCCGTCCGGCGTCAGTTCGGCGATCGCCGAGACCACCGCGAATTCGGCATAGCCGCGCTCGAGATAGAATCGCCGCAGCAACTCCTGATCGAAGGCCAGACGATCGGGATCGTAGGTGTCGGCGCTGCCGAAGAAGCGCCAGAACGAAGACTCCTTGGTCTCGATCACGTCACGCAAGGTGCTGTCGGCGAACGCCTCGTTGCCGATGAAGGTGATGGCGCCCACCGAGGTCTCGGGGCCTTCCTCGATCTCGAACACCAGATCGACACGGTTCTGGTCGAGCTCGATGATCTTGGGCTCGATCTGCGCCGCGTAGCGCCCGTTGCGGCGATAGATCTCGAGAATGCGGGAGACCGCACTCTGCACCCGGGCACGGGTGTAGATCACCCGCGGGCGCAACTGGATCTCGGCGGCCAAGGTCTCATCGTCGATCCGCAGATTGCCCTCGAAGGCGATACGGTTGACGATCGGGTTCTCGACCACCTGCACCACCAGCCGGTCGCCGCGCCGGTCGATCACCACATCGTCGAACAGCCCCGTGGCGAACAGGTTCTTGAGCGATTCGTCGAGCGCCTGTGGGTCGAAGGCGTCGCCCCGCCGCACTGCCAGATAGCTTTCGACGGTGGCGTCCTCGATCCGCTGGTTGCCCTCGACGACGATCTCGGCGATCCGCCCGCCGCCCGCCTGGGCCAGGGCGGACCCCGCAAACAGGCCCGCACCCGTGGTGATCTGCAGCAGCAGACACACCACCGCCCCGATGTTCGGCACCGCTCGACGCATGTTTCGTCCCTAGACCCGATGAACCGTTCGTCACATGGCCCGCGCGATCGTGCACACGCGGTGCCTTGCGTACGCGGCCCCATGTGCACGCGCTTGGGGCCGAGGTCCAGCGGGAAGGTGCGGATCACCGAAACCGGTGGCGCCGCGTGGCGCGAATCCTACGAAATCAGGTTCGAGACGTACTCGATCACCTTGAGATGGCGCAAATCGTTCCAGGTGGCGAAGACCATGAGGCTCAACACCATCGCCAGGCCGAAACGAAAGGCGATCTCCTGACTGCGTTCGGTCAGCGGCCGCCCGCGTGCCGCCTCGATCGCGTAGAGGACGAGATGGCCACCGTCCAGCATCGGGATCGGGAAGAGATTGATCAGCCCGAGATTGATCGACAGGATCGCGGTGAACCAGATCGCCGGCACCAGCCCGTCCTGGGCGATCTCCCCCGACATCTGGGCGATGCGCAGCGGCCCGCCGAGCTCCTCCGTACCGCGGCTGCCGGCGATCATCTCGCCCAGCGCCGCGAGCGTGCCGGTCACCATCCGCCCGGTCTCGGTGAGCGCCTGGCCCACCGCCGACGCGGGATCGCTGGTCTGGAATTCTATGGTGTTGCTCGAGATACCGATCAACCCGATGCGGTGGACATTGCCGAAGCGGTCCTCGATCTCTTCGAGTGCGGGGGTCACCACGGTCTCGAAGCGCTCGCCGTCGCGCAGCACCGCGAAGGTCAGGGGCACCTCCGCCTGTCCGCGGACCACGTTCTGCAGATCCTCGAAACTGGCGATCTCGTCGCCGTCCACCGCGACGATGCGGTCGCCGGCGATCAGACCGGCCTCGGCCGCGGGCGAGCCGTCGCGTACCTCGGCCACCACCGCCGGCGAGAACGGCCGGCCACTGAAGACGAACAGCAGCGAAAGGACGAGCACGGCGAAGAGGAAGTTGGCGGCGGGGCCGGCGAACACCACCGCCATGCGCTGCCAGACGGTCTTGGCCGGAAAGCTGTCGGGATCCGCCGAGGTTGCCGTATCGGCGGTGGCGCTGGTCGCATCGGCGTCACCCAGCATCTTCACATAGCCGCCCAGCGGGATCAGGCTGAATTTCCAGCGCGTCCCGTGCCGGTCGTCGATGCCGAAGAGCTCACGCCCGAAACCGATCGAGAACACCTCGACCTTCACGCCATTACGCCGGGCGACCCAGTAATGGCCGTATTCGTGAACGAAGACGACCACCGACAGGATGATCAGGAACGGCACGACGTAGGAGAAGAACTGCCCGATCAGGTCCATGCCGATCCCTTGCTTGAAACCACCTTCGCCTCGCTCGCCCCGGGTGCGCAGTCCGTACGTCCGCCCGGGCGCGACGAGAAAACCCGCCCGGCGCCGGTGCGCTCGGTCACCCGCACGGCCACGGACCGTGCTCGCGCATCATAGGCCCTGATATCTTCATATTCCGTTACCGGCCCGTGCTCCGCCTCCTCCACCACCGCCGCGACGATCCGCACGATGTCGCGAAAACCGATGCGACCGGCGAGAAAGGCTTCGACGGCCACTTCGTTGGCCGCGTTCAACAAGATGGGGGC
Organism: Geminicoccaceae bacterium; assembly: GCA_020446525.1. Classification (GTDB taxonomy): domain Bacteria; phylum Pseudomonadota; class Alphaproteobacteria; order Geminicoccales; family Geminicoccaceae; genus JAGREO01. Next base: position 10,983 of record JAGREO010000010.1, on the reverse strand, counting down.
GGTTCCACCGGCACGCAAGGCGGCGCGCGCCAGCCCGAGCGCCGGGAAACGCGCCGCATCCGGCGCCTGGAACGAAAGCGCGCCCAGCGCCGCCAGATCGAGGGTCGCCGGCGCGGTATCCGCACCGCCCAGATCGAGGCGGCCGGGCCAGCCCAGCGCGTGCGCGATCGGCACCCGCATGTCGGGCGGGCTCAGTTGCGCCAAGGTCGAGCCGTCACGGAAGGTGAGCAGGCTGTGAACGATCGACTGCGGGTGCACGAGAATGTCGACGTGACGCTCGTCGATGGCGAACAGGTGGCAGGCTTCGATCAGCTCGAGCCCCTTGTTCATCATGGTGGCGCTGTCGATGCTGATCTTCGCACCCATCGACCAGTTCGGGTGCGCCAGCGCCTCTTCGACGCCGGCCGCTTCCATCGTCTCGATCGAAGCGTCGCGGAACGGGCCGCCCGAGGCGGTCAGCGTCAGGCGGGCGATGCTCTCGAGCGGCGCCGCGCCCAGGGCCTGGAAGATGGCGTTGTGCTCCGAATCGACCGGCAGCAGCCGTGCGCCGGAGCGCGCCGCCTCGGCCAGCATCAGAGCACCGGCGCAAACGAGACACTCCTTGTTGGCCAGCGCCACCATGGCGCCGCGGCGGACCGCCGCCAGCGTCGGGCGCAGACCCGCCGCGCCGACGATCGCCGCCATCACCCAGTCGGCCGGCCGCTCGGCCGCCTCGACGAGCGCGGCGTCGCCGGCGGCGGCCTCGATGCCGCTTCCCTCGAGTCGGGTGCGCAACTCGCTCAACAGATCCTCGCGGCCGATGACCGCCAGGCGCGCGCCGAGGAGCCTCGCCACCTCGGCCAGCGCCGCGACGCTCGACCAGGCCGTCACCGCCTCGATGCGATAGAGCTCGGGCCGGGTGCGCAACACCGCCACCGTGCTCCGGCCGATAGAACCGGTCACGCCCAGAATGGTGACGCTGCGCCGGTGTTCCGGCGACGGCGGCCGGATCATCGGGGCACCTCCTGCAGGGCGAGGATGACGGTCAGCACGGGCACCGCGAAGAGATAGCCGTCGAGCCGGTCGAGCAGACCGCCGTGGCCCGGGATCAGCGCGCCGCTGTCCTTGACCCCGGCCCGCCGCTTCATCCAGGATTCGAACAGATCGCCGGCCTGGGAGACCAGCGCGAGCATCGCCGCCAGTGCGGCCGCCGCCGGCACCGTCCAGTGCAGCAGCCAGGCCGCCGCACCGCCGACCAGAGCCGCACCGGCCACACCGCCGATCAGTCCGGACCAGGTCTTGCCGGGGCTGATCCTGGGCGCCAGCCTGGGCCCGCCCAGCGTGCTGCCGACGAAATAGGCGAAGCTGTCCGCCGCGGCGACGATGGCCACCAGCCAGAGCACCAGGGCGAAGCCTTCGGGCTGATCGCGCAGCCAGAGGATGCACAGCGCCGGCACACCCAGATAGATCGAGGCGCCGAGCGGTGCCAGCTTGCGGTCGAAGTTGCGGCTGATGATCCAGCCCACCGCCAGCGCCACCACCAGCATCGCCTCGATCACCGTCGGTGTGGACAAGGGCGGCCGATCGAGCCCGAGCAGCCAGGTGAGCAAGAGCACGGCACCCACCGCCGGCAGCGTGACGCGGGCTATGGCCCTGGCGTCGGTACGCTCGAGGGTCAGTCGGCTCCACTCGGCGCCCATCAGCACCAGCGCCAGGGCGAGCGCCAGACCGAGCGGCCAGCCGCCGAGCCAGAAGGCGAGCAGCGCCACCGCCGCGGCGGCGAGGCCGCCGGCGACACGCACCGGCAGATCGGGCCTCACGCCTGCGTCCGCAACGGACGGGCACTCATCCGGCGCATGCGCCGTAGCGCCGTTCCCGTCGGCCATAGACGGCCAGCGCTTCGAGAAGATGGGGTTCGGCGAACTCCGGCCATGGCACGTCGAGAAAGACGAACTCGGTATAGGCCAGTTGCCACAGCAGGAAATTGGAGATGCGCTGCTCGCCGCTGGTGCGGATCAGGAGATNNTCGAACGGCAACAAGGCCCCGGCCATCGCCGCTGCGGCATGGAGGGCGAACTGGGCTGGATCCTCCCGGTGGACGATGGTCACCCATTCAAGCGCCATCAGCACGCCGATCAGAGCGGCAAACAGGTTGAACCAGATGCCGCCGACCCAGACATCGGCCAGCACGGCTGGAATGAGGATTATGGCAGAGACAGCGCGGACACCCAGGTCAGACCATTTGGTGCCCGCAGCCGTTGGCTGATCGGCTGACATCAGGCCGTCTGGGCCTTGATGCCGCCGTAGCGCCGGTCGCGCGACTGGTAGGATTCAATGGCGCCGCGGAAGATCTCGGCGTTGAATTCTGGCCACAACTCCGGAACGAAGATGAATTCGGTGTAGGCACATTGCCACAGGAGGTAATTGGACAGGCGCTGTTCGCCGCTGGTGCGGATCAGGAGATCGGGATCGGGAATACCGGCGGTCTGCAGCCAGCCGTCGATCCGCGCCTCGTCGATCTGCTCGACCTCGATCTCGCCGGCTGCGACCGCGCGCGCCGCGGCGCGCGCCGCTTCGACCAGTTCGGCCCGTGCGCCATAATTCAGGGCCACGATCATGGTCAGCCGATCGTTGCGGCGGGTGAGGGTCTCGGCATGGGTGATCAGCTCGCGGATGTCATCGTCGAGCCCGTTGCGCTCGCCGATGACCCGAACGCGGATGCGGTTCTCGTGCAGCGAGGAGATTTCCTTGCGCAGGTAATAGCGCAGCAGGTTCATCAGCTCGCCGACCTCGGTCTGCGGCCGCCGCCAGTTCTCCGAGGAGAAGGCGTAGAGCGTCAGATAGCGGACGCCCTGCCTGCAGCAGCCTTCGACGGTGCGTCGCACCGCGTCGGCGCCGTGCCGGTGACCGTAGATCGGCGGCATGCCGCGGGCGCGCGCCCATCGCCGGTTGCCGTCCATGATGATCGCCACGTGGACGGGCAGCGGCGGATCGTCGATCAGGGGCTGCGGCTGCAGGTTCAAGCTGACGGACCTCGTTTCGATCGGCCGTGTCGCGGGCGGCGCTCGACGCGCTCGGGAAGGGTCAAACGGTGGTGATGTCCTGCTCCTTGGCGGCGAGCAGACCGTTGATCGTCTCGACATGCTTGTCGGTCAACGCCTGAATCTCGTCGGCATAGAGTCGGTGATCGTCCTGCGAGAGGTCACCATCCTTCTCCAGCTTCTTGAGCAGGTCCATCCCGGCCCGGCGGACATTGCGCACGGCGATGCGCGCCTCCTCGGCATATTTGTGAGCGACCTTCACCAGCTCGGCCCGCCGCTCCTCACTGAGCTCGGGAATGGGCACCCGCACCAGCGTGCCGTCCGCCGCCGGATTCAGGCCCAGCGAAGCGTTGCGGATCGCTTTCTCGACCGCCTTGACCATGCCCTTGTCCCAGACCTGCACGGACAGCATGCGCGGCTCGGGAACGTTGATCGTGCCGACCTGGTTGAGCGGCATTTCCGCACCATAGGCCTCGACCATGACCGGCTCGAGCAGCGACGCCGCCGCGCGACCCGCGCGCAGACCCGAATACTCCTTGCGCAGAACCTCGATGGCGCCGTCCATCCGGCGGTCGTAATCGTCGAGGTCCGGTTCCTTGTCGCTCATGACGCCCTCTCGCTGATGATGGTGTGCGGCTCGGCACCGCGCAGCACCCGGGCGAAGGATCCGGGTGCGTGGACGGAGAAGACGATGATCGGGATATTGCTCTCGCGCGCAAGCGAGATCGCCGAAGCGTCCATCACCTTGAGGTCGTTGGAGAGAACGTCGAGATAGCTCAGCCGCTCGAGCCGCTCGGCCGTCGCGTCCTTCTTCGGGTCTGCCGTGTAGACGCCGTCGACTTGCGTACCCTTGAAGAGCACGTCGCAGTCGAGCTCGGCCGCCCGCAGCGCCGCGGCACTGTCGGTGGTGAAGAAGGGGTTGCCGGTGCCGGCGGCGAAGATCACCACCCGGCCCTTTTCGAGATGCCGCAGCGCGCGCCTGCGGATATAGGGCTCGCAGATCGCCGGCATGGGGATCGCCGACATGACCCGGGTCGCGATGCCGGCCTGCTCGATCACGCTCTGGATGGCCAGCGCGTTGATGACGGTACCCAGCATGCCCATATAGTCGGCGCTCGAGCGCTCGACGCCGGCGGCCGCCAGGGTGCCGCCACGCACGATGTTGCCGCCGCCGATGACGAGGCAGATCTGTACGCCCGTGGCGTGCGCCTCGCGCACGTCCTCCGCCAGTTGCCGGAGCACCCGGCGATCGTGGCCGAAGCCCTGATCGCCCATCAGCGCCTCGCCCGACATCTTCAGGAGAACGCGGCCGTAGCGTGCCGCCGATGCCGGGCCGTCGCTCATGATCCGCTCACATCCTCCATCGGCCGGGCACGAGGCCGCCCCGGCCCGGCCACCGCCCGCACCCGATCGGCCTCACCGGGTCAGCTTCGCCACCTCGGCGGCGAGATCGTCGGCCTGCTTTTCGATACCCTCACCCAGCGCCATGCGCACGAAGCCGGTCACCTCGATCGAGGTACCCGCGTCCTTGGCGGCCTGCGCCACCACCTCCTTCACACGCTTGTCAGTGTCGACCACGAAGACCTGCTCGAGCAGCACGCTCTCTTCATAGAACTTGCGCACCCGGCCTTCGACCATCTTCTCGACGATCGCCTCGGGCTTGCCGGAGGCACGCGCCTGCTCGGCCAGGATGTTGCGCTCGCGCTCGACCACCGCCGGATCGAGACTGGCGACGTCGATCGATTGCGGGTTCGCGGCGGCGACGTGCATCGCCAACTGCTTGCCGAGCTCCGCCAGCTTCGCCGCCGGCGCGCCCGAGACCAGCGCCACCAGCACGCCGATGCTGCCGAGCCCGGGTGCCGTCTGCTTGTGCAGATAGCCGCCGACCAGGCCCTGCTCGACCGCCAGATAAGCGGTGCGGCGCAACTGGATGTTCTCGCCGATGACGCCGATCGCATCGGCGATGCTGTCGGCGACGGATTTGCCGGTGGCCGGAAGCGTGAGCGCCCTGAGCTTCTCCAGATCGCCCTTCGCCTGCGTCGCGATGCCGGCGATGTTGCGCACCAGTTGCTGGAACTGCTCGTTGCGGGCGACGAAATCCGTCTCGGAATTGACCTCCACCAGTGCCGCCTCGCTGCCCTGCTCGGCGATGCCGATCAGGCCTTCGGAGGTCGTCCGGCCGGCCTTCTTGGCGGCGGCGGCGAGGCCCTTCTTGCGCAGCCAGTCGACCGCCTGCTCCATGTCGCCGTCGGTCTCGGCCAGCGCCTTCTTGCAGTCCATCATGCCGGCGCCGGTGCGCTCGCGCAGTTCCTTGACCATTCCTGCAGTGATTGCAGCCATGTCCGTTCTTCTCTCGTCGATCGTCGAAAAGGGGTGCCGGCGCCCTGCGCCCGCACCGCTCGCTGTCTCCTGGACTCAGCCGGCCGTCGGCTGGCGCTCCGCGTCGGCCGCGGCCGCGGCGTCGCTCGTGGGTGCCGAGCCCTGATCCGGCATGTCCGGCTCCTCGGCGATCTCCTCGGCCTCGCCGATCGGCTCCACCTCGCCCAGATCGACGCCGCTGGCACTCATCTCGGCCTGGATGCCGTCGAGCACCGCGGCCACCATCAGATCGCAATAGAGATTGATGGCGCGGCTGGCATCGTCGTTGCCGGGGATCGGATAGCGGATGCCGGAGGGATCGCTGTTGCTGTCGCAGACGGCCACCACCGGAATACCGAGCTTGTTGGCCTCGGCGATGGCGATCGCCTCCTTGTTGGTGTCGACCACCACGAGGATGTCGGGCACGCCGCCCATGTCCTTGATGCCGCCCATCGACCGCTCGAGCCGGTCGCGCTCGCGCTGGAGCTGCAGCAGCTCCTTCTTGGTGAAGCCGCTCTCACCGCCCGACAGCTTGCCCTCGAGATCGCGCAGCCGGCGGATCGAGATGGAGATCGTCCGCCAGTTGGTCAGCATGCCGCCGAGCCAGCGGTGATTGACGAAATACTGCCCGCTGCGCTGCGCGGCCTGGGCGATCGGCTCCTGCGCCTGACGCTTGGTGCCGACGAACAGCACCCGGCCGCCGGCGGCGGCGACGTCGCGCACCGCCTTGAGCGCATGATCGAGCATCGGCACGGTCTGCGTGAGATCGAGCACGTGGATGCCGTTGCGCACACCGAAGATGTAGTCGGACATCCGCGGATTCCAGCGCCGCGTCTGATGCCCGAAATGCACGCCGGCCTCCAAGAGCTGGCGCATGGTGAAGTCGGGGAAAGCCATATGGGTTCGTTCCTGGTCCGGTTGTTCCGCCGCGGATGTCTGGATCCGGACCAAGCAAACGGCACCGGACACCGGCCGTGCGACAACCTGCCGCCCACCCGCGTGAGAGTTCGCCGCCTTCCTACCCGCGCCAGGTCACGAAGGCAAGGCCGTGTCCGGAGCTCGGGCCGGTGGCCGCTCGGCCCTCCGCACCCCCTTGACGAACTTCGAGCGGCCTCGCTCGGTCCGTCGTCGACCTGCGTGATTTCCACGGTTCATTCAGCAGGAAACTCGCGCTCGTAATTCGATCGTCATGTCTTTCAGGCAGAAATGCTCCTTGAGCGATGCTTGCCGGGTTGGCAAGACGGCCTGCGCCGGGTTTGCTGCATCGGCATCCGGCGCACGCTTCGCCGATCCATACGTGCCCGTCCCTGGCTCGGCGAATAGAGTCTCGCGTACCCAAAATGCGAATGCAGGCTCCGCGGAACGGAAGCGCTCCACCAGTCGTCCCTTGCTCCGTCGGCGCATGTGCACCAAAGTGAAACTTCGGCTCCAGTTTCAGCTGGATGATCACCGGAGGTAAGAGCACGGCCACAAAGAACGATGAATTGAAAGGACGAGCCATGATCAGGTGTTTCGGGACGACACCTATTGGACACGCTTTGTTCTCGGTCTTACCGCTTTTGACATCGTTCATGCCGGCCAATGCAATAACGCCGGAGCAGCTCCAGCCGGAGACGTCCGGAGAGATCCTTTCAGGGTCGCAAACGCCCCATCAGGTCGATCTATGTCGCAACAAGCTCATCTTCGATGGTGCTTGCCGCGATGTGGAATTCTTTCGGAGATTTGTCAGCGAAGGCGCTCTCCTGCAAGTCGTCTACGGCTCTCGATCGTATGGAGTCGATCCAGGTGTCGTTGTCGTTCAATCCTTCGCCGACACCGTCGAGGCGCTCACCATCCTGCCGGAACACAGCCGCATTCAAAGCTCCGCCACCCATGGTCTGCACGGCTACGAGATCGAACTGATCCACACCGTCTCCTGGTTTTCGGATGGAGGTCGTCGCTATCTCCTGCAACGACAGCAGAGGTCGCGCCCCGCGGGTTTCGGGATCTCCTGGTGGCATCACCGGACCGACGAGCCGAGCGGTTGGACCATTACCAGCAGCGATTTCTGCGACGAGAATGGCGAGTGCCTTGCACTGAATTACAACGAAGCCTCCGGTGGCAGCGGGTTCCGACTATCATGCGATGCGCAAGCCGCACTCGTGGGCGCTTCTTGGGGAGTCACAGTTGGTATTGTCGGCTCAGGCTGGAGCGGCAATATCGGGCTGCTGGCGGGCCTCGGTGTTTCTGCCATTGCCGGTCCGCAATCCGGCATACCCGTCGGTGCAGCCATCGGCGGCGCGGGGGTCGAACTGTCAGTCCTGATCGGCACGCAAGTCGGCTCCTTTGCCCAGCAAATCGTCAAGGATCATTGCGAAGAACCAGCACCGGGCGACATCGCGAACGTTCCGGCCGTAAGCTCCATCCTCGTACCCGGGACCGACCGCGCCGGTTTGCCGACGACATGCCCCGAGGGCTCCGAACGATTTTCCGGCGAGATCGTCGACTGCAGCATCATCATCGGTTCCGAGGCCGAATATACTGACGACGGGGTCGTCGTTGTCGGTCGGTGCAAGAAGGACATCGTGACGAATGCTTGTGTCGTATTTTGGGACTAGCGAAAAAGGGCCGGAACATGCTCCTCTCACAATGTCCTGCTCAATGACTCGCTTCGGGGCCGCTCGTCCGTTTGCGTTGCAAGCCACGGACGTTCTCTCTCGCGTCATGCCGCGACGTCCGGCCAGCAGGCCGGCGATGGATATTACCCCGCCGAGCCCGTCTCACCTCGAGATTTCCCGTTCTCTACCGCTCCTGGCTCAAACGGACTTCTCGAGCACTTCGCGGATGAAACGCTGGTAGGGCAGGCCGCGCTCGCGGGCTTTTGCCTTCACCGCGTCGAGAAGGGCGGCGGGGAGGCGCATGTTGATGCGTTCGTCCTTTTTGGCGAACTCGAAAGGCGCCGGCTTGAACTGGTCGAAGTCGAGGTCGGAGAGGTCCTGGTCGAGAAAGGCTTCGACTTCCTCGTCGGTTCGCAGGCGGGGGACCTTCCTAGCTTTGATATCGGCCATGGCGGGCGATCTCCTTTGCATGCATGTAGCGGGCGCTGATCGGGCGGACGAGAAAATGGCCGTTCCGGTGGCGATAGGTGAAAGCGACGAAGACGGATCGGCCGTGGCGACTGCGTCCAATCGCGATGTAGCGGTCCTCGTGCCGGCTGTGAGCATAGTCCGGCGCTACGAGCGGGGCGTTTCGCATGACATACTCGATGTCTTCGATCGGCACGCCATGCTTGCTACATTTCAAACGATTGCCGTCATCCCAGTCGAAACCGTCGGCGAGCAAACGATCATTGCCCTATATGTACATACATTCGTCTGCCAAGTCAATACCAATCGACCGCCGGGGCGTGAGGAACGCGTGGTTCCCCGCACTCCCCCTTCCGCCTATCCCAGCTTCGCCACGGCCCGCTTGGTGATCACGGTGATCAGGTGCGCCCTGTATTCCGCGCTGGCGTGGAGGTCGCTGTTGAGGTCGGTGGGGTCGGCTCTCAGGCTGGCGACGGCGTCGGAGGTGAAGTTGGAGGCGAGGGCCTGCTCGGCGTCGGTCCAGCGGAAGGCGCAGGGGCCGGCGCCGGTGATGACGACGCGGGGGCCGCTCTCGAGATCGGCGACGAAGCTGCCGACCAGGGCGTAGCGCGAGGCGGGGTTGCGGAATTTCTCGTAGGCCGAGCGCTTCGGCCTGGGGAAGTGGATGGCCCTGATGATCTCGTCTTCCTCGAGCGCGGTCTCGAACATGCCGGTGATGAAATCGTCGCCGGCGATCTCGCGCTTGTCGGTGCGGATGGTGGCGGCGAGGCCGATGACGGCGCCCGGATAGTCGGAGGCGGGGTCGTTGTTGGCGAGCGCGCCGCCCATGGTGCCCCGGTTGCGCACCTGCGGGTCGCCGACCACCGCGGCCATGCCGGCGAGACCGGGAATCACCCGGCGGACGATCTCGGAACGGGCGATCTGGCCGTGGGTGGTCATCGCCCCGATGGTGACGCCGCCGGCCTCCTCCTCGATGCCCTTGAGCTCGGCCACGCCCGAGAGGTCGATGACGTCGCTCGGCTGGGCCAGGCGCTGCTTGAGCGTGGGGATGTAGGTGTGGCCACCGGCCAGGAGCTTGCCGTCCTCGGCCTTGGCGAGCAGCGACTGCACTTCGGCGAGCGAGGTCGGCTTGTGATAGTTGAAGGCGTACATGGGCGGTTTCTCCGTGTCTCTCGTTTGGCCGATGGCCGGCGTCCGGCGGATGGCTGGTCGATCGCCGCCGTCATTCGGCCGCGTGGGTGTGGGCGTCGTCGCCGCCGGGGTGACCGCCGACGCGTGGCCGGGTGGCGCCACCGCCGTCGCCGTCACCGTGCATGGCCGCCCATATCTTCTGCGGCGTGGCCGGCATCTCGACGCGCTTGCCGATGGCGTTGGTGATGGCGTTGATGACGGCGGCGGGCGATCCGATGGCGCCGGCCTCGCCGCAGCCCTTCACACCGAGCGAGTTGGCGGTGCAGGCGGTGCCGGCGCCGGTGTGCACCTCGAAATAGGGGACGTCGTCGGCGCGCGGCATGCAGTAATCCATGTAGGACCCGGTGATGAGCTGGCCGCTCTCGTCGTAGACGGCACCTTCGGTCAGCGCCTGGCCGATGCCCTGGACCAGTCCGCCGTGCACCTGGCCCTCGACGATCATCGGATTGACGACATTACCGAAATCGTCGACCGCCACGAGCCGTTCGATGTGCGGCACGCCGGTGTCGCCGTCGATCTCCACCTCGCAGATATAGGTGCCGGCGGGATAGGTGAAGTTGGGCGGATCGAAAAAGGCGCCCTCCTCCATGCCGGGCTCGAGGCCCTCGGGATAGTTGTGCGGCACGTAGGCGGCGAAGACCACCTCGCCCATCGACTTCGCCCGGTCGGTACCGGCCACGGTGAACTGCCCGTCCTTGAACTCGATGTCGCCTTCGGCGGCCTCGAGCAGATGGGCGGCGATCTTCTTGCCCTTGTCGATCAGCTTGTCGCAGGACCGGGCGATGGCTTCGCCGCCGACGGCCAGCGAGCGCGAGCCGTAGGTGCCCATGCCGACGGGGGTCTTCTCGGTGTCGCCGTGGATGACCTCGACGTCTTCATAAGCGATGCCGAGCTTGTCGGCGACGAGCTGGCTGAATGTGGTCTCGTGGCCCTGGCCGTGACCGTGGGTGCCGGTCAGCACCTGCACCTTGCCGGTGTGCGAGAAGCGGACCTTCGCCGATTCCCACAAGCCCACGCCGGCACCGAGGGAGCCGACGACGGCGGACGGTGCGATGCCGCAGGCTTCGATGTAGCAGGAGATGCCGATGCCGCGCTTGTTGCCGCGCTTCTCGGCCTCGGCCCTGCGGGCGGGAAAGCCCGAATAGTCGGCGGCCTCGAGAGCGGCGTCCAGCGTCGCGAAATAGTCGCCGACGTCGTAGGTGAGCGCCACCGGCGTCTGGTAGGGGAAGGCATCCCTGGGGATGAAGTTCTGCCGGCGGAAGTCGGCCGGGTCGCGGCCGAGTTCGTGGGCCGCCTGGTCCATCACGGTCTCGATCAGGAACGACGCCTCGGGCCGGCCGGCGCCGCGA
>JAGREO010000374.1 GCA_020446525.1 Geminicoccaceae bacterium | reverse complement strand
GATCGGCTATCTGCAATGGCACTTCAAGACTCGCGGCAACGCCCAGCCCAGCGAGCCGGTCCTGAAGAACTACAAGAACATCGAGAACCGCGACGCCATCCTCGCCTGGGATCGCGAGGAACTGGTGTGCGATGCCGCCGGCAAGCCCATGACGCGCTGGGACGGACACACGATGAAGGCGCATCCGGTCACCGGCCGCGCCGTGCCGGACGAGCAGGCGCGGGAGGAGATGGTTCGCTATGTGCGGCCGTGTCCGGCCGCCTGGCCCGCCGCCGATTTCATCGTCGGCAATCCTCCCTTTCAGGGCGGCAAGGACCTGCGCGACGTGCTGGGCGACGGCTATGCCAAGGCGCTGTGGAAGGCTCATCCGGAGATGCCCGGCTCGGCCGATCTGGTGATGTACTGGTGGGGCATGGCTGCCGATCGGGTTCGCCGCGGCAAGGCCGGGCGTTTCGGCCTCATCACCACCAACTCGCTGCCGCAGACCTTCAATCGCCGGGTCGTCGAGCGGCACCTGGGCGACGCCAGGGCGCCCTTGTCGCTGGCCTTCGCCATTCCCGATCATCCCTGGGTCGACGAGGCCGGATCGGCCAATGTGCGCATCGCCATGACCGTGGGCATCGCCGGCGCCCAGGAGGGCAAGCTGCAAAGGGTGGTCGATCCGATGCTCAAGCCGGGTCAGGGCGGGGACCGGCTGTTGCAGCCCGAGACCGGCAAGATCGCCGCGAACCTGCGACTGGGCGCGGATCTGACCTCCGTCGGACCGCTCATGGCGAACGAATGGCTGTGCTCGCCCGGGGTCAAGCTCCACGGCGCCGGCTTCATCGTCACGCCGGAGCAGGCGGCGTTTCTCGGGCTCGGCACGCGCCCGGGTCTGGAAGACCATATCCTCGATTATCGCAACGGTCGCGACCTGACGGCGCGGCCGCGCGGGGTCAAGGTGATCGACCTCTTCGGCCTCGAGCCGCGCGACATCCAGGCGCGCTTCCCCGAGGTCTATCAATGGATTCTGGAGCGGGTGAAGCCGGAGCGGGACGGACGTGCGGAGCGTTCCTCCACGGCAGATGCCAAGGAATATGCGCGAAAATGGTGGCTCTTCGGCAAGCCGAGGTCGGAATTGCGCCCGGCGCTGGAGGGGCTCGAGCGCTACATCGCCACCGTCGAGACGGCCAAGCACCGCCTCTTCATGTTTCTCGATGCTCGCACACGACCCGACAACATGCTCGTGGCCCTCGCCTCGGAGGACGCCGCTGTTCTCGGAGTGCTCTCCTCGCGTATCCACGTGGTCTGGGCGATCGCCGCTGGAGGGCGGCTCGGGTTCGGGAACGACCCACGCTACAACAAAACCCGCTGCTTCGATCCCTTCCCCTTCCCCGCCTGGAGCGACGAGGTAAAGGCGCGCGTTGGCGATCTTGCGGAGCGGCTCGACGCCCATCGCAAACGACAACAAGGGCAAAATCCCGGCCTGACGATGACCGGCATGTACAACGTGCTGGAGAAGCTCAAGACGGGCGAGGCGCTGACGGCGAAGGAACGGGCGGACCATGAGCGGGGCCTGGTGTCGGTGCTGCTCGACATTCATCGAGAGCTGGATGCGGCCGTCGCCGGAGCCTATGGCTGGCCCGCCGACCTGTCCGACGAGGAGGTCCTGGCGCGGCTGGTGGCGCTCAATCACGAGCGGCGGGCGGAAGAGGCGGCAGGGACGGTGCGCTGGCTGCGGCCCGACTATCAGATCCCGAAGGCGGGGCTGGCGAAGCCGAAGGGATCGCAGGCCGAGATGGATGTGGGTGTCGCCGCCGGTGCCGCCGGCAAGACGCCATGGCCCGCGAACCTGCCGGATCAGGTGCAGGCGGTGCGGCGGCTTCTGGCAGCAGGCCGGCCGGTCGATGCAGACTTGGCGGGCAGTGCGTTCAAGCGTGCCAAGCGGGCGCGGGTCGAGGAGGTGCTGCAGACCCTGGCCGCCATGGGGCAGGCCCGCCCGCTCGGCGGCGGGCGCTACGCGCGCTAGGTCCGGCTCCTCCCGAACACTGCAGCGTCGGTCCCCGACCGCGCCTCAGCCCGCCACCGCCCGTGCCAGATAGCGGCTCATGCGGCGGGAGAAGGCGCCGGGGTCGGGGAGGGGTTCGCCTTCGATGATGCGGGCCTGGTCCAGCAGCAGCCTGGCCAGCTCGTCGACGCCGGACGCCCGCTTCTCGTCGGCCACCATGCCGGCCATCTGGCGGATCAGGTCGTGGCTCGGGTTGAGCTCGAGGACGCGGCCGCCCAGCTTGTCGAGCTGGTTGTGCTGCTTGAGGAAGCGCTCGAGGCGCATGTCGAGGCCGCCGGCGTCGGCGACGAGGCAGACGGCGCTGTCCTTGAGGCGCTTCGACGCGCGCACGTCCTTGACGGCATCACCCAGCACCAGCTTGATGCGGGCGATCAGCCGCTCGAGCTCGACCGGGTTCTCGTCCTTGGTCTCCTCGTCCCCGGCACCGCCCTCGATCTTCGAGAGGTCGACGTCGCCGCGGGTGAGCGAGGTGATCCTCCTGCCCTCGAACTCGGCGACCTCGGTCACCCAGAACTCGTCCACCGGATCGTCGAGCAGCAGCACTTCGACGCCCTTCGCTGCCGCCTGCTCGAGCTGCGGGCTGTTGCGCAGGGCGTCCGCATTCTCGCCGCTGATGTAATAGATGGCCTCCTGGCCCTCCTTCATGCGGCCGGCATAATCGGCGAGCGAGACCCAGCCCGTGCCGTGCGTGCTGCGGAAGCGGGCGAGCTCGAGCAGCTTCTCCCTGTTCTCGCGGTCCTCGTAGAGCCCCTCCTTGAGGACGGCGCCGAAATTCTCCCAGAAGGTCTCATAAGCGACGGGGGTGCGATCGGCGCTCTCCCCGCTTTCGGCAGTCGGTTCCTCGCTCGCCGCTTCGGGCTTCTCCTTCGCCTTCTTCGCCAGCTCGTCGAGCAGTCGCTTGACCAGCACCTTCCTGATCCGGGCGACGACGGCGCCGTGCTGCAGCGTCTCGCGGCTGACGTTGAGCTG
>JAGREO010000064.1:6853-6999 GCA_020446525.1 Geminicoccaceae bacterium | reverse complement strand
GTTGTCGGTGATGTCGAGGAGCCCGCGCAGGAAGTTCTTGTAGCAGCGCACGGCCTCGTCGACCTGCGCCTGCCGGTCGCCGCCCGCCGGCGGATTCTTGACGTAGAAGCCGCCCTTCGCACCGACCGGCACGATGACGCTGTTCT
>JAGREO010000064.1:0-6801 GCA_020446525.1 Geminicoccaceae bacterium | reverse complement strand
CCAGCGCAGGCCGCCGCGGGCGACCTTGCCGCCGCGCAGATGCACGCCCTCGACATCGGGCGCGTAGACGAAAATCTCGTAAGCCGGCTTGGGCAACGGCATGCCCGGCACCCGTGCCGGATCGAACTTCAGCGAGAGGTAGGGCTTGTGCTCGCCATCCTCGCCGCGCTGGAAGGCGTTGGTGCGCAGCGTCGCCTCCATCAGGCCGAGATAACGGCGCAGGATGCGGTCCTCGTCGAGGATCGCCACCTGCTCGAGCTTTTCGCCGATGCGCTCTTCGATGGCCTTCACCCGCGCCGCCCGGTCCGCCTCGAGATCGGGATCGAAGCGTGCGTCGAAAAGCGCCGCGACCTCGGCGGCGATGCCGGGATTGGAGGTGAAGGTGCGCTCGATATAGGCCTGGCTGAACGGGCTGCCGATCTGCAGCATGTACTTGCAATAGGCGCGCAGCACGACGATCTCGCGGGCCGACAATCCGGCCGCCAGCACGAGGCGGTTGAACCCGTCATTCTCGACCTTGCCGCGCCAGATGCGCTCGAAGGCGTCCTGAAAATCGTCCCGCACGGCGTCGACGTCGATCGGTCCCTCCCCCACCGTCGGCTTCATGTTGAAATCGTGCATCGAGAAGAACCGGTCGTCGCGGGCGCGCAACTGGTGCGGCTCCTCCTGCAGAACGCGCAGACCCATATTCTCGAGGATCGGCAGCGCGTCGGCCAGATAGATCGGGCTGTCGGGATGGATCAGCTTGAAGCGGACCACGTCGAGCGGATCCTCGAGCCGGCGGTAGAGCGACATGGCGAGGCCGTGCGCTCTGTCGTCCTGCAGTGCGGCGAGTGCCTTGATGTCGGGCACCGCGGCGCGCGCGGCCTGGTTCTCCTGATACGAGATCGGAAAGGCCTGGCCGTAGGCGCGGTAGAGCCGGTTGCCCTCCTCTTCGCCCACCGTGTCGAGCAGCGCCTGCTTGAGACGGTCGGTCCAGCTGTAGGAGGTGTCGACCAGCTCGCGCTCGATGGCTTCGACGTCGAGATCCTCGGGGATGCCTTTGGGCGTGCGCACGGTGAAGAGAACGCGCGCCAGCATCGATTCGGAGACCTGTGCCTGGAAATCGATCTCGTCGCTCTCGAGCGCCTTGCCGAGAATGGCCTCCATGCGGGTGCGCAGTGCGGTGGTGTAGCGCTCGCGCGGCACGTAGACGAGGCACGACACGAAGCGCTCGTAATTGTCGCGGCGCACGAACAGACGGATGTGCTGGCGATCCTGAAGCTGCAGGATCTCGAAGGCGATACGGGCGAGCTGGTCCCTGCTGCTCTGGAAGAGCTCGTCGCGCGGATAGGTCTCGAGGATGTTGACCAGCGCCTTGCCGGCATGACCCGAGGGACTGAGGCCAGACTTGTCCACCACATAGTCGATCTTGTGACGGAGCAGGGGAATGACGCGCGGGCTGCGATTGTAGGCGGCCGAGGTGAACAGGCCCAGAAAACGGTTCTCACCGATGACGGTGCCGTCGTCGGCGAAGGTGCGCACGCCGACGAAATCGAGATAGGTCGAGCGGTGCACGGTGCTGCGGGTGTGCGCCTTGGCGACCGACACGAGCGGCATCGGCTCGCGGGCCCGGCGACGGGCGGCGAGCGGCATCGCCTTGAAGCTCTCGGAAAGGGCGCCGTCGTCCTTGCCGCGCAGGATGCCGAGCCCGCTGCCCTTGACCCGGCGCAACTGGACGGCGTCGCCGTCACCCTCGAGCCGGTAGCTCGAATAGCCCAGCAGGGTGAAATGATCGTCGGCGAGCCAGGTCAGGAACGCCTTGCACTCCTCGAAGTCCTCGGCGTCGACCAGATCGCGGGCCGGCTGCGTCTCCTCGATGGCGTCGGCGATGCGTTCACGCATCGCCTGCCAGTCCTCGACCGCGAAACGCACGTCCTCGAGCACGGCGGCGAGCGAGGCCTCGACTTCCTCGAGGACCGACTGATCGCTCTGCCGGTCGATCTCGAGGTGCATCATGCTCTCGGCACGCACGCCTTCGCCCGGCTGGTCGACGATGTCGATGAGCTTGCCGTCGGCACCGCGGCGCACGAGCAGCACGGGGTGGATGATCAGATGGATGCCCAGGCCGTGGCGCGACAGTTCGTTGGAGACGCTGTCGACGAGAAACGGCATGTCGTCGTTGACGATCTCGACCACGGTGTGGGTCGACTGCCAGCCATGCTGTTCGATCTTGGGGTTGTAGACCCGGATCTTCGGCGTGCCCGGCGTGCGGTCTCCAGCGAAGCGCAACTGGGCGAGTGCGGTGCCGTAGAGATCGAGCAACTCACGATCGACCAGATCGGAGGGTGCGACGTCGCGAAAGAAGCTGGCGACGAACCGGTCCGCGATGTCCGCCTGCGCGCCGTCCAGCTTGGTGCGGATCATCGCACGCAACTGGTCCAGCAATTCGAGCTTGCGATCTTCCTTGCGCATCGGCATCGCGACCCCCCGGTTCATATCCACCGGAGCGATCATAGGGGCAAGCGCCGGGCGCGGCCAGCATCGCCGATGCGACACCGGGTCGTCCGCATCGGCGATGCGAAAAATTACACGAACGAAAGATCGGGGTCGGGCCGTGGCCGGTACGGATCCGGACCGTACATCCGGGCAGTACAGAGTGAAATTGGCGCGCACGGCAGGACTCGAACCTGCGACCTCATGCTCCGGAGGCATGCGCTCTATCCAACTGAGCTACGCGCGCACACGCTGCTCTATAGAGAAGCGTCGGGGGCACGCCAAGCCGATTGTCGCCGCCCGCCACCCTCCCCCCGCGAGCGACCACGTGTCGCGGCGGTGTGTATCCGGCTACGCCATTGTCCGCATGACGGGGTTTGCAACTACAAGAAGCAGCCGCCGCACTCGCGCTCGATCCAAGGCTGTGCCAATCATCCGTCGCGTCACGCTCGTCTGGGAGCCATGGGGGCAGGGACGAAATGGTGCGAGGGGGCCCGACCGATCGATTCGTCGCCCGCGGCCCGCGTCGCTCATCGGGATTTGCGCCTTTGGTGAATTGGAGCATCGTCCTTCTCGCTCGCAACGAAGAGGACACGATCACGGGCAGCCTGGAGGCGGTCGCATGCGCCGCCGACGGTCGTGCGGCCTGCACGGTCGTCCTGCACGGGCCGGGCGAGGCGGCGAGCGCCCGGGTCCGCGCCTTCGCCGCGAAGAGCCCGATGCCCTTGTCGCTCTACGCCACCGCGATCGACGATCGTGCCGATGCCTGGAACCGCTACGTCTACGATGTGCGACCGGGTGCGGAAATCCACTTCTTCGTCGACGCGCGGGTGCGTGTCGTGCCCGACGCGCTGTTGCGCCTCGCACGGGCGTTGCACGCCGATCCGAGCGCTCATCTCGCCACCTCCG
The DNA here is from genome assembly GCA_020446525.1 of Geminicoccaceae bacterium. Lineage (GTDB taxonomy): Bacteria > Pseudomonadota > Alphaproteobacteria > Geminicoccales > Geminicoccaceae > JAGREO01. The sequence continues at coordinate 3,417 of JAGREO010000064.1, read as the reverse complement.
CCATCCCTTCGGGCAACGTGTCGGGTGAGGCCGGCGGCGGGTCGAAAGGAAGGATCGCCAGCAGGCGGGGACGGGGTGCCGTGGGCGGCCTCGACGAAAATCTCTACGCCCTGCGCAACGGCTTCGTCGAGGAGCTGGTCCGTCGCTCACTGCGCCTGCCCTTCGGCCTGCACCGGCGCGACGGCCTGCTCGGCGCCATGGCGATGTATGATTGCGAGCCGGAGCGCAACACCTGGCGGCCGGAACGGATGGCCCTGGTCGACGGACGTCTCTACGACGAGGGATCGTCCGGGCTCTGGAAGATGCGGCCCTTGCAGCGCCGTCGCCGACAGAAGGTCCTGCAGGCGCGCGGCGAACTGGAGAACGCCGCCGTCGGGCGGATCATCTATTCCGGCGGATTCGAGGCGCTGCCGCTCGATGCGGACCGGATGCTGGCCGAGTGGCTGCGTTCGCTGGCGCCGGGCCAGTTGCGTCAGTTGCAGCAGGGGGCGTGGACCAGCCGCGCGATCGCCGGCCTGCGCGACGAGCCGCCGCCCGGCGAGCGCGAACGGGCACTCGTGCACGTGATGTCCAACGCCGCGCAACGCCAGCGGCGCTCAGCCGATCGCCCGGAGCTTGCCCTGGGAGAGTTCGAGCGTCGCGTCGGTTCGTGAGGCGAGGTCGTGATTGTGGGTGGCGACGAGCGCCGCGGCGCCGGTCTCGCGGCAGATGTCCAGGAGCAGCGCGAATACGGCATCGGAGGTCGACGGATCGAGATTGCCCGTGGGCTCGTCGGCCAGCAGCAGAGCCGGCTCGTTGGCCAGCGCCCGGGCGATCGCGACGCGCTGCTGCTCGCCGCCCGACAGCCTGGCGGGACGGTGCGACCGGCGCCCCGCCAGACCGAGACGATCGAGCAGGGCGGTCGCATCCGTCACCGCCCCGCCGCGCCCGCAACCCGCCAGCAGCCGCGGCATCATGACGTTCTCGAGCGCGGTGAAATCCGGCAGCAGGTGGTGAAACTGGTAGACGAAGCCGATCGCATCGCGGCGCAACAGCGTGCGGGCCTTGTCGGAGAGGCGGTTGCAGGCGCGTCCGCGGATCACGACCTCGCCTGCGCTGGGCCGCTCCAGCAGTCCGGCGATGTGCAGCAGGGTCGATTTGCCCGAGCCCGAGGGACCGACGAGGGCGGTGATCGAGCCCTTCTCCAGAATGAGATCGACACCGTCGAGAATGTCGAGCTCCACCGCACCCTGACGGTAGCGCCGGCCGATCCCGCTCAGGCGCAGGACGGGCTCACTCATAACGCAGGGCTTCGACCGGATCGAGGCGGGCCGCCCGCCAGGCCGGGTAGAGCGTCGCCAGAAAGGACAGGCCCAGACCCATCGCCAGCACGCGGATCACGTCCTGCGGGTCGACCTCGGCCGGCAGTTTGGAGAGGAAGCGGATCTCCGCCGACCAGAGCTGCGCGCCGGTGAGGCTCTCGAGCCAGAGCCGGATCGTGTCGATGTTGAGCGCGAAAGCGAGGCCGATGGCGAAGCCGAGCAGCGTTCCGGCGACGCCGATCGAGGCGCCGGAGAGGAAGAAGATGCGCATGACCGCACCACGTGAGGCGCCCATGGTGCGCAGGATGGCGATGTCGCGGCCCTTGCTCTTCACCAGCATGGTGATGCCGGTGACGATGTTGAACGCGGCGACGAGGATGATCAGCGTGAGGATCAGGAACATGACGTTGCGCTCGACCTCGAGCGCGTTGAAGAACTGCGCGTTGAGCTGCTGCCAGGTCACCACCCGGCCGCGATCGCCCACCCGCTCGCGATAGATCGGCGCATAGGTACCGATGCGGCCCGGATCGTCGGTGAGGATCTCGATGGCGGTCACCTTGTCGCCCAACTGGAAATAGGCCTGGGCGTCGGTGATCGGGATGTAGAGAAAGCCGTTGTCGTATTCGTACATGCCGACTTCGAAGACGGCCGCCACCTCGAAGCTCTGGATGCGCGGCACCGTGCCGAAGGCGGTGGCCGCCCCCTTGGGCGAGATCAGGCTCAGCTTGGCGCCGGGAAAGAGGCGCATGCGCTCGGCCATGCGGGCGCCGACGGCGACCTGCCCCGGTTGCTCCAGCCGGGCCAGATCGCCTTGGACGATGTGATCGGCGAACACGGCCCGCCGGGCCAGATCCGCCGGATCGACACCGCGCACGAGAGCGCCCGTGGCGGCACCGTTGGCGCTCGCCATCACCTGCCCTTCGACATAGGCCATCATGTCGACGATGCCGGGTGCGCCCTCGAGATCGGCGATGATCGCCTGCGGGTCGGCCAGACCCTGCGGCCCGGCGATCACCGTCGCGTGGCCGTTGACGCCCAGCACCCGGCCGAGCAGCTCGCTTCGAAAGCCGTTCATCACCGCCAGCACGACGATCAGCGTGCCGACGCCGAGCATGATGCCCACCAGCGCGAACCCGGCGATCACCGAGATGAAGCCCTCGCCGCGGGTCGGGCGAAGGTAGCGCCAGGCGACCATGCGTTCCGCCGGCGTCATCGGACCGGCCGCCTCATCGGGCGGCGTGCCGCATCGAGGGGTGTGGCATCAGCCTGCGAGCCGTGCCGTCACGGCGTCGAGGGACATCTCCTCGGTGGCGCCGCCGGCCCGGCGCTTGATCTCGACGGTGCCGGACTTCGCCCCGCGCGGTCCGACGGTCACCTGCCAGGGCAGGCCGATCAGCTCCATGGTGGCGAACTTGGCGCCGGCGCGCTCGTCCCGATCGTCGAGCAGCGTTTCGACGCCGGCTCCGGTCAGCTTGGCGTAGAGCTCCTCGGCCATCGCCGTGCAGGCGTCGTCGGCCGGACGCAGATTGACCAAGCCCACCTTGAAGGGGGCGACGCTCTCGGGCCAGACGATGCCCTTGTCGTCGTGGCCGGCCTCGATGATGGCGCCGACGAGGCGCGAGACGCCGATGCCGTGGGAGCCCATGTGCAGCGTCACCTCGGCGCCGTCGGGGCCGGTCACCTTCGCCCCCATCGGGGCCGAATATTTGGTGCCGAAATAGAAGATGTGGCCGACCTCGATGCCGCGGCCGCTGCGCAGCTCGACACCGGCCGGCACCCTGGCCGGATCGTGCTTCTCGTCGGCCGCCGCATAGCGGGCCTTGAGCTCGGCGATGTCGAGGTCGGCCGCGGTGAAGTCGATGCCCTCGAAGGCCGCGTCATAGTAGACGGCACTCTCGCCGGTCGAGGCCAGGATCTGGAACTCGTGGCTCATGTCGCCGCCGATCGGGCCGGTATCGGCCTGCATCGGCACGGCGGTGAGGCCGAGCCGGCGAAAGGTGCGCAGATAGGCGACGAACATGTTGTCGTAGGCGCGGATCGCCGCCTCGCGGTCGACGTCGAAGGTGTAGGCGTCCTTCATCAGGAATTCGCGGCCGCGCATCACGCCGAAACGCGG
>JAGREO010000063.1 GCA_020446525.1 Geminicoccaceae bacterium | reverse complement strand
CGGTGTCGCCGATATACATGCCCGGGCGCAGACGTACGGCTTCGAGCCCCTCGAGCACCTGGATCGAGGTGGAGTCGTAGACGGACTGGGTGGGGTCAATCATGATCGCGCAATCGTCCTTCGTCGACGGAATAGAATTGGGCACGGCCTTCGAGCGCCTCGAACAGCGACCGGTCGGTGCCCGTCAGCCATGCCTGAACACCCAGCTCGATCAGGGTGGCGCACAGGCCCGTGCGCTTGCGCGCGTCGAGGTGCGCGGCCACCTCGTCGAGCAGCAGAACGGGTGCCTGGCCGGTGCAGGCCCGCCGCAGCCGCGCCTCGGCCAGCACGATCGCCAGCAGCATCGCCTTCTGCCGGCCGGTCGAGCAGCGCGCCGCCGCCTCGTCCCGCTCCGCGTCGCGCACGGCGAGATCGCTGCGATGGGTGCCGTGCGCCGCACCGCCCAGCGCCGAATCGCGGGCGCGGGAGGCGGCGAGGTCGGCGCGCAGCCGCTGCTCGACGTCGCGCGCACTGAGCGTGCCCAAGGCCGCCTCGACCTCGCCCGCCACCGCGAGCCGCACCCGCGGCAGATCGATCGACGGCGTCTCGAGCTGGGTGTTCAAGGCCGCCACCAGCTCCAGCCGTGCTGCCGCGATGGCGACCGCGGGCTCCGCCATCCGCCGCTCCAGCGCCGAGAGCCAGACGGCATCGCCGGCCCCCTCGCGCAACACCGCCGCACGCTCGCGCATCGCCCGCTCGTACGCCGCGACGCGCGTCGCGTGATCCGGCTGAACGGCCGGCACCAGCCGGTCCAGAAAACGCCGGCGGCCGCTGGACGCCTCGTCGAACAGGCGGTCCATCGAGGGAACCAGCCAGCCGACACCGAAAAGGCCGCTCAGAACGCCCTGCGTCCGCAGCGGCTGATCGAAGAGATGGATCGAGCGCTTGTCGCTCGCCGGATCGCGGCCGCTCCGCAGGACGAGCGGTCCGTCGGCGGCGGCGACCTCCACCTCCATCCGCCAGGGCCCGCCACCGTCGCGGTCCAGATCGGTCAGGGCGGCACGGCGAAAGCCACGGCCGGGAGCCAGAAGCGAGAGCGATTCGAGCAGATTGGTCTTGCCGGCACCGTTGGCACCGGTGAGCACGACCGGACCGCCCGCCGGCCGGATTTCGAGACGGCGATAGTTGCGAAAATCCGTCAACCGAAGGGAGGTGACCGCCGCCGTGGTTGCGGCGCTGCGGCCGGACGTGATGGTACCGAAGCCGGTGGTGCGGGGCGCGTCGCGTCGGTCGACGGTCGGTGGCGGCTGCACCGACCCCCTCACCGCTGCAGCGGGCATCAAACGCGCATGGGCATCAGCACGTAGAGCGTGCTGCTGTCGCCGGTATCACGCACCAGTGTGGGCGCGGCCGGGTTGGACATCTCCAGCCGGACTTCGTCACCATCGATTTCGCTGAGCATATCCAACATATAGCGTGCGTTGAAGCCGATCTCCAGCGCCTCACCGTCGAACTGCGCGTCGAGCTCGTCGATGCCGCGTCCGGCCTCGGTGCTGACCGCGGAGATCACCACCCGATCGTCGGCGAAGCGCAGCTTGACCGCCCGCGCCCGCTCGGTGGAGATGGTGGCGACCCGGTCCACGGCCTTCTCGAACGGCTCGGTGGCCAGGATCGCGATCCGCTCGTTGCCGGTGGGGATGACCCGCTCATAGTCGGGGAAGGTCCCGTCGATCAGCCGTGATACGAGCACCGTGCGCTCGAGCAGGAACTGGATGCGCTTGGCCGACACACCGATCGTCAGATGGCCGTCCAGCCCCTCGATCAGCTTGCGGACCTCGCCAACCGTCTTGCGCGGCACGATGATGGCCGGCATCCGCTCGGCGCCGGCCGGCAGAGCGATCTCGATCCGCGCCAGGCGGTGGCCGTCCGTCGCCACGCCGCGCAGGGTGCTCGTGGCACCCTCGGCTTGCGCGTGCATGTGGATGCCGTTGAGATAATAGCGGGTCTCCTCGGTCGACACCGCGAACCGGGTCTTGTCGATCAGCTTGGCCAGATCGACCGCCGGTATTTCGAACCGGACGTCGAGTTCCTCGATCTCCATCGCCGGGAACTCGTCCGGCGGCAGGCAGGGCAGATTGAAGACCGAGCGGCCGGCCGCGACCTTCAGCTCGACGGCGCCGCCGTCTTCCCGGGGCCGCACCAGTTCCATCGACAGTTCGCTGCCCTCGGGCAGCTTGCGGGTGATGTCGTAGAGCGTGTGCGCCGCCACCGTGGTCGTGCCCGCCGTCGAAACCCGGGCGGGCTCGCGCGCCTGGATCGAGAGATCCATGTCGGTCGCGGTCATCACCAGCGCTTCGCCCTCGGCGGACAGCTTGACGTTCGAGATGATCGGAATGGTCGATCGCTTCTCGACGACGTTCTGCACGTGCGCCAGGGAGTGGAGCAGAGCCGCGCGTTCGATACTGAGCTTCATGGGTTGCGAACGTTTCTCGAGCTGCGTTGGGACCGGGTTTCCCGGACCTGTACTATCGTCGTCGTCCGGGCCGGAAGACTAGCAGAAGCCGCCGAAAAACGTCAGTGCTTTCGTCGCCGGGTGCTTCAGTTCTGCAGCCGGCGCTTGAGCTGGGCGAGGTCGTCCGCCAACACGCGATCTTCGGCCGAGAGCTTCTCGATCTGCCTGATCGCGTGCATCACGGTCGTGTGGTCGCGACCGCCGAACTTCTTGCCGATTTCCGGCAGTGAGCGGGGCGTCAGCTGCTTGGCCAGATACATCGCCACCTGCCGCGGCCGGGCCACCGCCCGGGCACGCCGGCTCGAGCTCATGTCGCTCATGCGGATGGCGTAGTGCTCGACGACCATCCGCTGAATTTCTTCGATGGTCACCCGCCGCTCGTGCGAGCGCAACAGATCGCGCAGCACCTCCTGCGCCATCTCGATGGTCACCGGCCGGCTGGTCAGGCTCGCCTGATGGACGATCCGGTTGAGCGCCCCCTCGAGCTCACGAACGTTGGAGGTGATCCGGTCGGCGAGGAACTCGATGACGTCGCGACGAACCTCGGCACCGAGCTGCTCGGCCTTCGCATCGAGGATGCCCAGCCGCAGCTCGAAGGTCGTCGGATGGATGTCGGCGACCAGCCCCTGCCCCAGCCGCGAGCGGATGCGCTCCTCGAGCCCGGCCAGATCGGAGGGGCTGCGGTCGGCCGAGATGACGATGCTGCGCCCCCGGTCGACCAGTGCGTTGAAGGTGTGGAAGAACTCTTCCTGGGTACTGTCCTTGCCGGAGATGAACTGCACGTCGTCGACCATCAAGAGATCGACCGAGCGGAACAGTTCCTTGAACTCCATCGTGCCCTTGGTCCGCAAGGCCCGCACGAACTGATACATGAACTTCTCGGCGGAGAGGTAGATGACTCGCCGCTGCGGGTCGAGCTGCTTGGCCCGCCAGCCGATGGCGTGCATCAGATGCGTCTTGCCCAGCCCCACACCGCCATAGAGAAAGAGCGGATTGAACGGCAGAGTGGTCGATTCGGCGATGCGCTCGGCCGCCGCCACCGCGAACTCGTTGGGCTTGCCGACGACGAACGCCTCGAAGGTGAAGCGCGGATCGAGACTGGCCGAAAGCTCGTCCAGCGGCCGCACCGTCTCCGGCGCGACCGGATCGCGGCGCGAGGTGGCGACCGGCGGATCGTCCCGCCGCACCAGGGGCGTCACGCCGTCGCTTCGCGCCGGATCACGCGGCTCACCCGAAGGCTCGACGACACGCTGGCCGCGCGCGGCGCCGCCGTCCTGCGCCTTGACGTTGAGGGCGATGGAGCGGATCGCCGGATTGACCTGGTTCCAGATGCCGCGGATCCGGTCGGCATAGTTGGACACGACCCAGTCGCGCATGAACTGGGTGGGGACCGAGATCACCACACGGTCGCCGTCACATTCCGCCAACCGCAACGGCTTGAGCCACGTGCCGTAGGCCGTGGCACCGATCTCGTCGTGCAACAGGGCGCGCACCCGCTGCCATTGCTGTTCGATGTCGCCCGAGGGTTGAAGAATCATGCGTGCCTCAGATGCCACCCGCGAAATGCTCCCCAAACATGTGCCGTCGTCGACGCCGCGACCACGATGCGTCACACCGCCCCGCCCGCGGCGCGGCATGCCGCGCAAGCGCCCGGTCCACGACGTCCGGCATTCGGGCCGGACCGGATCGAGCCCTGATGGAAAACCGTGGAGCGAACGACGGTCGCACCTGCGTGCCGTGCCCGTTCACGAACGGTCGATCACGCCCAGATCGATGTGCCGCCTGCCTTCGCGAACCGGCGTCCTGCCTCGGTCGGACAAGCTAGTCAGCGCCCGGAGCCGAGGCAAGTAGATCGAAAAGGGAACGCGACATTTCTCCGAATAGTTGAATTAGCACGCAAAAGAACGCGCCGCGCTCCGCATCGCGGAGAACGGTCGGACCAGCTTGGAAGAGACGGAGCCGACGCGCTACGCGCGCGCCGTCTTCAGTGAGCGGCGGGCGGCGCGGAGAGCGCGTTGACGCGCCGGGTCAGACGCGAGACCTTGCGGGAGGCCGTGTTGAGATGCAGCACTCCTTTGCTCACGCCCCGCTTGAGCTCGGGCTCGGCCGCCCTGAGCGCCGCGCGCGCGGCTTCCTGATCGCCCTTGGCCAGAGCGTCCTCGACCTTGCGCACGAAGGTGCGGATGCGCGCCACGCGACCGCGATTGACGGCGGTCCGCTTGGCGGTCTGGCGAATGCGTTTCTCGGCGGAACGGTGGTGCGCCACGATGATCCTCTCTGCTCACGGAAGCCGTCGATATAGGCGGACGGCCGCAGCGCGTCAATCACACCCCGAACGGGCACACCCCGAGCGGACACACCCCGAGCGGGTGCCGGACGTCAGCGGCCGGTGAAATTCGCCGTGCGCTTCTCGGTGAAGGCGTTCATGCCCTCGACCCGGTCCTGGGTCGCGAAGGTGGCGTAGAATGCACGGCGCTCGAAACGAATGCCCTCGGCGAGGCTCGTCTCGTAGGCCACGTTCACCGCCTCCTTGGCCATGCGCACGATCGGCTGCGACTTCTCGGCGATGGTCTGGGCGATCTCGAGGGCCTTGTCGACCAGTTCGGCCTGCGGCACCACCCGGCAGACGAGATTGGCGCGCTCGGCCTCCTCGGCGTTCATCATGCGTCCGGTCAGCACCATCTCCATCGCCTTCGACTTGCCGATCGCACGGGTCAGGCGCTGGGTGCCCCCGGCACCCGGGATGGTGCCGAGATTGATTTCCGGCTGGCCGAAGCGGGCATTGTCGGCGGCGATGACGATGTCGCACATCATCGCCAGTTCACAGCCGCCGCCGAGCGCATAGCCCGCCACCGCGGCGATGACCGGCTTGTCGTGGGCCGCGATCGCCTGCCACTTGGCGATGAAGTCGCTGTTGTAGGCGTCGGAGAAGTCCTTTTGCGCCATCTCCTTGATGTCGGCGCCGGCGGCGAAGGCCTTGTCCGAGCCGGTCAGCACGCTGCAGGCGATCTCCGGATCCTCGTCGAACGCCGTCAGGGCCCGCTCGAGCTCGGCGATCACTTGGCCGTTGAGCGCATTGAGCGCCTTGGGACGGTTGAGCGTGATCAGCCCGACGGCATCACGCTTCTCGACCAGTATCGTCTCATAGGCCATGGCCCTGTCTCCCGATGCGGAGCCCGCGACGACCGGCGCACGATTCGGCGCGCCGGCACGGCGGGGGTTAAACACCAGCCCGACGGCCGGCGTCCACCCGAATCCGTCCTCCAGCGTCCTCGACCGGGCGAACGCCTCGTGGCGCTCAGCGCTGGCAGCGGCCGCAAAAATAGGTCGCACGACCACCCTGCACCAGCTTGACGACGGCGCCGCCGCAGCGGCCGCAAGGCTCACCGGCCCGGTCGTAGACGCGAAAGAAGGACTGGAAATTGCCCAACTGGCCGTCGGCCCGGACATAATCGCGCAACGAGGAGCCGCCGGCCGTGATCGCCTGCTCGAGAACCTCGACGATCGCGGCCGAGAGCGCCGCCGCCCGCCCCGGGCCGACATTGGCCGCCAGCCGGCGCGGCGAGACACCGGCCCGATGGAGGCTTTCGCTGGCATAGATGTTGCCGACCCCCACCACCAGCCGCTGGTCCATGATCGCGGTCTTGACCGGTTGCAGCCGCCCGGCCAGCAGCCGTGCCAGGGCCGGCCCGTCGAAGCCCGGCGCCAGCGGCTCGAGGCCGAGATGCGCCAGCCACCGGTGCGTCGCAGAGGCTGCCGTCGGTACCAGATCCAGCATGCCGAAGCGCCGGGGATCGACGAAACGCAGTACCGTACCGTCGTCGAAACCGAAGGTCAGGTGCTCGTGCGCGCCGGCCGGTGCGCCGTCGAACGAGAGCCGGCCCGACATGCCCAGATGGAGGATGAGCGTCTGCGCCTCGGGTCCGCCCCGCAGATCGACCAGGATGTATTTCGCCCGCCGGCGAAAGCCGTGACAGACACGGCCGGTCAGCCTCCCGGCGAGGCCCGGCGGCAGGGGAAAGCGCAGATCGGGCCGACGCTGCACGAACGAGACGATGCGCCGGTTCTGCAGGCGCGCGTGCAGGCCCCGCATCACCGTCTCGACTTCCGGCAGTTCCGGCACCACCTCGTCCTTTCGTCGCCTTGCTGCGGCCGGCGGCCACCCCTAGAACACGGCTGTCCCATCTTCGAGCCGGAGCCCCATGCCATGACCGGACGACGTCCGACAAGCCGTGCCGCGAGCGGCGACGGGGCCGGCAGCCGCACCGCCGGCCGCAGCGAAAGCGGCGATGCGGCCGCACGGCTGGCGGCGAGCTTCGGCTTCGAGGAAGTGGCGCCTCCGGAAAAGAGCGGTCGCGTGCGCGCCGTCTTCGATTCCGTCGCCGGCCGCTACGATCTGATGAACGACATCATGAGTATGGGCGTCCACCGCTTGTGGAAGGAGGCGATGCTCGACTGGCTGGCGCCCCGGGCCGGCCGCCGCTACCTCGATCTCGCCGGCGGCACCGGCGACGTCGCCGAGCGCCTGCTCGACCGTGTCGGTGGCCGGGCGGCGGTGGTGCTGGCCGACATCAACGTCTCGATGCTCGAGGTGGGGCGCGATCGCGCCCTCGACCGGGGCTGGCCCGGCGCGGTGCGCTTTCTTGCGGCCGACGCCCAGCAACTGCCCTTCGCGGATGCGCAGTTCGACGCCTGCACCATGGCCTTCGGTATCCGCAACGTCACGCACGTCGATCGCGCGCTGGCCGAGATCAGGCGGGTGCTGGCCCCGGGCGGCCGCTTTCTCTGCCTCGAATTCTCGAGGCTCGTGCTGCCCGGCCTCGAGCGGCTCTACGACGCCTACAGCCTCTCGGTCCTGCCGGTGATGGGCCGGATCGTCGCCGGCGACGCGTCGAGCTACCGCTATCTCGCCGAGAGCATACGCCGCTTTCCCGACCAGGACACCTTCGCCGGGATGATCCGCCGGGCGGGTTTCGAGCAGGTCCGTCATCGCAACCTCTCCGGCGGCATCGCCGCGATCCACAGCGGCTGGCGGCTCTGAGGCCCCGGCGCGACGGATAAGAAGCGGTGTTCCGCACGTTGCGCAACGTTTGGCGGCTGATCGGCATCGCCCGCGGCCTGGCCCGGCACGACGCGCTCTTCGCCCTCGAGCTGGTGCCCCAAGCCCGTCCGTTCCTCAAGCTCGCCGGCCCCTTCGTCAACCGTCGCGCACCCGGACGCCCGGGCCAGAGGCTCGCCCGGGCGCTCGAGGAACAGGGGCCGTGCTTCATCAAGTTCGGCCAGAGCCTGGCCACCCGCGCCGATCTCCTGGGCGATGCGATCGCCCGCGATCTGGCGCAACTGCAGGACCGCCTGCCTTCCTTTCCGGCCAAAGAGGCGCGGCGGACCATCGAGCGCGAGCTGGACGGGCCGATCGACGCCCATTTCACCCGGTTCACCGACGAGCCGGTGGCCGCCGCGTCGATCGCCCAGGTGCATTTCGCGGTGACACCGGACGGGCGCGAGGTGGCGGTCAAGATTCTGCGGCCGAACATCGAGCTGGCGATCGAGCGCGATCTCGACCTGCTGATGTGGGCGGCGACGATGATCGAGCGCGGTCAGCCGCATCTCAGACGCTACCGGCCGGTCGAAGCGGTGCGCATCTTCGCGATCTCGACCCGGCGCGAGATGGACCTGCGTCTGGAAGCGGCGGCGGCGGCCGAGCTCGCCGCGAACTGCGCCGACGACGAGGGCTTTCGGGTTCCGGACGTGGACTGGCAGCGCACCGCCAAGCGCGTCGCCACCTTCGAGCGGGTGGCCGGGCTGCACGTCGACGATCGCGACGCTCTCCTGACCGCAGGCCTCGCACCGGACCTCATCCTCGAGCGCGCCGCCGCCGTCTTCTTCAACCAGGTCTTCCGCGACGGCTTCTTCCACGGCGACATGCATCCGGGCAACATGCTGATCGACGCCCAGGGCTGCATCGTGGCGCTCGATTTCGGCATCATGGGCCGGATCGACATGAGCCACCGCCGCTATCTCGCGCGCATGCTGGTGAGCTTTCTCGCGCGCGATTACGCCGGCGTCGCCGCGGTCTTCTTCGATGCCGGTTTCGTGCCGCCGGACGAGGATCGCGCCGCCTTCACCCAGGCCTGCCGGGCGATCGGCGAACCGATCCTCGATCGGCCGCTGGCGGAAATCTCCTTCGGCCGACTGCTGGGCCAGATTCTCGGTATCGCCGAGGAATTCCGCATGCAGACCCAGCCGCAACTGCTGCTGCTGCAGAAGACCATGGTGGTGGCCGAGGGTGTCGGCCGCCTGCTGAACCCGAACGTCAACATGTGGCAGTTGGCGCAGCCGCTGGTCGAGCAGTGGATCACCCGGCATCTGGGACCGCAGGCGCAGGTGCAGGAAATGCTGACCGACACGCTCGGAGCCGCACGACGCCTGCCCAAGCTGGTGCACGACCTCGACGAGGCGCTGCTGGCGATCCGCCGCGCGCCGGTCAGGATCGAACGGCGGATGCGGGACGACCTGCTGATCGTAGCCCTCGTCGCAACCATCGCCCTTCTCGCCCTGTTGTCCTAGGCTGGCGGCGCGCCGGATCGGCGGGTGCGGACCCGGGTGAAACGAAGCGAGAGCGGCAGCGAACGTGCAGGCAAAAATTACCCTGATCATCGGCGGCGGCATCGCCGCCTACAAATGCCTCGATCTCGTCCGGAGAGGACGCGAACGGGGCATGTCCTTCGTCTGCGTGCTGACCGCGGGCGGTGCCGAGTTCGTCACACCGCTCTCGCTCGCCGCATTGAGCGAACGCAAGGTGTTCCAGGATCTGTTCTCGCTGACCGACGAAGCGGAGATGGGCCACATCCGTCTCTCGCGCGAGGCCGACCTGCTGGTCGTGGCGCCGGCCACCGCCGATCTGATGGCGAAGATGGCGCACGGCCACGCCGACGATCTGGCCTCCACCGTGCTGCTCGCGACCGACAAGCCGGTGCTCATAGCACCGGCGATGAACCCGATGATGTGGCGGCACGCCGCGACGCAGCGCAACGTGCAGCGGCTGCGCGACGACGGCATCGCCTTCGTCGGGCCCGAGGCGGGTGACATGGCCTGCGGCGAGATCGGCAGCGGCCGCATGGCCGAGCCGGCGCACATCCTCGATGCGATCGAGGCGAGGCTGCGGGGCGCCGGTGCTCGCGGCACGGGCCCGCTGGCCGGCCGGCGTGCTCTCGTCACCAGCGGCCCGACCCACGAGCCGCTCGATCCGGTGCGCTATCTGGCCAACCGCTCGTCGGGCCGCCAGGGCCACGCGCTCGCCCGGGCCCTCCAGGAAGCCGGCGCCGAGGTCACGCTGATCTCCGGGCCCGTGAGCCTGCCCGATCCCGCCGGCGTCCACGTGGTGCGCGTCCAGTCCGCACGCGAAATGGCGGCCGCCGTCGAGAGGGCGCTGCCGGTGGACATCGCGATCTTCGCCGCCGCCGTCGCCGACTGGCGGCCGGCCCACGAGGCCGGACAGAAGCTCAAGAAGAGCAGTGAGGCACCGCCGGCCATCGAGATGACCGAGAACCCGGACATCCTGGCGACGGTGGCCGGCCGCCACGAACTTCGCCCGCCGGTGGTCGTGGGCTTCGCCGCCGAGACGGAGAAAATCCTGGCCCACGGCCGGGCCAAGCTCGCGCGCAAGGGCTGCGATCTGATCTGCATCAACGACGTCGGCAGCGGCAAGGACGTCTTCGGGGGTGCACGCAACGCCGTCACCATTCTCGATCGCGAAGGCACGAGCCGCGTGCTGCCCGAGATGGACAAGCTCGACCTCGCCCGCGAGATCGTCGCGATCGCAGCCGGACGCCTGTCGTGACGCGGCTGCCCGAAACGACCCGGCTCGCGGTGGCGATCGAGCGGTTGCCACACGGCGAAGGTCTGCCGTTGCCGGCGCCGGCGACGGCGGGTGCGGCCGGTGTCGATCTCTGCGCGGCACTTCCCGAAGGATGCCCCCAACCGTTGGCACCGGGCGCGCGGGCCCTGATCCCCACCGGTCTGCGCATCGCCCTGCCGATGGGCTACGAGGCGCAGGTGCGGCCGAGATCGGGTCTGGCGTGGCATCATGGTGTGAGCGTGCTCAACGCACCCGGAACGATCGACGCCGATTATCGCGGTGAGGTGTGCGTGATCCTGGCCAATCTCGGCGACCGGCTATTCACCGTCGAGCGGGGCATGCGCGTGGCGCAACTGGTGGTCGCGCCGGTTCTCGAGATCGAATGGCGTACCGCGGCCGTGACCGACGACGGCACGGCCCGCGGCGACGGCGGTTTCGGCTCGACGGGAACCGGTGAAACGGGAGACGGAGGGTGATGCTCAGACCGTCGAAGAAACTCGCTCTGGCGCTGGAGGCGATCATCGACATCGCCGTGCACGGTGCGGCGGAGCCGGTGCAGAGCCAGGCCATCGGCGAGCGGCTGAACCTGCCGCGCCGCTATCTCGAGCAGGTGATGCAGCAGCTGGTTCGTGCCGGGATCCTCAAGGGCATCAGGGGGCCCCGCGGCGGCTACCGCCTCGCTCGTGAACGGCGGCGAATTTCGGTCGCCGACATCGTCCGTGTGGTCGATGAGCCCGTCGACGGCGACGCGAGCGCCCTCACCTCGTCCTCGGCGCTGGGGCGCGACGTGATGGACCCGTTCTGGACCGGGCTGGAGAAGGATTTTCTGGCACAACTCGAAGAGGTGACGGTGGACGACCTCTGCGCCCACGTTCTGCCGCTGAAGGACACCCGCGCAAAAGGCGAAAAAGGCGCCGATCTGGACTTCAGCATCTGAAGCGGCGGGCGAGGATGTGGCATGGCGGCCCCGGTGCCGTCACGATCGCATGGCAGCCCCTCGAAAGAATGGTATCTCGTAAAGGTTGAACCGTATTATATTCGGCGTTGCAACATGCTTCGCCGGCAGGCCTGCCGGTACAGCCTCGTGCCCGGAGCATGGTTCCGACCGGACGAGATCGGAGCCTTGCTCCGGCGTTTGGTTTTTTTCGCATTTCCCGGTCGATCTGGTGGCTCCACCATATCGGGAAATGCTCTGGGGGATGTCGTTCCATGATCGTCGCGTCTGCTGCTCCGAGCGGTGCGGTGCTGCTGCGAGGCATCGGTTTCGCCCTGGCCGCCTATGCCTCGTTCTCGACGGCCGACGCCATCGTCAAGCTGACCAGCGGGCGCTTCTCGACCTTTCAGATCGGCCTGATGCTGTCGCTCTTCGCGCTGCTGCCGGTGCTGGCGCTCACCCGTGGCCAGGGCGGCCTCCGTGCCCTGATGCCGCAGCAACCCCGACTGATCGCCGCCCGCGCGGTGCTCACCACCATCTGCTCCTTTCTGGTGTGGAACGCCTTTTCCATGCTGCCGCTCGCCGAGGCTTACGCCATCCTGTTCGCCTCGCCGATGATCGTCACCGCACTTTCCGCCCTCGTGCTGAAGGAGAGCGTCGGCTGGCGGCGCTGGAGTGCCACCATCGTCGGTTTCGCGGGCGTGATGGTGATGCTCGATCCGCGCTTCGAAAATCTCGGGGCCGGTCACCTCTATGCCGCGGGCGCCACGGTGTGCGGCTCCCTCTCCTTCCTGCTGCTGCGCAAGATGGGGCCGGGAGAGCGCAGTGCCGCGATCGTCGGCGGGCTCTTTCTCGCCATCATCCTCGCCTCCGCCCCGCTCGCCGTGGCCCACTGGGTGGCGCCGACCTGGCACGAGGTCTCGCTGCTGGCCCTGGCCGGTCTTCTGGCGGGATCCGGACAGGCCGGCCTCGTCTTCGCCACCCGCGAGACTCCGGCGGCGCTCGTGGCACCCTTTCAGTACACCCAGATGATCTGGGCGGTGATCTTCGGCATCGCCCTCTTCGGCGATCTGCCGACGGTCCACCTCTTCCTCGGCCTGGCCGTGGTCATCGCGTCCGGCCTCTTCATCGTCTGGCGCGAGACGGTGCGCGCCGCACCGGTCACGCTCGCCGCCGGCCGCGGCGAGGTGGTCGCCCGCGCCGCCCGCCGTGCACGCCGCCCCGCTTCCGGTGCCCGGCCCATCGAGCCCTGATCCCTCCTCCAACACCCGCACGAGCCGCCCATGCAAAGCCGGTCGACACGCATCGACGATGCCTTATCCTCCATGGGAGAGGGCTTGATCGAGCTGGGCTGGCTCGAGCACGGCGATCCCGACGCACCGCAAACGATCCTCTGCATCCACGGGCTGACCCGCAACGCCCACGATTTCGACATGCTGGCCGAACGCCTGGCGCGCCGTGCCCGGGTGATCGCCGTCGACATGGTCGGCCGCGGTCGCAGCAGTTGGCTCGACGACCCGCGCGGCTATGCCGTGCCGAACTATGCCCGCCACATCCTGACCCTGCTCGACACCCTGGGCATCGACGAGGTCGACTGGATCGGCACCTCGATGGGCGGACTGATCGGCATGGCCGTCGCCGGCATGGAGGACCGCGGTGTGGCCCGACGCGTGCGCCGTCTGGTGCTCAACGACGTCGGACCCTTCGTGCCGAAGAATGCGCTTTCGGCCATCGCGGATTATCTCGGCTTCGACCTGCGCTTCGCCACGCTGGAGGAGCTCGAAGCCCATCTGCGCGCCATCCACGCCGGCTTCGGACCGCTCACCGACGACCAATGGCGGCATCTGGCGCTGCACGGCGGGCGCCGCGACGGGACGCAATGGCGGCTGCACTACGATCCCGCCATCCGCATCCCCTTCGCAGAATCCGCCGCCGAAGACGTCGACTCGTGGCCCTTCTACGACCGCGTCACCTGCCCCACCCTGGTCCTGCGCGGCGCCCGGAGCCCCCTGCTCGGCGCCGCCACCGCCGAGGAGATGAGCCGGCGAGGACCGAAGGCGAAGATCCTCACCTTCGACGGCATCGGCCACGCGCCGGCGCTGATGGCGGCCGATCAGATCGAGGCGGTGAGCCGATATCTCGCCGGCTGACCGCCGGTGACGTTCGATCCCTCCCGATACCGGGCCGCCTTTTTTTCACCGCAAGCGAAAGCGGGACTCCAAGTATCGGAGAAATGCGATGCTCTCGAGATGCAGATTATGGACCGAGCCCGAAGCGATGTTGGCGAAGCCTCTCGCTGCGGTTTTCAGGGTGGTCGAAGTTTTCGCCGACGAGAGCCACTGGTGGCGCTACCTCATCGAATGTCGAACGTGTGGCCAGCTCTACGTCTTCGAGTTCTTCGATGAAATCGATTGGTCTCTTGGTGACGACCCGCGTTACACGACCTACGTGCCCGTCGGCAGCAGGGCGGAGGTGGACGAGCTCCTCCAGGCTCCCCGTGGACAGCTCCATTCGTCCGGCCCGGAGCTCCGCGCGGATAGACCCTCCGGCAAGCCGGAGACGATCCGATGGTTCGGCAGAGAGGATCGAAACGGCTCACCGGAATGAAACTCTCGTGAAGAGCTCGTTCCGTTCGAGCGACTCCCGATCCGCCGTCGACGAGGCGGCGTGACGAGATCTGCGACCGATCGCCGTCACCTCGGCAGGGCGTCGGCTCGACGCGGCGCCCGCGACACGTGTGCGAAGGCCGATCGATCGCGGTCGAAGCGGCCAATTCCTGCCGCCCGATCATCCGCGCCGGGTGACGAGACGAGCCGTCGCGGCGCCGGAATCGCTCGGTCGGCGCGGCTCAGGAGAGCTGCAGGCGGGAGACTTTCTTCTTGTGCAGGGCGCTGCCGCGGCCGGAGAGGCTGGGGTTGGTCATGAAGTAGGTGTGGGCGGAGAAGCTGTCGCGGTCGTGGCGGACCCGCTGATAGGTGCCGTCGGACCGCAGGATCCAGCTCGACGCCTTGTCCTTCATGTTGGCGATCATGATCTGGTGCATCACCTGCTGGTGCACCGTCTCGTTCTCGATCGGCACCAGCGCCTCGACCCGGCGCGAGAGGTTGCGCTGCATCCAGTCGGCCGAGGAGATGAAGACCTTGGCCTTGCGCGAAGGCAGGCCGTTGCCGGCGCCGAAGCAGACGATCCGGCTGTGCTCGAGGAACCGGCCGACGATGCTCTTGACCCGGATGTTCTCCGAGAGGCCCTTGACCCCCGGCCGCAGGCAGCAGATGCCGCGGATCACCAGATCGACCTTCACGCCCGCCTGCGAAGCGCGGTAGAGCGCCTCGATCAGCTGCTCGTCGACCAGCGCGTTCATCTTGGCCCAGATCGCCGCCTTGCGGCCCTCCTTCGCATGCTCGATCTCGGCGTCGATATGACCGATCAGCGTCTCGCGCAGCGTGAGCGGCGCCAGCGCCAGCCGCTCGAGATCCTGCGGCTCGGCATAGCCGGTCATGAAGTTGAACGCCTTGGCGGCATCGCGCCCGAGCGCCGGATCGCAGGTGAAGAAGGAGAGGTCGGTGTAGATGCGCGCGGTGATCGGGTGATAATTGCCGGTGCCGAAATGGACGTAGGTGCGCAGGCCCGAAGGCTCGCGACGCACCGCCATCGACACCTTGGCGTGGGTCTTGAGCGAGATGAAGCCGTAGACCACCTGCACGCCGGCACGCTCGAGATTGCGCGCCCAGCGGATGTTCTGCTCCTCGTCAAAGCGCGCCTTGAGCTCGACGAGTGCGGTGACCGACTTGCCCTCCTCGGCCGCCTGGATCAGGGCCGCGATGATCGGGCTGTCCTCCGACGTGCGATAGAGCGTCTGCTTGATCGCCAGCACGTTGGGATCGCGCGCCGCCTGCAGCAGGAACTGCACCACCACGTCGAAGCTCTCATAGGGGTGGTGGACGATCAGATCCTTGTGGCGGATGGCGGCGAAGCAGTCGCCGGCGAAATCCTTGATCCGCTCGGGAAAGCGCGGCGTGTAGGGCTGGAAGATCAGATCCGGCCGGTCGCGCGAGATGATCGCCTTGACGTCGACCACGCCCAGCACGCCGTCGAGCGCGAACACGTCGGCCCTGTCGACGCCGAGCTGGTCCACCAGAAAGGCGCGCAGATTGTCCGGCATCTCGGCGTCGATGGTCAGCCGGATCACGTGGCCCCGGCGCCGCCGCTTGAGCAGCGTCTCGTAGAGCCGCACCAGATCCTCGGCCTCCTCCTCCAGCTCGATGTCGCTGTCGCGGATGATGCGGAAATAGCCGACGGCGCGCACCTTGAAACGCGGAAAGAGCGCGTCGAGATGGCGGCGGACCACCGCCTCGAGACGCACGTAGCGCTGGCCCTCGCCCGGCAGGCGGATGAAGCGCTCGAGCTTGGCCGGATGCAGCACGAGGCCGATCAGCGGATCACCTTTGGGCCGGTCGAGCTCGACCACGAGGCCCGTGCCGCAATTGGGAATGTGCGGAAAGGGATGCGCCGGATCGATGGCGATCGGCGTCAGCACCGCCAGGATCTCGTGCAGAAAGAAGTTCTCGAGCCAGGCGGCCTCGTCCTCGTCGAGCTGCTCGTAACCCAGCACCCGCACCCCCTGGCCGGCCAGCTTCTGCATCAGCTTGTGCCAGCAGATCTGCTGGTTGCGCATCAGGAGATCGGCCCGCGCATTGATCGCCGCGAGCTGCTCGGCCGGGGTCATGCCGTCCTGGCTCATGGTGGTGACACCGGCCTGGATCAGCCCCTTCAGGCCGGCCACCCGGACCATGTAGAACTCGTCGAGATTATTGGCCGAGATGGAGAGAAAACGCAGCCGTTCGAACAGCGGATGGGCGGCGTTCATCGCCTCCTCGAGCACCCGCTCGTTGAAGGCCAGCCAAGAGAGCTCGCGGTTGATGAAGTGTTCCGAGCGGATGGCGATGCGCTCGGGCTCGGCCGCCGGACCGCCGGTCGCGGCGCGCACCTCCTGCTCGTCGAGCACGTCGGTCATCAGACCGCCCGTCACCGGGCCGCCCGTCTTCGGGCCGCGCCCCGCCGATCCGCTCTTCACCATACCGCCCGTCTCCGAAGCGGCGCCTCCCGAGCCCGCAAAGGTCCGGCCGGCGAACTGCTGCTCGTCGTTCATGCGCTCGCGATCCCAGCCGATACACCACGTGGTCATCGCTCTCCTCTAGAGCAGTTTTCGATCGAAAGGGACCGCAAAGTACCACAGCTCCTCGTTTCTTCGCATTTCGCGATCGACGCGACCGGCCGGTCCGGCGGTTCGCGCGGATCGGCAAGGGCTCTGGTGACGACTGCCGATGTCCGTCATCATAGCTCTCGACAATGAACGAAACCTTGACGAGCGGTGTCCTTCCGATGCGCGAGCTGCTGCTGTTGCGCCACGCCAAGTCCCGCTGGGACGCGCCGGCGACCGGTGATCACGACCGTGACCTCGCGTCGCGCGGCCTCGACGCCGCCGCCCGGATGGGCGTCGAGATCGCCCGCCGCGGCTGGGTTCCCCGACTGGTTCTATGCTCGACCGCGAGGCGGGCACGCCACACCCTCGAGCTCGCCCGCGCCGCCTGGCCGCAGACGCCGGAGATCGAGCACGAAAGGGCGCTCTATCTGGCGTCGCCCGAGCGGATGCTGCAGATCCTGGCGACCCGGCCGGCCGCACCCGAACGTTCGATGCTGGTGGGCCACAATCCGGGCATGCACCAACTGGCGCGCCGGCTGGCCGTTCGCGGTGACGCGGCGATCCTGGCGGAGCTGCACGAGAAATTCCCGACCGGCGCGCTCGCCCGTCTCGCCTTCGACGTGCCGGACTGGAGTTGCCTCGAGAACGGCATCCTGCTCGACTTCGTGCGGCCGCGCAGCCTGCGGCATACGGATTGACGTCGAGGCGGGCATCGAGGCGGCCAGCCGATCGCCACCCGCGACCGATCGAATTGCGAACGAAAGGCGCCCCGCCGAAGCAGGGCGCCGGGATCGCCGAGCGGGAAGAAGAGCCTCAGATCAGATCGACACCCACGGTCAGCGGTGCCCGCACGCCGAGCAGGAAGATCGCGTCGTCATTGTCGACCGTATCGGTCACCAGGAGAAGGCCGCGGCCGAACGGGCTGACGGCGATGACCGTCTGTTCGACCGCCGCCGCATCGACGTCGAAGACCTCGACCACGTCGCGCCCGACGCGAAAATCGGTGACCAGCAGCCGGTCGTCGTCATCCCCCTCGAAGAGGATGGTGTCGTTGCCGCCGCCGGTCGTGATCTCGTCATAGTCGGTGCCGAAGTCGAGCAGGACGTCGCCGACGACATTGACATCTCCCGAGCCGTCATTGCCGCTGCCGCGGAGGACATCGTCACCACGGCCCCCGAATATCCTGTCGTTGCCCTCACCGCCGAAGATATCGTCGTCGCCGCTGCCGCCCCTCAGAATGTCGTCGCCGGCGTCTCCGGTGAGGAAATCATCGCCGCGGCCGCCGTCCATGACGTCGTCGCCCGCCCCGCCGATGAGGAAATCGTCACCGCGACCGCCATCGAGGATGTCGGCGCCGTCGCCGCCGTTGAGATTGTCCGCGCCGTCCTGACCGTAGAGGGCGTCGTTACCCTCGCGGCCGAAGAGACTGTCGCGACCGGGCCCGCCCTGGATCTCGTCGGAGCCGGCCCGGCCGTCCGCGATGTCGTCCCCACCGAGTGCGAGGATGAGATCGTTGGCCGGCGTGCCGACCAGATTGTCACGAAGGCCGGTGCCGGCGAGCTGGTTCTGGAACCCGGCCACGGTGAATCCGCCATCGTCGGTGGCGAACAGTCCCAAGAGCGTTCCGCCGAAGAACATGATGTGCCTCCCTTTCTTTCCGTCTCGCCTCGCCTTCGCCGGCGATTTCTTCGTCGGATCGGCGCCGGTGTCGGACCGGTGCGGCCCGGCCGGCTGAAGGCGATCGTACCGCCATCTTCGCTGCCGCGTCGGCCGCCGCCCTTTCTGCCGGTCCGACATCCTTTGCCGACGTGACATCTCTTATGATCTTTCCATCGTCGCGTCGGGAGTCAACCGAGTCTGGCGGTCTCCGGCCCCGCGTTTCGGGAGAAATTCCACCAGATCGTGAATCGGGCGTACTCGATTATTTCTGAGGAACCTTTCGCGCGCCCGGCCGAAGCCGGACGCTCTCCCGGGCCGGCGGTGAGGCGCCGGGAAGCGATCAGATCGGCTCGACACCCGTGTCGCATGGATGGGGAATTTCGCCACGGCCGATATCGAATATCGTGCCCCCGGCGATCGCCCACGCGGTAT